>JAJOJL010000144.1 GCA_021208645.1 Bacillus sp. (in: firmicutes) | reverse complement strand
AGAGCACTCAAAGCTGACATCAAAAACATGCAACGGCTACGCACATTGCTACGTCTACTGAAACGGCGAAAAACATGCCTTTTCAGTAGACTCCGAGGAGGCTGAGGCGTTGCCCGCGGAAAGCGAGCTCCTGTAGCATAAATCAACAACAAAGACTATCAGAGTCTAATTAATTAGTGATGTACTGGCATCCGAACTGTAAAGTAAAAGGCTTATTATTTGTTTCTTTCATTAAAAAAAGCTAAAATTAGGGTTTGAAAATACAAACAGCTAGCCGAAACTAATAGTTGATAGAAAATATTATGCTCGAGGTGAGTATTGGTGGAACGATTACAAAAAGTAATAGCCCAATCTGGGTTGACTTCAAGAAGAAAAGCAGAGCAGTTGATTGTTGACGGCAGGGTAACTGTCAATGGAAAGAAAGTTACTGAGCTAGGTACAAAGGTCGATTTGAAAAAAGATAAAGTTGTTGTAGATGGTGTTCCTGTTGGAAAGGAAGAGCCGGTCTATTTCCTTTTATATAAACCTGCTGGAGTAATAAGCACTGTTAATGACGAACATGGAAGGAAAGTAGTAACTGATTTCATTCCAACTGATAAGCGTATTTTTCCTGTCGGCAGACTTGATTATGATACATCAGGGTTATTGTTATTAACTAATGACGGAGATTTCGCAAATATACTGATGCATCCTAAATTTAAAGTATTTAAAACTTACGTAGCTAAAGTGGAAGGTATTCCGTTAAGGGAAACATTAAAGAATTTGGAAAGGGGGGTTCTCTTAGAAGATGGTAAAACTGCCCCTGCAAAAGTAAAAGTGACACGATCAGATAAGGCGAAAAATACTTCTATTGTAGAAATTTCTATCCGTGAAGGAAAAAACCGCCAAGTAAGAAGGATGTTTGAGGCTATTGGTCATCCAGTAATTAAGTTAAAACGAGAACAGTATGGTTTCTTAAACTTAAGAGGGCTCAATGCTGGGGAATATAGAGAGTTAAAACCACATGAAGTAAAGCAGTTGAGAGAGCTGGCTGTCACATAATGTTCACAATTACTTGAGGTATAAACCTATTAACACCGTAGATATAGTGTTAACATAATATTATCTTTATAAAATAAAATGGGGGAGAAGGATGAAACAAAAAAAGACTAATCATACGGACTACAATATTGTTCGTAATGATCGCAGCAATTGGATATACCTTTTATAGCCATTTTTCAACGGAGCGAGGTTTGGTGGATGCAGGTGATGTAGCGCCAAATTTTGTTCTTAAAGATCTTGATGACAATTCAATAGAATTAAAAGATTTAAATGGTAAAGGAATATATATGAACTTCTGGGCTACATATTGTAGTTTTTGTCGGCAGAAAATGCAATACTTAAAGGATCATTATGAAGAATACCGTGAAAAAGGTGTTGAAATTGTATCTGTAAATGTGAATGAATCGAAACTTCAAGTGGAGAGACATAAGGACAGGTTTGATATAAATTACCGTTTATTTCTTGACAGAAATAGCCTTGTAACAAATGCTTACGGTGTTGTAAGTCTGCCAACTGTGTTTTTAATTGATGAAAATGGAATTGTTATAGAAAGACAATTAGGTGCTAAAACGGAGGAACAAGTACTAGAAGCTTTAGAACGGCTAATACCAGGAAGGTAATGGAGGATTTTAAAAATGGAAAAGGTGAAATGTGAATGCGGCCATGTTAACCCATTTGGAACGTATTTATGTGAGTCCTGTGGTAAACCGTTAATAGAAGATGATGGCCAAGTGGCAGATATGCGTTATGAAGGAGTAGCAAGACGTTCGCAAACATATAGAAAGACATTTATTGATAAGGTATGGAATTTTTTCTCTTCTGTAAAAGTAGGAATATGGATTATTGTGTTGTTGTTATTGACTTCTACACTAGGAACAATTTTTCCACAGGAAATGTATCTTCCTCCAGGGGAAAGAGCGGCTACTTTTTATGAAAATGAATACGGAACACTAGGTAAGCTCTATTATCAATTAGGATTTCACAACTTATATAGCTCATGGTGGTACATGTTACTTATTGCTGCTTTAGGTATTTCTTTGGTTATTTGTAGCCTAGACAGAGTCGTGCCTTTATACAGGGCACTAAAAACACAAAAAGTTACAAGACATACGAAGTTCTTAGAAAGGCAAAAATTGTTTAACAAAACGGATAAGATAATTAACCAGGATGAGGCTATTAAGAAAGCAGAAGAGGTTTTAAAACAACGTAGGTATAATGTTCGAACGGATAAGGGGAACCTTCTTGCGGAGAAAGGAAGGTTCTCCAGATGGGGTCCATATATTAATCATATCGGTTTAATTATTTTTCTCATTGGATGTATGTTGCGTTTTTTCCCTGAAATGTATGTGGACGAGCATATCTGGGCAAGAGACGGGGAGACTGTAGTAATTAAAGGAACGAATGGGGAATATTTCCTCAGGAATGAAGAGTTTAAAATTGTTCTTTATGACGAGGAAGACGAAAAGTATCGAGAAGCACTTGAGCGAGCAGGGGCTCCCGTAGTTCAGAAATTCCAAACATCCGCAACACTTTTGAAACGTGCTGACACAGATACAATTGGTGCAGATGCGGAATTGGAAGAAATCAAACATCACTATATTAGGGTAAACGATCCGCTAAGATTTAATGAATTTGCTTTGTATCAAGTAGACTTTAAATTAAACGAACTAGCTGCATTTACGTTTACCCTGGAAGCTGTTGGGGAGGATACTAACAAAGATTTGTCAGATATTCAGTTTACTGTTGATTTATATGAACCGGATATGGTTTATGAATTCGATAATGGTTATAGAATTGAAATAGTGGAATATTTCCCGAATTTTAAGGTACACGAGACTACAAGAGAGCCGACAACGATAAACCGGATCCCAGACAACCCGCGAATTGTATTTGAGGTATTTCCACCAGATATGGCCCCTGAGGTGGACAGAGGAGAACTGAGTTTAGTCGGTATACAAGTGAATGAAGAATTAAATGGTGAAAACAATTATCGAATTAGAATGATTGATGTGGATATGAGAAACGTAACTGCTTTGACAGTCCGAAAGGACCGAACAATACCGATTCTGATTATCGGCGGTTTCATTTTTATGATAGGGCTCGTTCAAGGCTCCTATTGGCATCACCGACGAATTTGGATTCAAAATAGGAATGGCGAAATTTGGATAGCAGGCCATGCCAATAAAAACTGGCACGGCTTAAAGAAGGATTTTGAAGCTATATCTGAAGAAACATCCATTCCGATGCCAATTGACCAGTTAGAAGATAACATTCAGGAGAACGAGGAAGTAGAAGGAGTGGAGGACGACAATGATACAACTAAGCAGTAATTTTTTGCATATTGCATTCTTCTTATATTTAGCTGCAACGATTCTGTTTGCTGTTTCCATAACAGGGAAAAAGTTTAGAACGAAAGAAGGAATAGAAAAAAATCGTTCAGGTCCATTAGGGTATATTGTTTCTGTTTTGGCAGTGATTACATCATTAGCCTATTTCGGGATACGTTGGTATGCAGTCGGATTCGCACCGGTTAGTAATATGTTTGAATACACAACGTTTTTAGGTATTTGTATGGCATTGGCCTTCGTTATTATTTACCCTATATATAAAAGTAATTATTTAGGACTTTTTACCATGCCCATTGTTATGTTAATCATTGCTTATGCTTCTATGTTTCCAAGGGAGGTCCAGCCTTTAATTCCCGCATTGCAATCGGAGTGGTTAACGATACATGTCATCACTGTTGCAATAGGACAGGGGATTTTAGCAATAGGCTTTGCAGGTGGATTACTTTACCTAATACGTGTCATTGACTTTACAAAAGCATCGAAAAAAGTAAAGGCATTAGAGTTTATCATGTTTTCTCTTCTCGCCTTTGTTGCTTATATTTTATTGGCTATTGGTTTTGAAATGGCCGATTATGAAGCTACTTTTGAATACATTAATGAACGTGGAAATGAAGCTGTAATGGTTTATAATAAACCTGCATTAATTGGTCCAAATGAGGGGCAGTTAATGACAGAAAATCGGATCGACCCATGGCTTTCTACTCCTGCAATTATTCGCAGTGATGATTTAAATACAGTCATTTGGTCTATTTTAGGTGGTTTAATTTTATATTTCGGACTACGTTTAATATTAAGGAAACCAATTGGAGGGGCAATTCAGCCATTTTTAAAGAATGTAAATCCACAATCGGTAGATGAGTTAAGCTATCGTGCGATAGCAATCGGGTTTCCGATTTTTACACTAGGTGGATTAATATTTGCCATGATTTGGGCACAAATTGCTTGGACAAGATTCTGGGGATGGGATCCTAAAGAGGTATGGGCCTTAATTACATTTTTATTTTATGCAGCTTACCTACATCTTCGCCTTTCTAGGGGATGGCATGGAGAAAGAAGTGCATGGATGTGCGTAATTGGTTTTGCTATTATTATGTTTAACTTAATTTTCGTTAACTTAGTAATTGCAGGACTACATTCATACGCGTAATAATTATGAGGGATGTAATGGGCTTAAATCTTTAGCCTATAACATCCCCATTTCGCTATTTTTTTCAGTTTTAAGAAAAAATTGTCTTTTTTGTGAAAATTACGTTTGAAACATGGGACTAACATATTATACTTAATAATATAATGATACAATTATCAAGTACTCATTAATAATAATTACGCAGGATAAGTAGCGAGGGGGATTTACAATGGAACAAGAAGCAAAAATTCTTGTTGTTGACGATGAAGAAAGAATCCGCAGGCTTCTCAAAATGTATTTGGAAAGGGAAGAGTACGATGTGGATGATGCTGAAAATGGTGAAAAAGCTTTGAAAATGGCATTAGAAGTTGATTATGATCTTATTGTTTTAGATTTGATGATGCCAGGTATTGACGGGATTGAAGTGTGTGAAGAAATAAGAAAACATAAAGCAACACCAATCATAATGCTAACAGCAAAAGGGGAAGAGGCTAATCGGGTCCAAGGGTTTGAGGCTGGAACAGACGATTATATAGTTAAACCATTTAGTCCACGTGAAGTTGTTCTGCGAGTAAAAGCTTTGTTGCGCCGATCCTCATCAACAAAGTTCTTACAAACTGAGACGACGACGAAGGATGTTTTGGTTTTCCCACATTTAACAATTGACAATGATGCCCATAGGGTAACGGCTGACGGAAAACACATTAACCTTACTCCAAAAGAATATGAATTGTTGCTGTATTTAGCCCAGTCCCCAGACAAAGTATTTGCTAGAGAACAGCTATTAAAAGATGTTTGGAACTATGAATTTTTCGGAGATTTAAGAACTGTGGACACACACATTAAACGTCTCAGAGAAAAGCTGAACAAAGTCTCTCCTGAAGCAGCTAATATGATTTCGACCGTGTGGGGAGTCGGATATAAATTTGAGGCAGTGAAAGAATAATGTGGCTTTGGCGGAGTGTAGTTGGTAAGCTTTGGCTTACCATCCTCCTATTAGTATCAGTTGTGTTAAGCATCTTGACAATTATGCTGTTACAGTATTTTGAACGTTTTCACACGGACCAAGCAGAAAGCCAACTGATGAACCACGCAACGTTTATTGCGGCATTATTAGAAGATGAAAATATGGGTGACACAGCTTTATCTATCAGTCAGACAATAGCAGAAACGTATGATATGAGAGCAGTTATCCTCATTGATGAGGAACACTATTTCTTTACATCTGCAGGTGTAGAAGAAAACATTGAGATGGATGTATTTTTTGAAGATGAAGTATTATCCCAAGCCATTTATGATAGGGAGACGATTGTTACACAAGGTGAATTATCTTTTCCCATAGACGGTGAGGAATCATCTAATGCAGTAATGGTAGTAGGCATCCCATTGGAATACACTGCAGATAATGCAACATTATTTCTCTATCAATCATTGGAAATAGTAGAAGGTGCTACAAGTCAAACGAAACATATCATCTTTTTATCTGCAGGTTTGGCTATTGTGTTAACGACTATCTTTGCCTTCTTCTTAACAACAAGAATTACTTCGCCTTTACGAAGGATGAGACGTGCTTCTTTGGAAGTGGCGAAAGGCAATTTTGATACGAAGGTTCCTATTCTAACAAATGATGAAATTGGTTTATTAGCCATTGCCTTTAATCGAATGGCTAGAACCCTTAATGCCAATTTAAATGCCCTTAACCAGGAGAAAGAACAACTTTCATTAATCTTAAGCTCCATGGCTGATGGCGTAATAACGTTAGACAGAGAAGGTTCTGTCATGGTTACTAACCCACCTGCAAATGAATTTATAGGGGCTTGGTTGTATGATCAAGGCTATGAGGTTGAAGAATCTGGTGAATTACCTAAGGAATTGCAAGAAACCTTTAATAAAGTGGTGGAAGAAGAAAAAGAACAAATGGGTGAAATCGTTGTCCAAGGAAGAAATTGGGTTATTTTGATGACTCCATTATATGACAAGCAATATGTCAGGGGGGCAGTAGCTGTACTTCGAGATATGACAGAAGAGCGCCTCCATGACAAACTTAGAAAGGACTTTATTGCGAATGTTTCTCATGAACTACGGACACCAATTTCCATGTTGCAGGGCTATAGTGAGGCCATCATTGACGGTATCGCTGAAACGGAAGAGGAGAAAACAGAGCTCGCTCAAATTATTTACGATGAATCATTAAGAATGGGAAGGCTTGTGAATGAATTACTAGACCTAGCTCGAATGGAAGCTGGACATATACAATTGGCTGCAGAGCAAATGAATATATCAGACTTTTGCAGGCGAGTTTTAAAGAAATTCCAAGGAGTAGCAAGGGAACATGGAATTAAGCTGGAAGATGAAGTGTTTGATATTGAAAAACCAGTTCTTGCAGATGCTGATCGTATTGAACAAGTCCTAACTAACCTTATTGATAATGCCATTCGTCATACATCAGAGGAAGGGAAAGTGACCTTGAGGGTAGAATCCTTTCATAACGGTGTGAAAATTGATATTAAAGATACGGGATCAGGTATTCCTGAAGAAGATCTACCATTGTCTTTGAACGATTCTATAAAGCTGATAAAGCTAGGACAAGGGGGCGATCAGGTACTGGTCTCGGTTTGGCAATTGTAAAAAATATTGTCGAAGCCCATAACGGAAAAGTTTCTGCACACAGTAAATTAAACGAAGGAACGACATTTTCCGTGTTTTTACCTTATGAACATTAATATAATTTGGCAAATTGAGCAGAAAAATCTTGTTCCACAGGGAACAATGGCAAGATAGTTTGACCTTCTTAGTAAGGTTTTTATTACAAGGTGAACTAAAAGAGGGTGATTCAATAGGGTGTTCTTTGCCCTTTTGAATCACCCTCTAAGCATTGAGCGACGCCATTGCCATTACTTTTATTTCACTTATGGGACAGCATCTTTCAATGAAACCTCTTTATGCAAACCTTACCATTATTTATAATCCTTATAGATCTCCCTCATGAAGTGAGGGAGTTCTGGTATAATTAGCTCTTCCATGGCCAACTTGACGGCTCCCGTTGAGCCTGGTGTAGAAAAGACAGCAGTTTTTCCCCTAACACCAGCTATTGCTCGGCTCAGCATTGCAGCTGAACCAATATCCTTTTCGTAACTTAAGTATCGGAATAATTCTCCGAAGCCTGGAAGCTCTTTATCAAGCATTTTTGAGACAGCTTCATAGGTTGTGTCCCTAAAGGTAATACCTGTTCCTCCATTAATTAGAATTGCTTCGATTAGAGTGTCTTGATCTGCCTGACGGATCATTTGCTGTATTGCAGAATAGTCATCTTTAACTATTTCATACAATGTAACTTGAAAACCTGCATCTTCAAGTAATTGCCTCATGAGTTGACCACTTTTATCAGTTTCTTTCGTTCTAGTATCTGACACGGTTAACACCATACAATTTACTGTTTTAGGAGCTTCTTGCTTATGCTCATGAACGCTCATGGTTAATCCCCCTTTATTAAACATTAAAAATTCGTTTCTATTATGTAAACATACTATATAATTATATACCAATTCTCAACCCCGTGCAGTTCGTAATATTGTATAATTACTGTAAATACTGATGAATTGGGGGAAGAACATAATGAAAATCTATACAAAATACGGAGATAAAGGTGAAACACAATTAATCGGTAAGAAAGTTTCTAAAACACACTACAGGGTAGAAGCATATGGGACTTTAGATGAATTAAACAGTTTTATTGGACTTTCATTGGTGCATCTAGAAGATGATTTATATCATGACATTAAGCTAGATTTACAGAAGATACAGCATGAATTATTTGATTTAGGTGGAGAATTAGCCAATGTTAGTCAAAATAGAGACTCTGTTGTAAAGGAAGAATACGTAGTTTATTTAGAAGAAAGAATTGATAAATACTGGGGGGAAGCTCCGGAATTAAAATCGTTCATCCTGCCAGGAGGAACAAAAGGGGCTTCCTATTTGCATGTTTGCAGAACGGTTGCTAGAAGAGCCGAGCGAAAACTTGTGCACATTAAAGATTCTGTTCCTGTTTCTCCAACAGTCTTTCAATATGTCAATCGTTTGTCTGACTTTTTTTTTCGCTGCAGCACGAGCAACCAATGCAAGAGGAAGTGTGAATGATATTCCTTATAAAACGCCACCTCGCTAAAGATGAGATGTAATCTCTTAGTAACTATTAGCTAATTCAAACAAAGAAGGCGTCTTAATGGGGAGAGTTCCCTAAGACGCCTAACCTTTTAAATAAAAGTTTCTATAGTTGCTTGTTCTCTCAATTCCTCAATATATTTTGATTGAATGATTGACTTTCTTAGTTCATCTTGAACTGCTTCAAACTCTTCTACATTTTCACCGTATTCAGTTACTAATTTTTCATATTGCTCCAATAACTCATCTTCTGTTACTGTAAATTCATTTTCTGACAGATGATTTAATGTCAGTAACTCTTCTATCATCAACATTTCTTTTATTTCATTGCGTAGTTCTTCTTCAGTGTATCCTTGAATTTCCAGGGCTTCTTCAAAGGTTAAATCTTCTGGAAGTTGGGAAACAACTTGCTCCATATAAATATCAATTTCTTCCTCCGAAACAGTAACCTTCCCCGATGCTTCTTGAATGAGGATTTTTTCTAATATTAATGTATCTAATAACTGTGGTTTAAATGATTCTAACAGTTCCTGATTTTCCTCTGCTCGAACATCAATTCCAAACATTGAAAATTGAAATTGCATCAACTGCATTAAGTCTTCCTCATAGATTTCTTCCCCATTAACAGTAGCTATTATGGAGTTTGAGTCTTGGTCTACCAAGTTTTGTGATTCTTCATTCTGATTACCACATGCTGCAAGTGCAATAAATGCAACCAATGACATGGCAAGGAGAAGGTTCCCCTTGAACTTTTTCATTCAAATTTCCACCTTTCGTTAATTAAAACAGTTTATTGGACCATTTATCACTTTATCATATTTACAGGACCTGATTCAATTGTGTATTATCTATTATTTTCTGAAGAAAGTCCAATATTATGTTACCATAAAACAATACTAGTCGGGAAGGAGCGTTGTTTCCATGAGAACAGATTATCATAATCACTTGGAAAAAGGGACTTTAACATTAGACTATTTAATGAAATTTCTTGAAGCTGCTAAAAGAAATGGAATTGAGGAGTTTGGTATTTCTGAGCATGCTTATCATTTTTATCAGACGAAAGATATATTAAGTAACCCATGGTTGATGAGAGAAGATATTATGATATGGATGATTACGTTAGCTTATTTGAGCAGGCTTGGAAGAATGGTTCAACGGTAAAAATGTCCATTGAGATGGATTATACACCAGGGAAACATGAAGAAATGGAAAGGTTTATTGATTCTTATGATTTCGATTATGTAATCGGAAGTGTACATTGGGTAGGCAGTTTTGGAATTGATTTAGCAGAATATCGTAAGGAATGGGATAGGAGAGATGTAAAAGAAGTTTATAAAAAATATTATGATCAGATTGTTACCCTTGCTCAGTCGAACCTATTTCATATTGTTGGTCATATTGATCTTGTAAAAATTTTTGGTTACATACCAGAAGATCGGGAGTTTCTCCATGAGCAATATGAGCGAATTACAGAGGCATTGGCCAAATCTAAAACGTGTGTAGAAATTAGTACAGCAGGACTCCGAAAACCAATTGGTCAAATTTATCCTGACCGTACCCTTTTGCAAATGTGCTTTAATAAGAATATACCTATCGTACTTTCTTCTGATGCCCATGAACCGGAGCATGTAGGTTATGCTTATGATAAAGCTGTAGAATTAGCAAAAAGTGTAGGCTATCAATCTGTCGCTACCTTTTCTAAGGGAATAATGAAAATGAAACCATTAACTTAGAACAAATAAAATCCCCCTATGTGATATAAAAGATTTTACTCTCACGAGGGGGATTTATTTTATCGTTGGACTATTCTTATAGATAATAGGTATTTCAAATATACATTTTAGGTTAACTCTAATGAACTTACAGATTCAATTTCCGTAATTTCTTGTAAAGCTTCGATTACTCCTTTATGACAAGCTTTGTCAATTCCAAGGAGCATAATCGCTTTTCCACCTTCTTGTTTCCTTCCAACCTGCATCGTTGCAATATTTACTCCATGATCACCTAAAAGGTTTCCAACTTTTCCAATTACTCCAGGTTGGTCAAAATGTTGTACAAATAAATTGTGTTTACTAGGCTGAAAGTCTATTTGAAAATCATTTAGTTGAATAATCCTTGCACCGAATTCTTTATGGTACGTACCGTAAAGTTGTAATGTTTTTGTTTCTCCTTCAACGATTGCTTGAATTAAGTTAGAGTAACCTTTTGAATCATCGCCATGTAGTTGTCCTACTTGTATGCCCCTTTCCTTGGCAATATGAGGGGCGTTAACTTCATTTACGTAACTGTCAATACGATGAGTGAAAAAACCTACTAAAAAGCTGCGATTAAATATACTAGTATCCTGGTTAGTAATTTCTCCTGTATAGGCTAAGTTAACCCTTTTTACTGGTTGCTGCATCAATTGTGTTGCTATTTCTCCCATTGTTTTAGTCAGTTTATGAATGGGTGCCCATTTATTATAAATATCTTTATTTAAGTAAGGTAAATTCAATGCGTGTATAGCTGGCTCACCTTCTAGAAACTGTAATACTTCTGTTGCTACCTGTTCAGCAACATTTTTTTTGAGCCTCCGCTGTAGAGGCAGCAATATGGGGTGTGGTAATTACTTCTGGTAATGCTGTTAAGGATGGTTGGTTGCAGGTTCATTCTCAAAAACATCAATGGCCGCTCCTGCAACATGTTTTGATTCTATGGCCTCTACCAAGGCTGATTCGTCTATAATTCCACCTCGAGCACAATTTATGATATATACGCCTCTTTTCGTTAATGCCAGTGTTTCTTTGTTAATTAACCCCTTTGTTTCTTTTGTTAAAGGGGTATGCACAGTAATAATGTCACTATCCTTCAGAATAGTATCAAAGGAAACGGAAGTAACTCGGTGTTTGTCTGCACGTTCCTTTGTTAAATACGGATCATACACTAATACATTCATTTGAAATGCCTTCGCGCGCTGAGCCAATTCTCCACCAATCCTGCCAAAACCTATGATTCCTAGTGTTTTACCATATAGTTCTGCCCCTTGGAACGACTTTCGCTCCCAATAACCATTTTTCATGGATTCGTTCGCTTGAGGGATTTTTCTTAATAGAGATATCATCATAGCAAAAGTATGTTCTGCTGTAGAAATGGTATTTCCATCGGGTGCGTTGACTACAACAATCCCCTGCTTTGTTGCAGCTTCCAAGTTAATATTATCCACTCCAACACCAGCGCGACCAATAATCTTTAATTGAGGCATTCTTTTGATATGATCTTCTGTTACTGTGGTAGCACTGCGAATAAGTAAAGCGTCAATGGTAGCCAAAGAAACCTGTGTTTCATCAATATTTTCAAAAACTACATTAGTCAAAGGATTCTCAACCATATCCTTTAGTCCTTCTTTATTCATTTGGTCTGAAACCAAAATAGTGTACAATTTGCTGTTTGTATTCAATTTTTCTTTAACAGTTCACTTCGAGTCCCCCTAAATCAGAAATATTTATAATAGTCCTATATTAGCACAAAGTCAGAATTTTCACAGTTATTTTTGTTATATAATTTAAATTTTTGATAAAATATTTTATCATCTTCGATAAAAGAGTTACCGATTGATTATTGTTGAATCCCCTTTAAAATGTATTATATGGTATAATATTTATGTTTTTATAAACCGTAGCATATCAAGAAATGAACTCGTATTTCTGCACGATAGAGAAAGGAGTGCACGGGTTGATTAAAAGTGTAAAACCCCAAAAAATATATGAAATAATTGCAGAACAGCTTACAGAAATGATAAAGAATGGAGAGTTTCAGCCAGGTGATAGGCTTGCTTCCGTTCAGCAATTAGCAGAAGACTTTAATGTGGGAAGGTCGGCAGTGCGAGAAGCTTTAAGTGCATTGAAGGCTATGGGATTAATTGAGATTAAGCAAGGAGAGGGGACATTCGTAAAAAAAACAGATGTAGACTTGTCCAAGCAACTTATCCCAAAAGTTATGATAGAGAAAGATTTACGTAATTTATTTGAAGTTAGAAGACTAAATGAAACAGGAGCAGCTTCCCTTGCCGCCATGAATAGGACAGACGAAGATTTAACTATCCTGGAAAACATTTTAAGTGAGATGAAACGGGCTGAAGGTAATGGGGAATTAGGTGAAAAAGCAGATATGGAATTTCACATGGCAATAGTTAAGGCCACAAAGAATGAAATGCTTTATCGGCTAATGGAAACGATTTCGGAAACAGTAAAGGAATCCATGAAGGAAGCACGTTATTTCTTTCTTTATTCGGATCACAGGAAAATGGAACAGCTGTATGAGGAACATGTGGCAATTTTCAATGCTATTAAGGGCCAGGATTCAACTAGAGCATATAAAAGTATGCTAAAGCACATAGAAGGTGTTGAAAGAAAAACTGTTTCAAAAAAAATTAATTACGATAATTTGGATAAGGTTGTGAACGTTTTTACATAGTGGGAATGGGGGAGTATGATGTGAAAAGGTGGAGAAGGCATTTAGAAGAGATGTCCTTTTTTGAGGGCTTAGAAGAAAAGGAAATTGACCTTATTATTCAGATAAGTAGAGTTAAATCATTAAAAGACAAAGAAATATTGTTTTGGGAAGGAGATCAAAGAAGCCACATATATATTTTAGGTGAAGGAACGATCTTGATTAGTAAACTAACTGAGACAGGGGAAGAAAGTCTAATAAATGTCTTAGGTGAAGGAGAGATCTTCCCTCATACTGGATTTTTTGATCAGTCACCTTACCCTGGTACAGCAAAGGCAAAAAAAAGAGGTTACAGTACTTGCCATTCCTATTGACGGGTTTGAAAGACTCATTAAAAAATAACCCTGAACTGTCGTATCGGATTATTCAAGTAATGAATAAAAAGATTTCCTATCTTCAGAAAAAATTAAATGAAATACTTTCTCTAAATGTAGAATCGAGATTGGTAGGTGCAATGGCCCATTTACAGGAGGCTCAAGGAAAGACAGTGAGACTTACACATCAGGAAATTGGCAATATTATTGGCTCGACAAGGGAAACAGTAAGCAGGCAGTTGAAAAAGTGGGAAAAGGAAGGCTGGGTCGAAGTTAAGAAAGATAGAATTATTTTGAAGAAGGATTTTGCTCAATAAATGCCCCTTGATGAAAGAGAAAACCACCGACAAGTCGGTGGTTTAAAATATTTATTCGAACTTTAAAGCATCGCCGTCAAATGGCTCTTCTGCAATTTTAATAGAATCTGTAGGACAGCCATCTAATGCATCTTCCATATCTTCATAAAGCTCTTCTGGTACTTCAGCAGTTCCTTGGTTATCATCTAGGATAACCCAAGCGATGCCATCATCATCATAATCATAAATATCTGGTGCTGCTGCACCACATGCTCCACATGCAATACAAGTGTCTTTGTCTACGATTGTGTACTTTGCCATAACAAAAAACCTCCCATTGAATTAAGTATAGAATCCCATTTTCTCTCTATTTTTATACGAAAAGGGGTTTAGCCAAGAACGTTTCTTTTGTGAAGAATGTTCTTTCTATTTTATTGTAATTGTTCCCATGTCATATTTCAATATAAAAAATAGTCTCTCCCAAAAATAAACATTGCTCCTGTTGTGTTTATTATAGGTCACTGTTTACCTAAAGAATATGGTTGTACTCCTCGCCTTATGGCTTTAGCGTAACCAAATGCTTCTTAATGAGTATTGCATCTTAATAAGGTATTCTCCTTCATTATATGATTCTGTTATATTACTAGATAGAAAAGGAGTGTTCACTTATAATTAAATTAAATGGTTTGTCGAAAAAAGGAGAGTTTTCAGATGGGGTGCTTCCAATGGCTTTTATTAACTTTAATACAATTAATATCAGGTCAGAGGACAACGGGTGGGATCTATCATCTGTTAAAGGGAAAACGATCTTCACAAACCATTCAAGATGCTTATTTATTTAAATGTTCCCAATTTGTATGCAGCCTTAAAGATATAACAAGATCAGGTTTTAATGAAGCTATTAGAGAAATGGAAGTAGCAGGTTTAATAACAAAGGTTAATGAAGATGTCGTACAACTTACTAGTAAAGGACAAAGTAAACTTCATGAATTAAATCAAGTTTATCATCTACCGAAAGGTTATAACGGTGGAAAGTATGAATGGAATGGATCCGCTCCCATATTGTGGGACCGCCTTTCCCTCACGGTACAAAGCTTATCTAATTTAAATTATAAAAATAAGCAATTCCTTCCAGTAAGCTATGAGATAAGCACGCAGAAATGGGTAAAACAGTTATTTCGTGAGTTCGGAAATAACTATAGATTAGTAAGTTCCTTACTTTTTGAAAATCTGCATGCCCTTTTATTGCAATTGGACGATCGGGAGAGCAATTTATTCGTGAAACGTTTAAGTGGGTTTCCAAGGAGCGGTAAAACCTATGCACAACTCTCTGTAGATTTCCAGCAGGATCCGCTCCTGACAAAACTATATTTTCATTCAATCATTCACAAAATATTTGATAAGGTAAAAAATGACCCTGACGCCTATTCTATCGTACATACATTTATTAATGACCTTAATGAGCACCAATTTGTAACGAAATCTGCACGAGAGACTAATTTGTTACTTAGGTCTGGGAAATCAATGGAGCAGATTATGAGAATTAGATCATTAAAGAAGAGTACGATTGAAGACCATTTGGTGGAATTGGCTTTATATGAGTCTGATTTCGCCTATACTTTATTCATCGAAGAAAAAGGTATTGAAGAAATACTAAAAGTAGCAAAGGAATTAAATACAAAAAAATTAAAGAGGATCAAGGACGAACTACCTGACTATAACTATTTTCAAATACGATTAGCCCTAACAAAGATAAGGAATGGAAAAATGGATGGATAATTTAACAAAACAATTAAAAGAAATCTTTGGGTATGATGGGTTTCGACAGGGGCAGAGGGAGATTATTGAATCGGTTTTAGATGGAAGAGATGTATTAGCCATCCTTCCTACAGGAGCAGGAAAAACACTATGTTACTATTTCCCGGCAAAATTGATAAATGGCATTACAATAGTCGTGTCTCCACTCTTATCTTTAATGGAGGATCAAGTTCACCAACTGCGAGCTAAAGGTGATAAACAAATTAAGCAATTGAATAGTATGCTGCCCGTGAATGAAAGGAAAGAAATACTACAAAATTTAAGCAATGAGACCATGTTGTTTATTTCCCCCGAAATGCTAATGAATGAATATGTGATGCAACGCTTAACACTGATGACAGTCAGTTTGTTTGTTGTTGATGAAGCCCATTGTATTTCTCAATGGGGACATGAATTTAGAACTGATTATTTACGGCTCAAAGAGGTGAGGGGAAAACTCAACAATCCTAGGTGTATAGCTTTAACGGCTACTGCTACAAAGGAAGTGGAGGAAGATATAATACATTCCTTAGGGTTAACTAATCCTGCAGTCCACCGTTCATCAGTTAACAGAGATGAAATTAAACTTTTCAAGGTAGAAGCGTCTAGTAGTCTAGAGAAGGAACAATTGTTTTTTCATTATATAAACAAAATAAATTCTCCAGCAATAATTTATACTTCCACAAGAAATGAAGCGGAGATGTTGGCTGAAAAGATGAAAATGAATGGCCAGGATACCGTTTATTATCACGGGGGTATGTCCAAGGAAGACAGGGTCCTTATACAGCACCAATTTATAAATAATGAAATTAATTATATATGCGCTACAAATGCCTTTGGTATGGGAATTAATAAAGAAAATGTTCGAACAGTCATTCATATGCATATTCCTTTGGCCATGGAACAGTATGTTCAGGAAATTGGACGGGCAGGAAGAGATGGGAATACTAGTAGTGCCATGATATTTTTCACAAAAGAAGATCATTTTACTCCATTGTCATTTATTAACAGAGAGTTTCCCAATGTAAACGAGGTAAAGGTCTGGTTAGATCTTTTTTATCAATTACCACGACCTTCATTAAGTGATTTAAATAGATTGCAGTCCTATTTTCAAATAGATGAAACGAAGTGGAAAATGTTTATGTACTATTTGAGAAAATTTAATGCCATGGATGATCATGGCAATGTAACATTAGAGAAGGCACATGATTTATTGGAAAGCCTTAATAATCACTTTCAATCAAGGAAACGGGAAAAAGAAATACGCTTTAAACAATTAGAAAAAAATGCTAAATAATAACGAATGTATTAGACGGGAAATCCTTCGTTATTTTGGAGAGAACATACAAAATAACATTGAGAGATGCTGCACAAGTTGTGGTCTCACTTTAGAAGATATACCTAAAATGACAGAGGAACAACCAAAAACAAATTACACATCTTGGCAGATGGAACTAAAGGAATTATTACTGCCGAATCATCGGGGGCTGTGAAGAAGTGAAGCAAGCAGAACTCATTAAAAAACTCTCAGACAAGGAATTATTGTTAAACCTATACTTTACTCAGTTATTAATGCTGTTACTTGCCATTATCGGGAGCAGGGTGATAACTGGTAGCTGGTTTTTCCCGTTTACACTCATTTCATGGAATTGGAACCATCTCTTTATTGGTATTGGGGCAGCTTTATTGGTTGTGGCTATTGAGGTTGTCCTCGTAAAAGTCCTCCCAAGCCGTTGGTTTGACGATGGGGGGATAAATGAAAGAATTTTCAGGAAACGCTCTCCCCTGCATATAGGCTTTATTTCTCTTGTAGTAGGATTTTCAGAGGAAATTATGTTTCGTGGTCTATTACAATCCAGTTTTGGAATTATTCCAGCATCCATTGTTTTTGCTTTAATTCACTTTCGATATTTATCAAATATCTTTTTATTTACGTTTACAGTAATTTTAAGTTTTTATCTTGGTTTCTTGTTTTATTTAACGGGAAATTTATTAACGGTTATAGTTTGTCATATGTTAATTGATATGCTGTTAGGGCTAGGGATTCGTTTTAAGTTATTGACCTACAAAGATGAGGAATCAACCCTTTAATAAAATAGCTCTGTTAGCGCTAAAAATTGTTATTAATATAAGGAGATGTTTTGGTGAATAAGTACCCTCCCCGGAGCGAAGGAAAAAGCAGAGGAATAAGTTTAAGGACAATGAAATTGTTAATAAAAAGGAATTGGAAAGTTTACAACCGGAAACAGACAATAATCCTCAAAAGGTAGATGTATTAAACCTTCCATCACGTAAACAGGTCCATCAGTCAAAGGAGAAAATAACTGAAAAAAATTCACGTGTTGAGAAACGTAGAATTAGAAAAACGACTACGAAAACATTTAGATTTCCCTTAGTAAAGGTATTGTTAATTTTATTCTTTATTCTTGTCACTGTTGTTGTCACTTACCCATTGTGGATTGAGAGAATATAGTGATAGAACAGGGACTAATGGAATTGGAATATAAGTGAAATTTAAGATGTATATCTTGCCCAACTTGCATATAATGTACAAGCATTTATGTTAGGGGGGTTATTGATGGAAATGGGTCAATCTAATGAAAGTGGAATAAGGGAGTATCATGAAGTAATTATTGAAGCTCTAATTGAAGCAAAGCAGAAAGAAGAAAAAGCAGAGAAAACAATGATGAAATGGGGCCTACTTTTTCTTGCTGTGCTTATTGGCGGGATCATTTATATTGCAATAAAACTAATGTCTATAGAGGTTTCTTCTTATCTTTCGTTACTTTTATCCGATATGATTATTGTTTTTTGGATTGCCGCTTTGTTTTTTTTGCTTTTATTTCTTTGACCAAAAGTCAAAAAAAATTTGAAAAGGCCGAGAAAGACTTTGAGGAACTTAAAGAGGATGTTATTGATCGATCGTCGGATATTTGGAATTCAGAGGTTCTGGAGGTTAAACGAATTGCTCAATACCACGAACTAAAGAATAAATATGACATTAACCTTTATCATAAATAAACCCACGAATGCTGCTGAGAATTTATTATGACCAGCAGGCATTTGTGGTTTATCATATTCGTGAAAATAAACACAGCTTTTTTTCATTAAAATGATAATAAAAAAAGAAGATTCAGCAAATTCCGGTGAAATTTTAACGTTTTTATGACGTTATTTAGCAATGGGTGGAAGCGTTTCCATACATAGATTATAATAAAGTTTGGATAGAGAGGGGGAATTAGAATTAAAGACTTAATTATTACCACCGGTCATTTTGGCAGTGGGAAAACAGAAATAGCAATTCACTTAGCGGCAGTAAAAAGAACTGAGACAGAACTGCCAGTTTATTTATGTGATCTAGATGTTATCAATCCCTATTTTCGATCGAGAGATTATGAGAATCACTTAATAAGTAAAGGGGTAGAACTGATAGCACCTAAGGGGGATTTACTAAAGGCAGATTTACCTATTGTCACAGGAGAAGTATACGGAGTTTTAAATAATTTAGATAGCAGTATTATTATTGATGTTGGTGGAGATAAGGACGGGGCCGTTTGCATTAGGACAGTTTTCACATTTAATAAAGGCTAGAGAAGAATTTGATTTTCTATTTGTTGCTAACAGTAACCGTCCATATGTAAACAGTCTTCAAGGTATTCTTGATTGTGTGGAAGCTGTTGAAAAGGCATCAAGATTAAAGGTCACAGGTATAATTAACAATACCCATTTAGGGGATGAAATTGTTGAACCAGATAGTGTAGTAGAAGGGGAGAGATTGGCGAGGGAGGCTGCTCAGCATTTAAGTATCCCCTTCCATTTTTCAGCTGTTTCAATGGATGCTTGGAATGATTGGGAAAGAAAAGGAATTCAGCCCAATCTGAAGAAAATAGAAATTTTTGAGAGAAAACTACTGACACCTTGGAATCTTTAGGAGGGGAAAAGCATGAGAGTGCAGTTTTATGAGGATCATTGTAAAGGGTGTAGCCTATGTATTACCGTTTGTCCACAGCAGATCATCAACTTAGGAGACAGGTTGAATAAAAAGGGTTATCGACCTGCTGAAGTTTGGGATCAAGAGAAATGTACCAGCTGTGCTGCATGTGCAAGAATTTGTCCAGATGCAGTCATTAGTGTATATCGACCAGAGAAAAACAAAAAGGCAGCATCTTAAGAGGGGAGATTATTTTATGGGGAAAGTATTAATGAAGGGGAATGAGGTAATTGGTGAAGCTGCAATTCAATCAGGCTGCAGCTATTTTTTTGGTTATCCCATTACTCCACAAAGCGAATTGGTAGCTTATATGGCAAAGCGATTGCCAGAAGTAGGTGGCCTATTTTTACAAGCGGAAAGTGAAGTATCTGCCATTAACATGGTTTATGGTGCAGCATCAGCAGGTGTGAGAGTGATGACATCATCATCGAGTCCAGGATTCAGTTTGAAGCAGGAGGGAATATCTTTTTTAGCAGCAGCAGAGCTACCTGCAGTCATCTGTAATATTGCAAGAGGAGGTCCTGGATTAGGGAATATTCAACCGTCCCAATCTGACTACTTTCAAGTAACGAAGGGTGGAGGACATGGGGATTATTATACTCCAGTTTTAGCACCTAGCACCTTACAGGAAATAGTGACCTTAACAAGCGAAGCCTTTCGTATGGCAGATGAATACCGAACGCCTGTTATCATATTAGGTGATGGAATGCTTGGACAAATGATGGAGGCGGTTGATTTTTCAGTTATTGAAGACAAGGAATCCCAAACTTTCGATAAGTCATGGGCTACGACAGGAACGGTTGGTGATGGTCCTCCCAAAACGATCTCATCATTGGACTTAAATGATGTGAAACTAGAGGAAAGAAATCATCGCCTGCAATTAAAATATAGTCAAATTAGGGAAAATGAAGTGAAAGTAGAAACGTATTTTATGGATGATGCGAAATATGCCATCGTTGCCTACGGAACAATGGCCAGAATCGTAAAAAGTGCAATTGACAGAGCGAGAGATGCAGGGGTAGCGGTAGGATTGATTCGTCCAATTACCCTCTGGCCATATCCATATGAAACAATTGGTAATTATTGCAGTCAATTAGATAAGATCCTTACGGTAGAAATGAGCCGTGGACAAATGGTGGAAGACGTACGTCTAGCAGTGGAAGGTAGGGTGCCGGTTCATTTTTATGGAAGAACTGGTGGTGTTATTCCAACTGTTGAAGAGGTCTTTAATGAAATCATATCCATGCAGGAAGAGGTGTCCGTATGAAAACAGTCTTTGAAAAAACAACCGGATTAACGGATACGCCAACACATTACTGTCCTGGATGTACCCATGGGATAATACATCGTCTAGTGGCAGAGTCGTTAGAGGAAATCAATGCGCTAGAAAATGCTGTTGGAGTCGCGTCAGTTGGCTGCTCTGTACTTTCTTATGAATATTTCCATTGTGATATGACCCAAGCAGCTCACGGAAGAGCTCCGGCAGTAGCGACTGGATTAAAACGTGTACTACCTGAAGATCGCATTGTTTTTACTTATCAAGGTGACGGTGATTTAGCATCTATTGGAATGGGGGAAATTGTACATGCCGCTGCACGTGGTGAAAATATTACCGTAATATTTGTTAACAATGCTATATATGGAATGACAGGGGGACAAATGGCTCCAACTACTTTATTGGGACAAAAAACAGCCACTACCCCTACAGGAAGAACAGAACAACTTCAAGGATTGCCAATAAGAGTGTCAGAAATGCTTGCAACCCTTGACGGAACGGAATATATCGAGCGTGTCTCCACTCACGATGTGGCACATGTTATTAAAGCCAAGAAGGCGATCAAGAAAGCATTTAAAAATCAGCAAGAAGGCAAAGGTTTTTCCATGGTGGAAGTCCTCTCTTCTTGTCCCACGAACTGGGGGTTGGATCCTGAGGAGTCTCTTGATTGGATCAAGGATGAAATGGTGCCATACTATCCATTAGGAGTCTTTAAAAATCGCCAAAGTAAGCAAGAAGGGCGGGAGTAATTATGCAATTAGAAATAGTTATTGCAGGCTTTGGGGGACAAGGTGTCATGTCTATGGGTCAATTGTTAGCCTATGCAGGTATGAATTCAGGTAAAGAAGTATCTTGGATGCCTTCCTATGGACCTGAGCAACGGGGAGGAACAGCGAATGTGTCTGTTGTCATCAGTGATAAAGAAATAGGCTCTCCCGTTGTCAGTACACCTTCAGTATTAATTGCTTTAAACAATCCTTCTTTCGAAAAATTTGAGCCACTTGTGAAGGAAAATGGTATTGTGCTTGTTAATGGAGACTTGGTCGAGGCTACAAGTAACCGTAAAGATATTGAATTCTATTCCATTGAAGCAAATAAGTTGGCGGAAGAATTAGGTAATAATCGTGTGGCAGGAATGATTTTGTTAGGCGCTTTCATTGAAAAAACTGGTATACTAACAAAGGATAGTTTAATCCATGCTTTAACCCATGTATTAGGGAAGAATAAAGCTCATCTTATTGAAGTAAATGAACGGGCTTTAATGACTGGGGAAAAAGAAGTTAATGGTTTAATAGCCAAACAGCAATAAGCTGAATACGAAGATGTAGAAGGAGTGGGAACATGAGTCAACAAGTAAAATCTGATATTGAGATTGCACAAGCTGCAAAAATGATTCCAATCAAAGAGATGACAAACAGGCTAGAACTTTCAGAAGAAGAGTGGGAGCCGTACGGTCATTACAAAGCAAAACTTTCCCTTTCTATCATTGACAGATTACAGGATAAACCAGATGGTAAAGTTATTTTAGTAACAGCCATCAATCCAACACCAGCTGGAGAAGGGAAGTCTACTGTAACGGTTGGTTTAGGGCAGGCTCTTAATAAAATTGGTAAAAATGCGATGATTGCCTTAAGAGAACCGTCATTAGGTCCGACGATGGGGATTAAGGGAGGCGCTGCAGGTGGTGGTTATTCCCAGGTAGTCCCTATGGAAGACATTAACCTTCACTTTACTGGTGATATTCATGCCATCACTACAGCACATAATGCATTAGCAGCAATGCTCGATAACCATATACATCAAGGAAATCAATTGAACATTGACGTGAGAAGAGTAGTATGGAAACGAGTTCTCGATATGAATGATAGAGCTTTAAGGAATGTGGTAGTAGGCTTAGGGGGACCGCTGCAAGGTGTTCCTAGACAAGATGGTTTTGACATTACAGTTGCATCTGAAATTATGGCAATTCTTTGTTTATCGAAAGATCTGCAAGATTTAAAAGAACGTTTAGCGAAAATCGTGGTCGCTTATACTCCAGATGAAATGCCAATCACAGTTAGTGATTTAAAAGCAGAAGGAGCCTTAACTCTTTTATTAAAAGAAGCAATTAAACCGAACCTCGTACAAACGTTAGAGAATACACCTGCCCTTATACACGGTGGTCCATTCGCCAATATTGCCCACGGTTGTAATAGTGTTATTGCAACAAAGCTAGCTTCTAAGCTTGGGGATTATGTTGTAACAGAAGCAGGGTTTGGTGCCGATTTAGGTGCTGAGAAATTTCTTGATATTAAAACAAGAGCAGGAGAAATTGATCCTGATTTAGTAGTCATTGTTGCTACTATTCGTGCCTTGAAAATGCATGGTGGTGTTCCAAAAGATCAGTTAAAAGAAGAAAATGTAGAAGCCCTAAAGGCAGGACTTGCCAACTTAGAAAAGCACGTGGAAACAATCCGTCAATTTGGGCTACCTCATGTGGTCGCTATCAACCGCTTCATTCATGATACGGAAGCGGAAATTGATACATTAAGAACTTGGTGTGAAGAGGAAGGTATTAATGTGGAACTTGCTGATGTGTGGGCAAATGGTGGTGAAGGTGGAAAAGAACTTGCCACTAGAGTAGTTCAAGAAATTGAAAAAGGGGACAAAAACTTTACTCATATGTATGATGTAAATCAGTCCATTCAGGAAAAGATTGAAGCGATTGCAACAAAAGTTTATGGTGCAAAGGGAGTAGACTTCTCACCACAAGCATTAAAACAAATAGCTTCATATGAGAAAAATGGGTGGGGCAATCTGCCGATATGTATGGCAAAATCTCAGTACTCCTTGTCAGATGACCCGAAAAAGTTAGGTCGACCGACAGACTTTACCGTTACAGTTCGTGAGTTAAAGCCATCGATTGGTGCTGGCTTCATCGTCGCCTTAACAGGAAATGTGATGACAATGCCAGGACTGCCGAAAGAACCTGCGGCTTTAAAGATGGATGTGGATGAAGAAGGAAAAGCCGTAGGACTTTTCTAAAATTCACTTACAAAATATTTGTTTCATTAAAAAAGTGTGCAGTATGCTTTGAAAGGCATCTGCACACTTTTTTTGAGTTATTTTTCAGTTTATCCTCATAAAAATAAAATAACAACTATGAATAGAGGGGCAAATGAATGAGAAAAAAGCTGTTATTTTATATTGGTGGGTGGGCAGGGGTTCTCATATTCTCAAATCAAGTATATTTTATCCTATATTCCTCATCTCTTGAGATTATGGAGTCTCTCGTTTTTGATCCGTTTACTTGGTTTATGGCAGTACTATTTTTTGTCATTGGTATGCTAAGTATCTCCAAGCTTATTTTTTACAGCTTGTTCCCCCATGTGAAAATGTTAGAAAAGATTATATACGGCTTTACATTTCTCACAATGATCATCCTTTATCGTGGACCTGCTACCTTGATTATTTTTACAGCAATTTTGTATGCTATACTAGAAGCTCAAGATTATTCCAAAAAGCTTCGCAAGTATAGGGAAAGAGGTTAATGCTGATGGTAGTTGCTCTTATCTCCATAAGTCTTCTTTTGTTTCTTGCGTTAGTTATATTCATGTATAAAGAAAGCAAATCCCTAGAGGTTACTGAGGAAACAATTCATTTACCCGTTAAGATAAAAAATACAGATATTTTATTCCTATCAGATATTCATCGAAGAGTAATAACCGAAAAAGATATTCCCCATTTCTCGAAAGCAGATTATGTTATTATTGGTGGAGATTTAGTTGAGAAAGGCGTCCCTACTACACAAGTTAAACATAATTTATCCATTCTTTCTGAATTTGGCAAAATTATCTTCGTTTGGGGGAACAATGATTATAAGTTTGGGGAAGAAAGGTTAATACAATTATTATTGACTGATCATAAAATAATCTCATTAAAGAACTCTTCCATTCGAATAGGTATGGGGGATTATACTTGGATGATTGCTGGTGTGGATGACTTTGGCACAGAGCGTGCAGATATAAATAAAACCTTAGGGGCAAGTGATTGCCCTGTGTTATTAATTAGTCACAACCCTTCAATTGTTCCATTATTGGAACATAATAAACAAAGGATATCGGCTGTCTTGGCTGGGCACACTCACGGTGGACAAATTAGGTTTGGCCCTATTGGAATAGCAGAAAAAGGTGGATGGAAACAAAGGAACGGTATTTCATTATTTATAAGTAATGGTTTTGGAACACGGAAGTTTCCTTTACGATTGGGAGCAAAACCTCAGATTCATTTAATAAAGGTAATTGGGACTGCATTTAAGGGGGGAACTTGAAATGAAAATAGAAGGTAAATATAATATAAAAGCCGTAAGTAAGATGCTAGACATCCAGCCTGGGACTTTAAGGGCGTGGGAAAGAAGATATAAGTTTATAACCCCCTTAAGAAATAAGGCAGGTCACCGACTATATACAGAAGCCCAAGTAGCTAACTTGAAATGGTTAATTGAAAAGGTGAATCAAGGATTCACTATTGGACAAGCTGTAGAGTTGTTAGAAAGGGAAGACCCAGACACAATAAGCCTCTCTATTGTACAAGGTGATAATCGATTAGAATATATGAGAAAAGAGCTCCTTACAACTCTTATAAGATTTGAAGAAACTAAAAGTCAAAAAATCATTGATCAGGCTTTTAGTTTATTTAACGTAGAAACCGTTGTTATTGAGCTCTTGGGTAAAATACTTGAAGAAGTGGGGCGCAAATGGGAACAAGGAGAAATTACCGTTGCACATGAACATTATATCTCTTCTTTTATTAAGCATAAAATTGGAATGGTGTTTCATCACATGCCGTCGGAGCATGTGCGGTACAAAGCAGTTTGCTTCTGTGCACCAAGTGAAATGCACGAGATTGGTCTTCTGATATTTTCATTGTATTTAAGGCGTAAAGGCTTTGAGACGATCTTTCTTGGCAACAGTATTCCAAAAGAAGATATTGTATCTGTCATGACAGATATAACTCCTAATTTTGGCTTTATATCTTGTACAATAGGGAGCCATATTTTAGGTGCCATTCAACTGGCTACTAGTCTGAAGGAGATAATGCCTGAAGTAAAGGTAGGCATTGGTGGACAAGGGGTTCATCATTTATCTAAATTACAAAAGGAGATGTTTCAAGAATTCCTTATTGGTGAGAAAGAAGAGGAATGGGAGAGCTGGTTAAGGGATTCAAAGTAAATAAATGGATTGTAGGCGTTCGGTTGAACCAAAAACATGCTCTATACATAGTTTATGAGTAAAGAGCATTCCGTAGTAAGTTAAATAGCAACTATTTAACCTAGTCAAAGACACGGATTGAGGAGGACCGACCATGCGCCTGGAGCGGTTAGCATCTGATAAAATAAAAATATTTTTAAGCTTTGATGATCTTCGTGAGCGAGGAATATCGAAGGATGAAATATGGATGGATGTTCCGAAAATTCATGATTTATTTCGAGATATGATTTCAGAAGCCAGCGAACAATTAGGGTTTGATGCCGAGGGCCCCGTCATAGTAGAGGTGTTTGCTCTTCCATCCCAAGGAATGGTTGTCATTGTTACAATAACAGATGAAATCGAGGAATCCTTTGATGATTCATTTATAGAATTACAAATTACTATGGATATAAATGAAAATCTGCTTTTTAAATTTAGTAATGTTGAAGATGTTATTCAATTGGCTTTAGACTTCCACAAAATTGGTATTACAGGTGGGAAGCTTGTCTACTTCGATGATGAATATTATTTAGCATTTAGAGAGTTGGATGCTTATCCCCTTGATGTGGAGACATTCATTTCTAAGGTGGTAGAATACGGGGAGACGGCAACTGTATCAGGGTATAGGATTGAAGAATATGGAAAGGTTATTATCGAAAAAAATGCAGTCAAACAACTAAATTATTATTTTTCTTAAAATCCCATTCTTAAGGAGTTTTTATCTATCTATTAATTATTTTATAACTATTAATTATTTTTCTTCTAAAGTGTTCTTTCTATAAAATTTTTGTAAAAAAAATAAAACAATAGTGGAAAAATCCGCTTACATTCTTTATAGTATAAGTTGTAACGATAAGATACATTACGCTGAGGTGAAAGTAATGAAAGGGAACGAGGAAATGGATCAAAAAAAACTCCGAAGATACAGTTGGAAAAGAGAATCAGGACGTGCTTCAGTCAACGAGAACGGTTATAAAAAGGGCGTTAGACCGATTAGGTTACCCACAAGAGGTTTTTGAGTTAATGAAAGAGCCTTTAAGAATGATGACTGTACGTATTCCTGTTCGAATGGATGACGGTTCTATTAAAATATTTACTGGTTACAGAGCACAGCATAATGATGCAGTTGGACCGACAAAGGGTGGAGTCCGTTTTCATCCAGATGTCACAGAGAAAGAAGTGAAAGCGCTGTCAATATGGATGAGTTTAAAAGCAGGTATTGTTGACCTTCCATATGGGGGCGGAAAGGGTGGCATTATTTGTGACCCAAGAGAAATGTCATTTCCTGAGATAGAGCGTTTGAGTCGAGGGTACGTAAGAGCGATCAGTCAAATTGTAGGTCCTACTAAAGATATTCCAGCACCTGATGTTTTCACCAACTCACAAATAATGGCTTGGATGATGGATGAATACAGCCGTATGAAAGAGTTTGATTCGCCTGGCTTCATAACTGGAAAACCAATTGTTTTAGGAGGGTCTCATGGAAGGGAATCGGCAACTGCAAAAGGTGTAACCATTTGTATTCGTGAGGCTGCAAAGAAAAAGGGTATTAACCTTGAGGGTGCACGAATCGTTATTCAGGGATTTGGTAATGCAGGCAGCTTTTTAGCGAAGTTTATGCATGATGCTGGAGCAAAAGTAGTTGGGATCTCTGATGTTTATGGAGGGTTACATGATCCTGATGGATTAGACATAGAATATTTATTAGATAGACGAGACAGCTTTGGAACCGTAACAAAGTTATTTAAAGAAACTATATCAAATGATGAGCTGCTGGAGTTAGACTGTGATATTTTAGTTCCGGCTGCAATAGAAAATCAGATAACCATTGATAATGCCCATAAAATAAAAGCAGATATAGTGGTTGAAGCAGCTAATGGTCCAACAACTATAGAGGCTACTGAAATACTGAATAACAGAGGAGTTTTACTCGTACCTGATGTATTAGCTAGTGCTGGTGGAGTAACGGTGTCCTACTTCGAGTGGGTGCAAAATAATCAAGGTTTTTATTGGACAGAGGAGGAAGTGGAAGAGCGATTGGAGAAAGTTATGGTTACTTCCTTTGACAATGTTTACCGTGTAGCTTCTTCTAGAAATGTTGATATGCGTTTAGCTGCTTATATGGTAGGTGTCAGAAAAATGGCAGAAGCTAGCCGGTTTAGAGGTTGGATTTAATTAATAAGCTCTGTTCGTCTTTGTTGTTGATTTATGCTACAGGAGCTCGCTTTCCGCGGGCAACGCCTCAGCCTCCTCGTACCTGCGGGGTCTTCGGCAGCTGCTATTCCCTCTGGAGTCTCACTCCTTTCGTATAAATCAACGCATAACTAAAATCAACACTACCCACTAACAGAGCCAATTAATAAATTTAAATTAACTTTAATCAATTTTTGGAGTATAAAATCCCTTTCCAACAAGAGAGGGATTTTAGATTTTTAAATGGGGTGTACATATGAAGCAGGAGGATATAATTATAATTGGTGCTGGTCCATGTGGTTTAGCAGCGGCTATTTCCTTAAAAGAAAGAGGATTTAACCCTCTTATTATTGAAAAGGGGAACATAGTAAATGCCTTGTATCATTATCCTACCCACCAGCAATTTTTTAGTACGAGTGAAAAGTTGGCCATTGGAAATATTCCTTTTTACAGTACAGAGAGAAAACCAAAAAGAAATGAAGCTTTAGTTTACTATCGGCAGGTTGTAATGGAAAAAAACCTACGTATTCATTCGTTTGAAACGGTGGAAGAAGTGACTGAAACGAATGGAGACGGATTTGTTGTTCTGTCCAAAAAAACATTCTGGGGAAAAACAGCAATATGAATCAAAATATATAATAGTTGCAACAGGCTATTATGATTCTCCTAATTACCTAGGAGTTAAAGGGGAAGATCAAGGGCATGTCTACCATTACTTTAAGGAAGCCCATCCGTTTTTTAATCAAAAGGTTGCAGTTATAGGTGGCAAGAATTCTGCAGTTGACGCAGCATTAGAATTAGAGAAAGCAGGAGCAGAAGTAGCTGTATACTATCGTGGCTCACAATAC
Organism: Bacillus sp. (in: firmicutes); assembly: GCA_021208645.1. Classification (GTDB taxonomy): domain Bacteria; phylum Bacillota; class Bacilli; order Bacillales; family Salisediminibacteriaceae; genus Evansella. The sequence continues at coordinate 41,995 of JAJOJL010000144.1, read as the reverse complement.
TCACCTAGTATTAAGCCGTGGATCTTGCCAGAATTTGATTCATTAGTTCGGAACGGTAATATCAAAATGTATTTTAATACAGACGTAGTAGAAATTAAGGTAAATTCTATCGTATGTCAAGTGGGGAAGATATGTTTGAAAGTGAAGCCGATTTTGTGTTCGCCATGACGGGATATCACCCTGATCACTCTTTCTTAAAGAATATGGGTGTTACAGTAGAGAAAGAGTCAGGGAGACCTGTATTCAATGTTAAGACTATGGAGACCAATGTTTCACGAATATATATCGCAGGGGTTATTGCAGCAGGTAATAACGCCAATGAAATATTTATTGAAAATGGCAGATTGCACGGTGATATAATTGCAAAAGCTATTGTTGAGAGAGAACGGAAGTAGATAAGATTAACTTCACATAGGAGGCAGTTATGATGAAGAGAGTAGCTTTAATAACAACAGGAGGAACGATCGCAAGTAAGCATAATGAAGAGGGCAGGTTAAGTTCAGGTGCCATGTCAGGGGAAGAGTTAAAGGACCTGTTAGAACTGCCTAATGACATAGAAATAGATATTTTTTCAATGGTTCAAAAGCCAAGTATGCACATAACCTTTGAGGACCTAGATGGAATTAGGGAGAAAATTAATGAACTGTTTGAAAACAATTTAACCGATGGGGTAGTCGTTACTCATGGAACCGATTCCCTTGAAGAATCAGCATATTTCTTTGACTTAACAATAAACAATTCAAGGCCAATCGTTGTTACTGGTTCTCAACGTTCTCCAGAACAGTTAGGTAGTGATGCATTTATTAATCTAAGACATGCAATCTACTGTGCTTCCGATGATCAACTTCGTAAAATAGGTACAGTTGTTGTATTTAATGAGCGTATTTTTGCAGCTCAATATGTGAAAAAAGAACATGCATCTAACATACAAGGTTTTAACGCCTTTGGGTTTGGTTATTTAGGGATTATAGATAACGATAAGATTTACCTACATCAGCGTCCTGTTATTAATGAGAAACATCTTCCGAGGCAAGAAATAATTCCTAAAGTAGAAATTGTGAAGTGTTATTTAAATTGTGACGATACACTAATCAAAGCGTGTATTGACAAGAATGTAAACGGAATTATTTTAGAAGGAGTGGGACGGGGACAAGTATCTCCTTTAATGATGCCTGCAATTAGAGATGCTATAAATCAGGGAATTCATATTGTGATTACAACCTCCTCTGAGGAAGGAGCAGTGTATCCTACTTATGACTACATTGGTAGTGCATATGATTTATACCAGGCTGGAGTAATTTTAGGAAAAGATTATGACAGCAAAAAAAGCTCGTATCAAACTGCTGTCAATACTTCGTGCTAATGAGGATGTTAAAAAAGGGTTTGGTAATTAATTGCTAATTTTGGTGAAAGTATTGATTAATTCCCTGCTGTTTCCTATTATTAAAGTATTAATAAATTTTGGAAAGGCGATGGCCTTATGCTTTCACTATTGACAGCTGCTATTGCTCCAGCCCTTGCCTTACTTTGTTTCTTTTATCTTAAAGATAACTTCGAGCAAGAGCCTGTATCAATGGTAATACGGAGTTATATATTCGGGGCTATCCTTGTTTTTCCTGTTATGTTCATCCAGTTTGCTTTTCATGAGGAAGGATTAATCTCCAACATTGTAACAGAGGCATTTCTGTTAACTGCATTAACGGAAGAATTCTTGAAATGGTTTATTGTTTTATTAACTGTCTACCATCATGTTCACTTTAATCAACGTTATGATGGCATCGTGTATGCAACAGCCGTTGCATTAGGGTTTGCTTCTGCGGAAAACATTCTCTTTTTATTGGCAAATGGGTTAGAGACAGCATTTCTTAGGGCAATATTCCCAGTTAGTAGTCATGCTCTATTTGGTGTTGTCATGGGTTATTATTTAGGGAAGGCGAAGTTTTACCCGGAGCGGCGAAACCTATTTCTCTTTTACTCTTTCTTCTATCCAGTCTTACTTCATGGTTTGTATAACTTTATCTTATTGTCTCAGAATCAATGGCATTATTTTCTTATACCATTTATGATATTTCTTTGGGTATTAGGGCTAAGAAAGGTGAAAAAGGCAAATGAAACTCAAGCATCATATTTTGATGCAGCGAGTTGATCAGCTCTTGAATCAAGTTCTTTATTCGTTGTATAGTTAATAAAGAGGTAGAAATTTGTTTCTCAAGGAGTGTGATGTTGTTGCCTAATACAAAGCCACGATATAAGATAACGATCCGGTGTGCTGTATGTGGGGAGAAATTTATTCTACGGGGCACTCCCAATGATCATGGGGGTTACGATACGGGATTTAAACGTTGTGTTTGTGGAAATGAAACAAAGCTTGATATAGACGTTACACCAGAGTAAAAAAGGTACCTTAAAAGCAGATGCTGCTTTCAAGGTGCCTTTTTTATGGTTTTTAATCCGTTAGGAGAAGTTTGAGGGAAAACTGCATAAAATGACCAGCTTTGAAAAAACTAACCTTATTGAATCGTGAAAGTGCAAATGAATGTCAGAGAATTAATTGAGGAGGATGACACATGAAAAACAGCACGAGAGCAACTAAAAAGCGATTGTGCATCATTATCTCGATGTTTATTTATGTCACTTTACTATTGCCCCAACCAGCAGATGCATTTTCTGATCAAGTTATTCAAAAGGGGGCAACAGGTGATGATGTAGTAGAATTGCAAGCCCGTCTTCAATGGATAGGCTTTTATAATGGAAATATTGATGGCGTATTCGGATGGGGTACCTATTGGGCGGTTCGCAATTATCAAAGCGAATTCGGTATGGATGTCACTGGATTAGTTGGAGAAAAGACGAAAGCGATGCTAGAAAGGTCGACGGAATATGATAAAGAATGGGTACACCGTATGATAAGGGAAGGAAGGAAGTTTACGTACTATGGTGGTACACCATTAGATATTCAACAAGGTCCAAAAGGAAGTAGAGACAAGCAACAACATAGTCAACCAGGTGGAGAGCAGAAAGCACCTGGTGGTCAACAGGGAAAAGGTAGTCAAGCTCCACCAGCAGAGCGAGGTCAGCAAGGGGAAATTCAGCAGCCGGATGGTCAACAGCAACCTGTGGAGGGAGAAACACCTCAACAGGAAGAGCAGCCACAACAGCAAGGTGAAATTCAACCTGAGCCTGATCAACCTGGAGCAGAACAACCACCTACACAAGAAGCCGAGGAAGTACCAGTTCCCGAAGAAGAAGAAGTGGTGGAACAAGATGACGATATTGATGTACAAAGCGCTATCAATGTACCGGATGGATTCTCAGATAATGACATTCGAATTATGGCACAAGCTGTTAATGGTGAGTCAAGGGGCGAACCTTTTGTAGGACAAGTTGCTGTTGCAGCAGTTATTATTAACAGAGTTAATAGTCCTTTGTTCCCAAATACAGTAAACGGTGTCATCTTTGAACCGGGAGCTTTTTGTGCCGTTGCAGACGGTCAAATCTGGCTAGAGCCAAATGAAACTTCAAGGAAGGCCGTTTTAGATGCAATTAATGGCCAGGACCCAACTGGAAATGCGTTATATTTTTTCAATCCGTCAACAGCAACATCAAGGTGGATTTGGTCGAGACCACAAACAAAGCAAATTGGAAAACACATTTTTGCAAAATAAATGTGGGAGGTGGTAAAAGTGATTAGAAATATAATAATTGGTGTATTAGTAGTTGGGATAATTGGAACTGGCTACTGGGGTTATATCGAACATCAAGAGAAAAACGCGATCTTGATTAAAGCAGAAGCCAACTATCAAAGGGCTTTTCATGAATTAACCTATAACCTTGATTTGCTCCATGATGAACTTGGGGCAACATTGGCAATGAATTCCAGAGATAGGCTTTCTCCATCCCTAGCGGAGGTTTGGAGAATTACATCGGAGGCACAAAATGAACTTGGTCAGCTTCCGTTAGCTTTAATGCCATTTAGTAAAACGGAAGAGTATTTGTTTAAGATTGGGAATTTCTCCTATAGAAATGCCATAAGGGATCTTGATAACGACCCGTTAACAGATGATGAATACAAAGCGCTGGAGCAGTTATATGAACAGGCGGGAGAAATTCAAAGTGAAATGAGAAGGGTCCAGTCTATGGTACTGAAAGAGCAGTTAAGGTGGATGGATGTGGAAATGGCATTGGCTACAGAAGTAGAGCCAATGGACAATGCGATTGTTAATGGGTTTCACATAATTGACGAAAAAGTAGGTGGATTTACCGAAGTAGATTTCGGTGCAGGCTCTTCTGAACTATCAACAAATGGAGAAGATATTGCAAAAAACCTTACTGGTGATCCAATAAATGAAGAAGAAGTATTAAATGTAGCTCAGGATTTTTTAGAACTGCAATCCATTCAGGATGCGGAAGTTACAATTGCTGGAGAAGGTTTAGAATATGAAGCATACAGCCTTACTATTCCAGATGAAAAACATGGAACCAACATCGTAATGGACATTACAAAAATAGGTGGACACCCAGTTTGGATGTTGAATGAAAGGGATGTGGACAAGCAAAATATTAGTCTTTATGAAGGCTCCGAGAATGCTAAGGAGTTCATAGAGAGAAATGGTTTTGATAATATGCAATTAGTTGATAGTCGTCAGTATGATAATATTGGGGTTTATAATTTTGCAGGGCTCATGGACAATATTAGAATCTATTCTGATTCAATTGTCATTGAAGTAGCTTTAGATGAGGGAGATGTTATTGGTTATGAGGCATTCGCTTATTTAGAGCACCACAATGATAGAGAAGAATTTACTGAGGAATTGTCAAGAGAGGAAGCGGAAGAATTTTTAAACCCAAATTTAGAAGTAATGGAGCACCATTTAGCAATAATCGAAAATCAACTTGGGGAAGAGGTCCTCTGTCATGAATTTTTTGGTGTAATCAACAATGACACATACAGAATCTTCATCAATGCAGAAGACGGAAAAGAAGAACAAGTCGAAAAGATGGCTAATCCTGAACCGGTATATCGAGATTAAAGGCTTCAACAATATTGGGTGTTTCAAGGGAGTCCTTGGAATACCCTTTATTTTATGATAAATGGAAGAATATTGAGTAAAACAATGATATAATTTTCCTGATGGAACTAAACTACAACTTTAGGAAAGTAAATTTCTAATAGTTAATTATTCTGAATAAATAGACCGGTTTCATAATAATATGGTAAGATGAATAAAGGACTCTTTAAGTAAAACGAACCAGAGTAAATTATAGTAGAGAATGGGGTAACAGCATGAAAAAGCAGATGAATATTGCTATTGATGGACCAGCTGGGGCAGGAAAAAGTACCGTTGCCAAAATGGTAGCTGAAGAATTATCTTATATTTATATTGATACTGGTGCCATGTACAGAGCAATTACATACGAAGCAATTCAAAATAATATTGACGTAAATGATGAGAGAAAACTAGTTGAGCTGTTAAAAGAATTAGACATTGAGCTTATAAATACGGAAGGATCACAAAGGATACTTCTTAATGGTAAGGATATTACTGAAGAAATACGTTCCTCAGATGTAACAAATAATGTTTCTTATGTAGCGAAGCATCAAAAAATTCGTCAAGAAATGGTGAAGCGACAGCAACTTTTAGCTGTAAAAGGTGGCACAGTAATGGACGGGAGGGATATTGGAACAATGGTCCTACCTGAAGCAGAGTTGAAAGTATTTTTAACTGCTTCAGTTGAAGAAAGAGCCCGTAGAAGGCATGAAGAACACCTGGCAAAAGGTCAGTCGTCAGATTACGATAAATTGATAAATGAAATTAGGCAACGGGACAAAATTGATTCTGAAAGAGAAATTGCTCCTCTTATAAAGGCAGAGGATGCTGTTGAAGTAAACTCTACAACCATGAGTATTAAAGAAGTTGTTCATTCTATTCTAGCGCTGGTGGAAGAAAGAAGGGAAAACGTAACGTGAACATGTCACTATTTAAATTAGGGCAATTTTTATGCCGATCTTTTTTTTCGAATATTTTACCGAATAAACATCGTTGGAAAAGAAAATATTCCTGATAACGTGGGTGTATTATTATGCAGTAACCATATTCATACTTTAGACCCTCCATTAGTGGGATCCTTTATCCAACGCCCTACAAGATTTATGGCAAAAGCAGAATTGTTTGAGGTCCCAATTCTTAAGCGTCTCATTCCAAAGCTTGGGGCATTTCCTATTAGACGGGGAATGAGTGACAGACAAGCGCTACGTACTGGTTTGAAACTTTTAGGTGAGGGAGAAATGGTTGGTGTTTTTCCTGAGGGAACAAGGAGTAAAAATGGTCAGCTTGGTAAAGGACTTACAGGAGTCGGATTCTTTGCATTGAGGTCTGGTGCAGCTGTTGTTCCATGTGCCATCATTGGAACTTATAAAGTTTTTAGTGAAATTACTGTCGCTTATGGGAAGCCTGTTGCAATGGAGGAGTTGAGGGAACAGAAGGCCTCTGCCGATGAGGCAACGGAAAAAATCATGGAAGGTATTCAACAACTTCTTGACGAATATGGTGTTAAACAGTAATTAAATTTGGTTTTTATCCTCATGTGTTAATGGGGCTTATAATAAATGAAATATTTTAGGCTATTATTGTCTGGTGAATTAGGGAGGTATTGTCAATGGTAGAAGAAATGAATAACGAAATGGCTGATGTAAAGACTTTTTCAGTTGGGGAAATAGTGAAGGGAACAGTTACTAAGGTGGAGGACAAACAAGCATATGTCAATGTGGGTTATAAGTTAGATGGTATTATTCCTATTAGTGAACTGTCCAGCCTACATGTGGAAAAAGTAAGTGATGTTCTTCAAGAAGGACAAGAAGTGGAATTAAAAGTCATTAAATCCACGGATGAAGAACTGGTGTTGTCAAAGAAAGCAGTTGCTGCAGAGCGTGCTTGGGAGACAATGGTGGATAAGTTGGCAACTGGAGAGACATTTGAAGCAGAAGTGGCAGATGTAGTAAAAGGTGGACTTGTTGTTGATGTTGGAGTAAGAGGATTTATTCCAGCTTCCCTCGTTGAACGTCACTTCGTAGAAGATTTTTCAGATTACAAAGGAAAGTCGTTAAGGTTAAAAGTAATTGAAATGGATAAGGAAAAAAATAAATTAATCCTTTCTCAACGTGCAGTACTAGATGAAGAGGCAAAAGAGAAAAAACAAAAAACATTATCAGATATTAAACCTGGTGATGTATTAGAAGGAACAGTTCAACGTCTAACAGACTTCGGTGCCTTCGTTGATATCGGTGGTGTTGACGGTCTTGTTCATATTTCACAATTAGCTCATCATCATGTTGAGTCTCCTTCAGAGGTGATTAATGAAGGTGATGTGGTTAAAGTAAAAGTCTTGGGAGTTGACCCTGATAATGAACGCATTTCTCTATCCATAAAGGAGACGCTACCAGGCCCATGGGAAGCTGTAGAAGGAAAAATAAAGCAAGGGGATGTAGTGGAAGGTGTTGTTAAGCGTCTAGTATCATTTGGGGCCTTTATAGAAGTTGTTCCTGGAGTAGAAGGACTTGTTCATATTTCTCAAATTGCCAATAAACATATTGGTACACCAGGTGAAGTGTTGAAAGAAGGAGAATCAGTAAAGGCAAAGGTCCTAGATATCAACCTTGCAGATAAACGGATTTCTTTAAGTATTAGGGCATTAGAAGAAGAACAGGCAGCAAAGCTTGAAAATGAAGTGAAAAAAGAGTACCAAAAAGAAGAGGATAGTGCTGGTTTTTCTTTAGGAGATGTTATTGGAGATCAGCTAAAGAAATATAAAGGTTAGTAAATTCAAAAAAAAAGTAAACCACTGGCGGTGATGGTAAGTGTCACGAGCAAAAAGAAAACTAGACCATATAGACCATGCAATGAAAACAGGTCAAAGTAACACATCTGGTTTAGAAGACATACGTTTTATACACCAAAGCTTGCCAAACATTAATTTGAGCGATGTTAATTTATCCTCATCTATTGGCGGACTGTCTATCAGTTCGCCAATTTTTATCAATGCTATGACAGGCGGCGGTGGTAAAGCAACTGAAAATATTAATGGTAAGTTAGCAGAAGTGGCTAACACCCTATCTTTACCCATGGCAGTTGGATCACAAATGGCAGCGATTAGAGATAGTAACGAAGCAAATTCCTATACAATTGTTCGTAAGAAACATCCTAATGGCATAATTTTTGCTAATTTAGGAAGTGAAGCAACTGTTGACCAAGCGAAGGCTAGTGTAGATATGATTGAGGCAAATGCTCTACAAATCCATCTGAATGTGATTCAGGAACTGGTAATGCCTGAAGGAGATAGAGATTTCGATGGAGCTCTAAAGAGAATCGAACAAATTGTTCATGATATCAATGTACCGGTTATTGTTAAAGAAGTTGGTTACGGAATGAGCAGGGAAACAGTGAATAAGCTTTATAACGCAGGAGTATCGATTGTAGATATCGGTGGCTATGGTGGTACAAATTTCTCAAAAATTGAAAACAACAGGAGAGTAAAAAGATTTGAGTTTTTCAATGAATGGGGAATCCCTACGGCTGTATCAATTGCAGAAGCTAAGCATGCGCAACCAAATATTCAGGTGATTGCTACTGGAGGAATACAAAACGCTATCCAGATTGCCAAGGCTTTATCCCTTGGTGCCGATGCTGTTGGAATGGCAGGAAAGGTGCTGAAATGGCTCCACAAAGATGGAGTAGAAGAAACAGTTCTCCAATTAGAAGAAACCTTGACACAGTTAGGGATGATTATGACATCTCTCGGAGCAAAAAATATCCAAAACCTTCAGAGTGTACCTTTGCTTATTACTGGTGGAGTAGGCCACTGGCTAAAAGAAAGGCATATTTCCACAGACTACTTTGCTAATCGTTATGAAACCGAATAAAGTCAGCAGATGCGGGCTTTATTCGGTTTTAAATAAAAGCTCTGTTAGCGTTTAATGTTGATTTTCTCTACAGGAGCTCGCTTTCCGCGGGCAACGCTTCAGCCTCCTCGTTCCTGCGGGGTCTTCGCCTGTTGCTTTTCCCGCTGGAGTCTCGCTCCTTTCGCTCAAATCAACGTATATGAAATATCAACACCATCGTTTAACAGAGCCTAAATAAAAACAAGAACGTAATACTTAAACAGACTGAATTCTTTATAAGTAGTCTGTTTAAGATTTTTTTATTTTCTTTGTCTCCTTCTGGCTTCTTCTGCACCTTCTAATTTTATACTTCCGCCATAATGCAAGCTTTGGTCTCTGTCTCCTGAAACTTTACCTTCTTTACGTAATTTGCTTTCCTGTCTGTCTTTTCCCAAATAAATTCCCTCCTTTTCAAACAATTAAGTATATTTTGTCCATTAAATTGCCGATTATGATAAAAGGATAAATTGGAAAGGGAGCATTCATTATGGATGGGTTTTGGTTTTACTGGGCCATGTGGCTACTAATTGTCGGTAGTTATTTTTTTGACTCTAATCAAAAGCGGAAAGAGAAAAATGTGTTTGTATTATTATTGCTTGTTATTTCTTCAGGAATTCATCTATCTATTGTAAGTTTGTCAATTAGATTGATTTTTTTCATTTTAGTGTTTTTTTGTTTTTATCAGCTTGCAAAATATAAATGGCAAGAAAAATTATACTGCTATGTTGTAATTGCTTTCATATCGGGTGCTTATTATTTGCTTCAATATTTTATTTATTTTGAACCAGTTTGGTTATTTTCTTTCTCCAACGGTGACTATCTGTGTAATAGCAAGTGTGTTGGCTATTGTTTTTATAAAGGATCAGAAAAAAAGAATACCTGTTGTAACGACGGCATTAATTTTAGGAGAAATCATCTTTATTTTTTCTTTATGGGAGAGGTCACATGTTTATTTTGATTCCTTCATCATTGGAGACTTTTTGTTATTAGATATGTTCTCCCTTAATGCCTTAATTCTTGTAATATGGAATGGCCTCGAAACAGGAGCAGGGTTGCTTCGTAATAAGTGGGTTACAAATACTCCCAAACCAGTTGGCCAAGGGAAATTAAACGCATAGTTTGTAAAAAGGTTTGTAGAATTGTATTTCTGTTTGTTATAATGTTGTAGCCATGTTTTTCCTTTCCTAAGTTATCCATTGGAGAGGAATTCTTCATGGAAAAAAATACAATACTAGTAATTGAGAACTAAACATGTTTTACTCAGTGTATTGGAGTAAACTAAGCTTCAGACCAGTATTGTAGGAAGTGAGGAATGTAACGTGCCTAAACCTGTATTAGCCATTGTAGGCAGACCGAATGTAGGGAAATCAACAATATTTAACCGTTTAGTAGGAGAACGCATTGCCATTGTAGAAGATAAACCAGGAGTTACTCGTGACAGAATTTACAGCTCTTCAGAATGGCTGAATAGGGAATTCAATGTTATTGATACAGGCGGTATTGAAATAAACGAAGAACCGTTAATGGTCCAAATGCGCTACCAAGCAGAATTGGCCATTGAGGAAGCAGATGTCATATGTTTTGTCGTCAATGGTCGTGAAGGGATTACTGGAGCTGATGAAGAAGTAGCCCAGCTTTTGTTCCGGTCAAAGAAACCGATTGTTCTGGCCGTAAATAAAATGGATGATCCGACTCTTCATGATAAACTATATGAGTTCTATAGCCTTGGAATTGGAGATCCAGTACCCATCTCAGGGTCTCATGGTCTAGGACTTGGGGACTTGTTAGATAAGGTATTGGAGCATTTTCCGAAAGATGCTGAAGAAGTGTATGATGAAGATACAATCCGAATCAGCTTGATTGGAAGACCGAATGTTGGTAAATCTTCTCTTGTAAATGCGATTCTTGGGGAAGAAAGAGTAATTGTGAGTGATATACCAGGTACAACGAGAGATGCCATTGATACTCCTTTTACTAGAGACGACCAAGATTATGTTGTCATTGACACAGCAGGTATGAGAAAAAAAGGTAAAGTCTATGAGAGTACAGAAAAGTATTCTGTCCTACGTGCATTGAAAGCGATAGAACGTTCCGATGTAGTATTAATGGTTATTAATGGTGAAGAGGGGCTAATAGAACAAGATAAAAAAATTGCCGGATATGCTCATGAAGCAGGACGAGCTGTCATATTAGTAGTTAACAAATGGGATGTAGTAGAAAAAGATGATAAAACAATGCAAAAGTACGAAGAGAAGTTGAAAGAAGAGCTATTGTATTTATCATATGCTCCTGTTCTTTTTCTTTCAGCAAAAACAAAAAGAAGATTACACCACTTATTACCATAGTTAAAGAAGTAAGTGAAAACCACACCTTAAGAGTACCGACGCATGTTTTAAACGATGTGATTGTGGATGCCGTAACAATGACCCCTACACCTACAGACAGTGGGGGAAAAAGACTGAGAATAAATTATGCAACACAGGTAGCTGTTGCACCACCTACGTTTGTATTGTTCGTAAACGATCCAGAGCTACTGCATTTTTCTTATCGGCGATACTTGGAGAATAATATAAGAAAAACATTTAATTTTAAAGGTACACCAATACGTATCATTGCAAGAAAGAAAAATGATTAAATGTGGAGGCACTAATGGTAGGTTTAATATGTATAGTCATTGCTTATTTAATTGGCTCAATCAGTTTCAGTTACATTATTGCTAAGAAGATTAAGAAGGTAGATATTCGTCAGCATGGTAGCGGGAACGCAGGGGCCACCAATACGTTGCGGGTTTTGGGGGTAGGACCCGCTGTATCTGTTTTACTCCTTGACTGTGTCAAAGGAATTGTAGCTGTGGTTTTAGCTCTTTATGTTACAAACGATCCTTTCATTGCGGCGGCAAGTGGACTCGCTTCCATTATTGGACACAATTGGCCAATATACTATGGTTTCAAAGGAGGTAAAGGTGTTGCAACAACAATTGGTGTTGTAGCAACCCTTGTATTTACTGCTGCATTAATTTCAGGAATTATTGCAATCTTGTCTATTGTTATTACTCGCTACGTATCTTTGGGCTCTCTCATTTTTATTATTGGGACAACACTGATATCAGCCGTGTTTAATTTTGTTTTTGAATATCCAAGTTATTATTTATATTTCTTAGTAGTCATCAGTATATTTTCTGTCTGGAAACATCGCTCAAATATCCAAAGGCTTATAAAAGGCCAAGAAAGTAAAATAGGAGAAAAAGCAGTTTCGAAATAGAGAGGAGTTTTTTACATGGCAAAAATTGCAGTGCTGGGATCAGGTAGTTGGGGGACAGCTCTATCCATTGTTCTAGCAGACAATGATCATGAAGTGCGAATTTGGGGTCGTTCTGCAGAACAGATTAGGGACATTAATGAAAACCATTTGAACCAACGTTATTTACCAGAGATTACTCTCTCTCCAGATATAGTTGGAACGACAAGTTTAAAAGATGCTCTTTTTGAAGTTGAAGCAATTCTCCTCGTAGTACCTACGAAGGCAATGAGGAGCGTACTTAAGGACGTTTGTAAACTATTAAATAAACCAATGGTTTTTATACACGCCAGTAAAGGGATTGAGCCTGAGACCCATTATCGTATATCAGAGATTATTGAAGAAGAGATTCCTGCAAATTTAAGAACAGGAGTAGTAGCCTTGTCAGGCCCTAGTCATGCGGAGGAAGTAAGTCTACGTCAACCTACGACAGTTACTAGTTCGTCTCTGGATCCAGAAGCTGCTACTTTTGTCCAAGATCTTTTCATGAATCAGCATTTTCGTGTTTATACAAACCCTGATTTAATTGGAGTTGAAATTGGGGGTTCCTTAAAAAATATTATCGCCATAGGTGTTGGGATGACAAGCGGACTTGGCTTTGGAGATAATGCGAAAGCAGCATTAATGACGAGAGGCCTTGCAGAAATTGCTCGACTAGGAATGAAATTAGGGGCCAACCCTTTAACATTTGCTGGTTTATCTGGTCTTGGTGACCTTATCGTAACGTGTACAAGTGTTCACAGCCGTAATTGGCGGGCTGGGAATATGCTAGGGAAAGGTAAGAGTCTAGACGAAGTGTTAAATGAAATGGGGATGGTTGTGGAAGGAATACGAACAACCAAAGCCGCTTTTCAGCTAGCTGAGCAATTAAACGTGGAAATGCCCATAACAAAAGTTTTGTATGAAGTGTTATTTTATAATAAAACACCGAAGGAAGCTGTAGCAGAATTAATGGGTCGTGTAAAAAAACATGAGGTAGAATCCCTTAGGCTTGGTGATATACCACCATCAAGTTAGGATTATGCTGCTAATCTACAAGTTTATTTCTTATGGAAAAAAATAGGGTTAATAACTGAATCACATAATTAAATCATTAGAAAAAATCACAAACTGCCCTCCTATGCATATGATATCTTGACATCTTGCATGAGGAGGGCTTTATTTTGGACGAGAAAAATAATCCATTATTTGATCAGTTGGAAAAAAAAGACGAATGTGAAACAACAAGATCTATTCAACTTAGCGAATTCTGTTGGTAGCACTGATCTTGAAGACGAGGAAAATGTGAGGCAATTGATTCATCAAGTTGCTCAATTAGCCAATGTTCCAATATCTAAGGAAAAAGAAGAGGAACTTGTAAAAGCAATTACTAGTAAAAATATACCAACGGATTTTATGAGTTTGGCAAAAATATTCCAAGAGAATAAGTGAATATAGGCAGCTGTTCTCATCTACCCCTTTTCTCAAGCATATACTAAAACGGGAAATATTATAAAAAGGGCCTGCTAAAAAGTATTTAGTCAATTAAGTTGAAGAAAAATGCCCCTTTTCTTCAACTTTTTTTAATGGGGTGACTCATCATACATCACTATAAGCCCTATCAAGTACCTACTTTTTCCAGATAACTTACTATCGAATCTAATTTTCCATTACAGAGTATTTTATGGGGTTTACACTGTTTTTAGGTGGTAAATCTATACTTAACAATAATTGTTATGCTATAATTATTTCGGTAAAATGATTGAATACAATGGGGTGACTGGCTGTGACTAATGATCCAATGTTAAATATGTGGATATCCTTTATCGGTATGGGACTTATGTTTGTTTCCGTGGTGTTAACTATTTTTACAAAAGAAAAACTGCATGGTTTTCTTCGCTATTTTCTACTAACAATCAGTTTTATTTGTTTGATGGTAGCAGGTATTATAGTCTTTTTAACTGTTTTTGCAGGACCTACCCCAGAATAATAGAACTTAATTAGATAAGGGGAATCAATTATGAAATTATTTCGTACAAGCCTTTTGTATATTTTTGTGGTAATTTTGTTGTTGGGCTGTATGTATCCTGATGAAAGGCGAATGGAAAATAGGGTTCCATATAACGATCAAATCCAATCTGTGCAATCTGCTGTTATCCAATATCGGCAAGACAATGGGGTATTACCAATAAAAACAAGGGAAGATGGGACCCCTGTCTTTCAAAAATACCCAATAAATTTTAAACAATTAATACCAACCTACTTGCAAACTGCTCCAGGTAATTCATTTGAAAGTGGCGGTGTGTTTCAGTATGTGCTCATCAATCCTGAGGAAATGCCAGAAGTAAAGCTTATTGATTTGACGATGAGTAGAACTGTCCAAGAATTTTCAAGACGAATTCAAATGTATCGTAGGGAGCATCGTTATGCACCAGTATTGGAAATAGTAGGCCATGAATTGCTTAAACTAGATTATAAAGCATTGAACTATTCTGAGGAACCAACTGTACAGAGTCCCTATAACTCCAATCACCGCCTACCTCTATTAATGGGGACAAATGGAGAAATTGTTATTGATTACTCAATTGATATCCTCCATTTCATAGAAGAATATGGGTTAGGGAATTATAACTATGGGGATGATTTAAGGTGGATACTAGTAGAAAACTCTCCCTTTGCCCCGGTAAATTCTGTTCCGCAAACAATTACTTCAGAAGGAGAAAGAATCTTTTTAAGTGAAAATAAATAAGACATTTGGTTTTGGTATGGATGTCGTAGAAATAGTGGGAAAGCTTTTACAGTCTGATAGTCGCAGGGAAACCTGCTCTATCAGGCTTTTTTAGTATCACGGGAAAATCATAGAGTGGTGCCAGGGATAAGCATTACAAATTTATTAATTCCCTCTCTTAAATAAATTTTAGATTAAGATTTTTACAATGTTCTAAACTGCTACCCTACTCAATATACATACAAGAGAAAGGGAGGCTTTTTTCTTGACACTAGTAAAATCCCCCTTTTCTCCAGGTAGCACAGATCCAATACTTAGGGGATGTGGTAATGACGACAACACTTTATCCAGTATATTTTTTGATTCGTTCAGGTTATAAAATGGGACAAATTAATGTTTTTTATAACGATGACAGAATACCTTGTCATAATTAATGGACAACATCATAAATATATACTGTCTTTCTATCGCAAAGGTGCTTTCTTTTAGGAGAATTAATTTTTAAATATGATCGGGAGGGGATTTTGTGGAGAAAATCGATATTTTCAAAGATATTGCAGAACGAACTGGTGGTGATATTTATTTAGGAGTTGTAGGGTCAGTAAGAACTGGAAAATCTACTTTTATTAAAAAATTTATGGAATTGGCTGTCATTCCAAACATTGAAAATGAGGCAGACAGAATGAGAGCCCAGGATGAATTGCCACAAAGCGCAGCTGGAAAGCAAATTATGACTACCGAACCAAAATTTGTTCCAAACCAGGCCGTAACAATTCAAGTAGATGAGGGATTAGAGGTAAATGTTCGTGTCGTTGACAGTGTTGGTTATGCTGTCCCGGGAGCTCGAGGATATGAAGATGAAAATGGACCGAGAATGATAAACACTCCATGGTACGAAGATCCGATACCATTTCACGAAGCTGCAGAGATTGGGACTAGGAAAGTAATACAGGAGCATTCTACTTTAGGTGTTGTGGTTACTACAGATGGGTCCATTGGAGAGATCCCACGTCATGACTATGTAGAGTCGGAAGAAAGGGTTATTGAGGAGCTAAAGGAAGTAGGTAAACCATTTATAGTCATTGTAAATAGTGTACATCCACAAAATCCTGATACGGAAGCCTTAAGGCAAGAACTTCAAGAGAAGCATGATGTTCCTGTATTAGGCATGAATATTGAAAGCATGGGAGAGCATGAAATTAATTTAGTATTAAAAGAAGTGCTCTTTGAATTCCCAGTTCATGAAGTGAATGTTAATTTACCAAGCTGGGTAATGGTACTGAAGGAAGATCACTGGCTAAGAGATAACTATGAAATTGCCGTAAGAGATACTGTCAAAGACATTAAGCGCCTTAGAGATGTTGATCGTGTTGTTGGTCACTTCTACGAATATGAATTTATTCAAGAGGCTAAACTTGCTGGAATTGAAATGGGGCAAGGGGTAGCGGAAATTGACCTCCATGCACCTGATGATCTATATGATCAAATTCTTAAAGAAGTGGTAGGCGTAGAAATAAGAGGTAAAGATCACCTGTTAGAGTTAATGCAAGATTTTGCCCATGCAAAGGCAGAATACGATCAAGTAGCAGAAGCATTAACGATGGTGAAGCAAACAGGTTATGGTATCGCAGCTCCATCCATTGCTGACATGAGCTTAGATGAGCCAGAAATCATTCGTCAAGGGTCCCGATTCGGTGTCCGCTTAAAAGCTGTTGCCCCTTCCATTCATATGATTAAAGTGGATGTGGAGTCGGAATTTGCACCGATCATTGGTACAGAAAAACAAAGTGAAGAATTAGTCCGCTATTTAATGCAAGACTTTGAGGAGAATCCATTGTCGATTTGGAATTCTGATATATTTGGACGCTCGTTAAATTCAATCGTCAGGGAAGGGATTTCAGCCAAATTGTCTTTAATGCCGGAAAACGCAAGATACAAGCTGAAAGAAACGTTAGAGAGAATTATAAACGAAGGTTCCGGTGGATTAATAGCGATTATCCTTTAAACTCTCCATTTGGGGAGTTTTTTATTTGTTTGCGTGCCCAGCAAGCCGTTAATTGCTAGTTGGTGAAAGTCCAACCTGAGTAAGTGCCAAGACGCTCAGTAGCTGACAGGCAACTGGTGGAGAAATCCTAAGGTTGGAGCACTGTGACAAAGTAACCCTCTATGGAGTGCGAGCAACTTAACAGGTTGTAACATAAAGTGAATCTTGCAGCCTCGTCAATTAAAACCCTCTAAGGAGGAACAAGGGAAGTCGAGCCTCTAGACAATAGGCGAAGACCATGGAAGGTGTTAAGAACTTGGAAATACAACACCGAAGAATCCCTCGGGGTATGGAGAGCGACATGTTAAGAAAGTAATTAATGGAACTGGGGATACCCTCCTCGTCACTTCTTCTATGGAAGTAAAGCAGAAGCCTATAAGTGTAAACGAAGGGGTGGATGGATGAGAGGGAGTCGGAGGGGGTCATAGTACCAAGGATGATAACGACAGCACAACGTTATCTAGGGAAGGAGCCCTACTTCGTTCACATGTTCAAAGGAGGTAAGAGTCAGTGAATGCCAAGAAAATGGCTAACTACGCCAATAATGCAAAAGCTCAAGAACTCTGGAAAACATTATACCTTTGTGCCAAGGAAAGTAAGACACGACGATTTCATGCCTTATATGATAAGATTTATCGACCTGATATCTTATGGGAAGCATGGCAAAGAGTGAAACGCAAGAAAGGCAGTGGAGGAGTAGGCGAGCAGTCACTGGAAGATATCAAAGCCTACGGTGAAAAGAAATTCTTGAATGAATTATATCGGGAATTAAAAGAAAAACGATATCATCCACAGCCAGTACTACGAACCTACATTCCAAAAGGGGAAGGAAAGAAACGTCCATTAGGAATTCCAACGATTAAAAATCGAGTCGCACAAATGGCAACCAAAATGGTGATAGAACCAATCTTTGAAGCAGATTTTAAGGATTGTTCTCATGGCTTTCGTCCAAAGAGAAAGGCACATGATGCAATTACCAAAATTCGTAAAGAGAGTAAGAAATGTTATTGGGTATTAGACGTCGATATCCAAGGCTACTTCGATAATATCAATCATGATAAATTGATGAAACTAGTAGAACAGCGAATTAGTGACCGAAGGGTACTAAAGTTGATTCGAAAATGGCTTCAAGCTGGTATTTTAGAAGAAGGCAAAATTAGAAACTCTCTTTTAGGCGCACCCCAGGGTGGAGTGATTTCGCCGTTATTGTCAAATATCTATTTAAATACAATGGATAGACTTTGGGATAAGAATTATAGCCATTTAGGTACACTCATCCGTTATGCGGATGACTTTGTCATTATGTGTAGAACGAAACGACAAGCACTTGAAAGTGCCAACGTCATTCAAGCAATTATGAAGAAACTTGATCTTTCGATACAGCGGGAGAAATCAAAACTAGTTAATATATGGGACGATTCTGACGGATTTGATTTTCTTGGTCTTCATCACCGAAAATTCCCCATTCGTAAGAAAGGTGGAAGAACATTCTTTATCATGAATCACATCCCAAGTAAGAAAGCCATGAAACAAATGCGAAAGAAAATTAAAGATAATACAGAGCCACGTCATAAATTGTACATGGATATCAAAGAATTGGTAAAATGCTTGAACCGTAAACTTCAAGGGTTTAAGAATTACTATCAACTCTCTCCATTATCAAAGAGGTGTTGAATCGCATTGATTGGTATGTGTTACAACGTTTAAATCTCTTTAATAACAAGAAGAGAAATAAATGTCACAGATCCCTTTTTACAAATTCATATCCTCTTTTCCATGCGTGTTTCGACAACTTATTTACTACACTATTTAAAGAAATTCAGTCTACTAACAAAATATACCCAAATTCTTCTATATTTTTTAGCATATTACTTTTTAAAAAACCAGAAAACGTGATACGCTCCCTAGTATGAGGGCAATGTTTAGTTGATGACTGTTATTTTTTGGGGTCAGCTTATATAAATGATTCTGGAGAAAACAGCAAAATTAAACGCATTTCTTGGCAAAAAAGGTAAAATAATAATAAATTTGCAAGAAATTCCTCAAAAAATGTTGAATTATTCTCTGCAATCGTATAAGATAAGCCTTGTTACCCTTAGAAATAAAGGGAAACACGTATAAAAAGCTTATGAATGTGAAAGAAAGAGAATAACACTATTGATTTTATGGGAGGAGGTGAATGGTATGAATAAGACAGAACTTATCAATGCAGTAGCTGAACAAACGGATCTTTCTAAAAAAGATGCAACAAGCGCTGTTGATGCAGTCTTTGACGTCATCACTGGTTCTCTACAAAAAGGTGAGAAAGTACAATTGATTGGTTTCGGTAACTTTGAAGTTCGTGAACGTGCAGCCCGTAAAGGTCGTAACCCACAAACAGGAGAAGAAATCGAGATTCCAGCAAGCAATGTACCAGCGTTTAAGCCTGGTAAAGCCCTTAAAGATGCAGTTAAGTAATTTACATACAGGGCCGTTTTTATAAAAAGAAGAACCACCTAGGTGGTTCTTCTTTTTTTCCTTAAAAGATCTCCACTCTCATAATAGAAATATAAGTATTTTCGATCGTAATCGGTATTATCATAAATGGAGGTTAGTTTGCTTGTTTACCTAACCACTATATGCTAGAATTTTAACGAATTACTGGCATAAGAAGGAGGAAGTACATAATGGGCAAAGTTGACCATAAAAAAATAGAAACAGCAGTAACAATGATTCTTGAAGCAATCGGGGAGGATCCAACTAGGGAAGGTCTCTTAGATACCCCAAAAAGGGTTGCGAAAATGTACGAGGAAGTTTTTCAGGGGTTAAACCAGGATCCGAAAGAGCATTTCGCTACAGTATTTGGAGAAGATCATGAAGAATTGGTATTAGTAAAAGATATCCCTTTTTATTCCATGTGCGAACACCATTTAGTACCTTTTTTTGGAATAGCTCACATTGGTTATATCCCAAGAGGGGGAAAAGTTACTGGCCTAAGTAAATTGGCGAGAGCTGTGGAAGCAGTCTGTCGCAGACCTCAATTACAAGAAAGAATAACTTCGACTATTGCTGATTCAATTGTAGAAACATTAGAACCACGCGGTGTTATAGTTGTAGTGGAAGCAGAACATATGTGTATGACGATGCGTGGAGTAAAGAAACCTGGTTCAAAAACAGTAACCTCAGCTGTTCGTGGGGCTTTTGAAAAAAATGCAGCTGCTCGATCAGAAGTTTTATCACTAATAAAGAGTTAATAGTTAGAAATATAGAATGGTAATACCTAGTTGAATAAATTCGTCAGTAAAGGGGATTTAAATATGGCTCAACAAAATGAATATATCATTATTAAGGCCAAGGAGAACGGGGTCAATGTCATCGGTTTAACTAGAGGTTCTGATACGAGGTTTCACCATTCTGAAAAACTGGATAAAAATGAAGTCATGATTGCTCAGTTTACAGAACATACATCTGCCATTAAAGTAAGGGGCAAGGCAAAAATATTAACGGCACATGGTGAACTGGATAGTGATGAATAAAAGCGGATTATTCTTCTTCCGCTTTTTATTTGTTTTATCAAACTGCCATATTAAATAGGTGTCATCTTGTCTTTTTACGTTCACAGAATCATCGAGAATCGAAACTTATCCCTACCTTTCAATTGTGGTATACTATATTTGTGCATAAATTCATTAGTGACT
The DNA here is from genome assembly GCA_021208645.1 of Bacillus sp. (in: firmicutes). Lineage (GTDB taxonomy): Bacteria > Bacillota > Bacilli > Bacillales > Salisediminibacteriaceae > Evansella. Next base: position 21,335 of record JAJOJL010000144.1, on the reverse strand, counting down.
GCATGACACTAACTTTTTAGCTTTGGGGGAACTTCGAATGACATCTGCAAATATTTACAACGAAGATTTGAATGAGATTATTGAAAGTTTTTATACATTAGTTAAACATCCCTATATACAGAAATATGTGGATGATCCAATTGTAGATATGGATCAAACTACACTGTTATATCTTATGCTTAGGGAAAAGGGTTTAGACTCTGGGTATATAAAGCAGTGTATATTAACCACAACTCTCGTTCAAGCTGCTCTTGATACACATGAAAGTGTCAGTGTAAAAAACTTTATTCATGAATCGTCAAAGAGGAAGAGGCAGCTAACTGTTTTAGCTGGTGATTACTACAGCAGTTTATATTATTATGTTCTCTCCAATGTGAATGACACGAAACTAATCAGAGTTCTTGCCCAATCTATTCAAGAAATAAATGAATCAAAAATGAATGTTTATCAGATGGATCAAACGTATAACCCTGCTGAGTTTCAAGATATTAAAATCATAGATTCGTCCCTTTTACAAAATATAGCCGTAATGTTACAACTTCCAAAATGGAAAGAACTAATTAATGAATTTTTCTTTTTTTAAGCGACTCTTAAAAGAAAGGCTACTTTTTGTAGGTGCAGGATATAAAGGGCATGTTGCTAAGATGCTACTTTTGGATCTTGGTAAAAAAGGACAGCTCTTAGACGAAAAAGATATTAAACTAAGCTTTGAATTTTTAATTGAAGCTTCTAAAGATAAACTCATTAGTTGTGCAAGAGAATGGTCAACTGATCAGTCCTTCTTCCTTTCAAGAATAGAAGCGCTGATTACTGAAAATCAATATGAACAACAATGTGTTATGGAGGAAGGGTAATCTATGTCTCACTCAAAAGAAGAACGAGTACATCAAGTGTTTGAATCTATATATGGAAACTATGATAAAATGAACTCTATTATCAGTTTTCAATTGCATTTAGCATGGCGAAAAGATGTCATGAAGAAAATGGCTGTAAAAGAAGGAAGCGTTGCTCTAGATGTTTGTTGTGGAACAGCAGATTGGACTATTGCCTTAGGAAATGATGTAGGAGAAAAAGGAAAGGTATATGGTTTAGACTTTAGTAAAAATATGTTATCTGTTGGAGAGAAAAAAGTGAAGGAGCTTCAGTTAAGCAACATTAAACTCGTCCATGGTAACGCAATGGAACTCCCATTCGAGGATGATACATTTGATTATGTAACGATTGGATTTGGGTTAAGGAACGTTCCAGATTATTTAGGTGCCCTCCGTGAAATGAGACGAGTTGTAAAACCTGGGGGCCTTGTCGTATGCCTGGAAACCTCTCAACCAACAATGATCGGATTTAAACAAGTATATTGGCTATATTTTAAATATATTATGCCTCTATTCGGTAAGATATTTGCCAAGAGTTATAAGGAGTATTCTTGGCTGCAGGAATCATCACAAACTTTTCCAGGTAAGAAAGAACTAAAACAACTATTTCACGATGCCGGGTTCCAAACCGTTACTTATAAATCCTATTCGGGTGGAGTTGCCGCAGCACATTTTGCAAGAAAGAATCAATAAAATGCTACTGTCAGAATAAGTGAGGATAATTATGAAAAAAATTAAAATAATCCTAGAAATGATCAAATTTGAACATACAATATTTGCTTTACCATTTGCTTTTTTTAGGGGCAGTACTAGGAAGTTTATTAATTAATGAAACATGGCCTGCTATCACTGATTGGATTTGGATAACATTGGCAATGATAGGGGCAAGAAGTGCCGCAATGTCTCTAAATCGACTCATCGATGCAAAATTGACGCGAAAAATCCAAGAACAGAAACAAGAGCAATACCGGCTGGTCTCATTTCAAGAATAGAAACTATTGCATTTATTATTGTATCTTTTGTGGTACTATTCTTCTCAGCGTATCAATTAAATTATGTTAGCGGTTTATTTATTACCGATAGCAGTTTTTTTCTTAGTATTTTATTCGTACACAAAACGTTTTACATGGGCATGTCATATCTTCCTTGGGATTACGATTGGAATTGCTCCTTTAGGAGGTTGGGTTGGTGCTACTGGAACTTTAACTTGGGATGCAATGGTATTGTTTTTAGCAGTAGCTATGTGGACAGCAGGATTCGATGTTATCTATGCAACACAAGATGCGGAATACGACCGCAATGTGAAGCTGTATTCCATTCCAAGTTATTTTGGAATTCCAAAAGCGTTGATGATTGCAAAGGTATTCCATATTGTTAGTTTTCTAGCAATGATCACTTTATATTTGATTACACCATTAAGCTGGATATTTTTAATCGGGGTATTTATTGCTGGTGGAATAATGGTTTATGAACATTCACTCGTATCCCCTAAAGATTTGTCGAAAGTGAATGTTGCCTTTTTTACTATGAATGGGGTCATAAGTATCGTTATGCTCGTATTTACGATAGGAGATTTGCTTCTATGAGTGAAAAGAAAATTATTACAGTAGGAATAACAGGGGCAAGCGGTGCCATTTATGGAGTCAGGTTTGTTCAAACACTCCTTCAAAACGGGCATCAAGTTCACTTGCTTTTAACGGAAGCGGCTTGGCAAGTATTTTATTATGAACTTCATGTGCAAACAGAAGATCGTAATAAATGTTTGCAGGAAGTTTTTGGGAATCATAATAATTTATATTATCATCATCAGCAAGATTTTTCTGCACCGATCGCTAGTGGTTCTGCGAAAAATGATGGAATGATCATTATTCCTTGTTCCATGGGAACACTTGCAAAAATAGCCAATGGGATTTCAGGGAACTTATTGGAGAGAACAGCAGATGTCATGTTAAAGGAACGGAGAAGACTTATTATCGTTCCAAGGGAAACACCTTTACATGCTGCCCATCTCGATAATATGAAAAAAATTACTGAGCTAGGGGGACAAATTGTTCCTGCTATGCCTGGCTTTTATCATAATCCAAAAACGTTAGATGATCTTATTAACTTTGTAGTAGGGAAGGTATTAGATCAAATAGGCGTAAATCATGACCTGTTCACACGATGGGGGGAGTAGTCATCATGAGTTTAATTATTGGAGAAATATCTTACACAAACATTTTACCCATGTTTTATTATTTGAATCGTGAAGAACTGGTTCGAAAAGGGTGCGAGTTTGTACCAAGGGTGCCGGCTAAGTTGAACGAGGGAATGGCTGACGGTACCGTTCATGTGGGAGGGATTTCATCTTTTTCGTACGGTGAACACGCAGATGATTATGTTATTTTTCCTAACTTATCGGTTTCATCCTATAAAGAAGTTGGGTCTATTTTCTTGTTTTCAAAGATTCCTATTACTCAATTAAACGGAAAGTCTGTTGCCTTGACATCAAGTTCAGCATCTTCTGTAAACTTATTGAAAATCCTTTGAACAGATATTATGATATAGATGTTCAGTATGAAACGATGGATCCAAATTATGAAGAAATGTTAAAGGAACATGATGCATGCTTACTAATTGGTGATGATGCAATCGTTACATCGTGGAATAAAGAGAAAGATATTCACCAGTATGACTTAGGGGCGCTTTGGGAATATTTCACTGGATTTCCCATGACATACGCTGTTTTTGCAGTCAGAAAAGATGCGTGGTTGAGGTACCCGGTTTTATTGGAGGATTTATTCCAGCAGTTCACTTATAGTAAAGATACTTCCTTAAATAATCATTTCCATGAAATGATTAAATCCATACAGTTGCAATTAGGAGGTTCCACCTCCTTTTGGAAGCAGTACTTCATTGGATTGAATTATGATTTAACCGAACGGCATATGGAAGGGTTAATGCATTATTTTTCGTTAGCCCATGACTTAAAGTTGTTAAATAGAAAAGTAGACCAAATCTCTTTGTGGCAGCCCTCTCAACATTGTCACTCTGTGTAAATAAGGTGGACAATTATGAAACTGACAGATATTTATTGGCATTTGAAAACGGATATTGGGAAAATTGAAAAAGAAATAGAGAACAATATTGATGCAAATAATCCCACTTTACAAGCAGCATCTACACAACTGCTGAAAGCAGGAGGAAAACGAATTCGCCCTGTCTTTGTTTTATTATCTGCTCAATTTGGCAATTATGATATTAATCAAATAAAAAAAATTGCAGTGCCCTTAGAAATGATTCATATGGCTTCTCTTGTTCATGATGATGTTATTGATAATGCAGATCTACGCAGAGGAAAAAAGACAATTAAATCACAATGGGATAATCGAGTAGCTATGTATACTGGAGATTATATTTTTGCTCGTGCAGTGGAAATTGCAACCCATTGTAAAGGAGAAGGAATTAATCGGGTTCTTTCTGATGCCATGGTGGAAATGTGTATTGGAGAAGTAGAACAGATTAGAGATCAATTTAATTGGAACCAAAACTTGAGAATGTATTTCCGCAGAATAAAGCGAAAAACGGCTTTGTTAATTGCTGTCAGCTGTCAATTAGGGGCTTTGGAAGCAGGGGCACCTAAAGAGTATGAAAGAGCACTCAAAAGGTATGGCTATTATATAGGAATGGCATTTCAAATTACAGATGATATTTTAGACTTTGTGGGAACGGAAAAGGAGTTAGGAAAACCAGCAGGAAGCGATCTAATTCAAGGAAATATTACACTGCCAGCTCTTTATGCCATGTGCCAAGATCAAAATGTCAAAAGAAGAATCATTCATCACCTTGATGAAGGTGTTTTGGATAAGGGAGAAATGAGAGAAACAATCGCACAAATTAAAGCATCAGGTGCAATACAGTATTCTAAAACCATTGCAGACCGTTATTTAGACAAATCTAGGAAGGCCCTAGCAGATTTGCCTGATATACAAGCTAAAAAGGCATTGCTTCAAATTACAGATTATATTGGAGACCGTAAATTTTAGTAGTAATGTGATCTAGAAAACAATAATGATAGCCCGTGGAATACCAGTAAATATGAATCCATGGGCTGATTTTATCCTCTTTTAATTGTGATTTCACAGATTATTTGCTATAATCAAAAAGTCTTTTTGTTTTCTACTATACATAGGGGGTTTTAAACGTGGAACGCACTTTTTTAATGGTTAAACCAGATGGAGTACAACGCAATTTAGTAGGAGAAATTGTATCGCGCTTTGAAAAGAAAGGGTTTACATTAGCGGGAGCAAAAATGTTAGCGGTTTCAAAAGAGTTAGCTGAAACGCATTATGGAGAGCATAAAGAACGTCCTTTTTTCGGGGAGTTGGTTGATTTTATTACATCTGGACCTGTTTTTGCAATGGTTTGGGAAGGGGAAAATGTCATTGCGGAAGCGAGAAAAATGATGGGAAAAACAAACCCGCAAGAAGCAGCTCCAGGAACAATCAGAGGAGACTTTGGTGTACAAATGTCAATGAACGTTATTCACGGATCTGATTCACCAGATAGTGCAAAACGTGAAATTGATTTGTTTTTCAAAGATACAGAATTAGTAAGCTACGAAAAAACCATTTCGACTTGGGTTTAAGCTATAAAAAGCTGTCGTATTATACGACAGCTTTTTTGATACAATAAAAAATAAATTTATATTTTAAAGTTTTCGTGGAAAAACACTTGAAAAACAACGTAAAATAATCGACAATAATAAATATCGATATTTTAGCGCTTAAAAGCGATAAAGAGAGTAGAGGGTGGTAAAAATGAGGTTTTTAACAGCTGGTGAATCACATGGACCTGAATTAACAGCAATAATAGAAGGAATTCCAAGTCAACTGCCATTAACAGAGGACCAAATAAATATACATTTAAAAAGAAGGCAAAAAGGCTATGGCCGTGGCAGGAGAATGCAAATTGAATCAGATACAGTAAGAATTACCAGTGGAGTAAGACACGGGAAAACGACTGGTGCACCCATTACTCTCCACGTAGAAAATAAAGATTGGAAACATTGGGATAAAATTATGGGGACTGCACCATTATCAGAGGAAGAAGAAGGAGAAGTAAAGCGTAAAATTACAAGGCCTCGTCCAGGCCATGCCGATTTAACGGGAGCCATCAAGTATGACCATCGTGATATGAGAAACGTGCTGGAGAGATCTTCTGCCAGGGAGACGACAGTAAGGGTAGCTGTTGGTGCTGTGGCCCAAGTATTGTTAGAAGCATTTGATATTCATCTCGTCGGCCATGTCCTTGAAATTGGTGCCGTTAAGAGTAGTATAAGTAACTATACTTCCATCAAAGAGTTGAAGGGAATAACGGAAGCTTCAGAGGTTAGGTGTTTAGACCCTGATGCCAGTGAAGCCATGAAAAAGGCTATTGATGAAGCAAAGGAAAATGGGGATTCAATTGGAGGTATTGTAGAGGTTGTTGCCGAAAATCTCCCTGTTGGCTTAGGAAGTCACGTTCACTATGATCGAAAGCTAGATGGGAAGATTGCTCAGGCAGTAATGAGTATTAACGCTTTTAAAGGCGTCGAAATCGGAATCGGTTTTGAAGCAGCGCGCCGCTTAGGCAGTCAAGTTCATGATGAAATTCTTCATTCTGAAGAAACTGGCTTTTTCCGTAGAACGAATCGTCTAGGGGGCTTTGAAGGTGGAATGACAAATGGTATGCCTGTTGTCGTAAGAGGGGCCATGAAACCTATACCAACCTTATATAAACCGCTACAAAGTGTTGATATTGAGTCGAAAGAGGTTTTTTCTGCAAGTATCGAACGCTCTGATAGTTGTGCTGTACCTGCTGCGGCAGTTGTGTGCGAGGCAGCAGTTGCTTGGGAACTAGCCAAAGCCATGCTCGAAAAGTTCGGTGCAGACTCTTTAAATGACATTTTAAAAAACGTTGCAGAATATAAAGAAAAGGTGAGGACTTTTTAATGAAACAAGAATTAAAAGTTACATCGTCTTCTCACCCATATTCTATCCTTATTGAAGCTGGTTCAAGAAAACGTGTTTATGAATTAATTAATACATTTCTTCCACAAAAACCAACAACTTTTTTTTATTGTAACGGATGATTGTGTAGCAGACTTTTACCTCGATGACGTAATACAATCCTTTCCTAAACATGTGCGTGTGGAAACAGCTGTGGTTCCTCAAGGGGAGAAGTCAAAATCCTTCCAACAGTATGAAGCCTTACTAACAGATGCTTTGTTAAAGAAACTGGATCGCCAATCCATGATTATTGCTTTGGGAGGAGGAGTCGTGGGCGATCTAGCTGGATTTGTAGCAGCAACTTATATGCGGGGAATACCATTTGTGCAAGTTCCTACTACTCTACTTGCCCATGACAGCAGCGTAGGTGGAAAGGTAGGTATTAATCATAACCTAGGGAAGAATATGGTCGGTGCTTTCCATCCTCCTTCCCTTGTACTATTTGACCCGGAATGCTTATTGACATTACCAGAGAAAGAGTGGCGATCAGGGTTTGCTGAAGTGATAAAACATGGGTTCATTGCTGATGAAGACTTTCTCAAGTGGCTCCATGTAGAAGTTACTAGCGTCAATCAATGGAATATGGATATTGATATTCTTCAAAGTTGTTATACCGTTCCATTAAAGTAAAGGCAGAAATAGTAGAAGAAGATGAACGGGAAATTGGAATAAGGGCATTTCTTAACTTTGGTCATACACTTGGGCATGCCATTGAGTCTCAGCTTGGTTATGGTAAACTAACCCACGGAGAAGCAGTTGCCATTGGCATGAAGTTTGCCTTAAATATAAGTGAAAAGTTATTTAAGGTGAAGTTAGGATATGAGCCGTTTTTAAAAATGATGGAGAATTTGGGCTATGACCTTTCAATTCCGAATGTTAATACGCATGAGCTTGTTGAGCGAATGAAAATAGATAAAAAAGCTTCTAATCAAGCAATTCGATTTGTTCTTCTAAGGGAACTGGGAAAACCGGAGTTAGTAAAAGTATCGGAAGACTTTCTGCAAGAACAATTACAAAGAGAGGTGAACTAGTGTGGTAAGGGGAATCCGTGGAGCTATTACAGTGGATGAAAACAGTAAACAGAAAATTATTGCAGCGTGTGCCCGACTGGTTAAAGCAATGCAGGAAGCTAATGGGTATCAGCCAGATGATATTTCTCATATTATAATCACTGCTACACAAGACTTGACTGCCGCTTTTCCTGCTCAAGGATTAAGAGAGGTGCCTGGATATGATCTGGTGCCTGTAATGTGTGCACAGGAAATTCCTGTACCAGACAGCTTAGAAAAATGCATTCGTGTTATGGCAACAATCAACACGAATAAACAGTCCAGTGAGATCCACCATATTTATTTAGAAAAAGCAGTAAAGTTACGACCTGATTTGGTCTTGACAAATAAATGTGATTCACGATAGGATAGATTACAATATCAATTAGATTAGAATAGTGAGAAATTTTAGCTGAGAATAGTTAGATTAGCAGAGTATGAGTTGAGGAGAGCTGAGTAGAGTTAAAAGGGCGCTGAAAGAAACGTCTGCCTCTACGGTAGACGTTTTTGTTACACTTTACATTTTAGCAATTTAAAGTAGAGAAGTGAGTGTGGCGGCAGTATGAATTCCTTCTATTTTTCCTCCTCGAATCAATCACTCTAGAAAACTAAGAGGTGATGATAGTGATTGAAACGAGTCTTCCTTTATTTTTAGAATATGCCTCAGCATATTCCACCATCCCCATGGCAACTACGATTGTTGCTGATACAAAAACACCTATCCAACTGTTTCAACTATTTAGTGAAGAAGCTGCTTTTATATTAGAAAGTAAGGATGAACTGTCTACTTGGTCTAACTACTCTTTTATTGGGCTTTCACCAAGTTACTTTTTATTAGAAAGGAATGGCTTATTTGTCTTAGAAAACAAGGCAGGGCAAGTATTAGTAACAGGAAGTTCTTTTCAAGAAATTTGGCGAAAGAGTATGGATTATTTTAATATTGCACCTATATGGCCAGATTTTCCTTTCCCGGGAGGGGCCGTAGGGTATTTCAGTTTTGAAGCGTACTCGTTGTATGAAGATAAAATACGTAATAAAGCAACTGGTGAGTCGGCAGTTCATCTCGTTTTTTGTGATACTATACTTGCATTTAATCACCAAAAAGAAGAATTGACCATTTTTCATCATCAAAAGGTCAACCAATATAACCCTAAAGTCAGCTACCAAAGGGGAATGGAAACCATTAAAGGTAAACTCTCCATGATACAAAAAGGTGTAACTCTGGAGGCAACTGTATTGACCTCTAAACAGGCATTATCTGAAGAAGCATTTGAAGGAGTTCGTTCTAATTACAGTAAAACTGATTTTATATCGGATGTACAAAAAATGAAAAAATATATTGAGGCAGGCGATATTTTCCAAGGGGTTCTATCACAACGATTTGATTACCCTGTAAATGTCTCTGGACTAGACTTATATCGAGTATTAAGGAAAGTCAATCCCTCCCCGTATTTATATTATTTACGGCTCGGTAACCAAGAAATTATTGGTAGCTCACCTGAGCGGTTAATTAAAGTAGACCAAACGGGGGAGTTGGAGATTCACCCAATAGCAGGTACGAGACCAAGGGGGAAAACAAAGGAAGAAGATGCTCGTTTAGCTGAAGAATTACGTAATGATGATAAGGAGCAAGCAGAGCATTTAATGCTTGTGGACCTTGCCCGTAATGACTTAGGTCGAGTAAGTAAATATGGCTCCATTAAGGTCGAGGAGATGATGAGTGTTTCCTATTTCTCCCACGTCATGCATTTAATAACGAAAGTAAAAGGACAAATTAGGGAAGATATTGACCCATTTGAAGCTCTTTTTTCTGCTCATCCCGCTGGAACTGTTTCTGGTGCCCCAAAAGTAAGGGCTGTTGAAATTATTCAAGAACTGGAGAAAGGAAAAAGGGGAGTTTATGCAGGGGCAATTGCCTATTGTGGATGGAATGGAGCATTAGATTCATGTATAGCTATTCGCACCATCATTTTAAAGGATGGCGTTGCTTCTGTTCAGGCTGGAGCAGGTATCGTTCATGATTCTGTACCTGAAGCAGAGTGGGAGGAGACGAGAAATAAAGCTAGGGCATTACTTTATGCCATTAAAATAGCAGAACAACGATATAGTCAGGAGGTTATCTAATGAAGGGATACATTGAAGAACTTTTAGCTCATAAAACATTATCAGAAACAGAAGCAAAAAAGCTAGTTTTGAAAATGTTAGATGGTTCCATTTGTGATGAACAAATTGCCTCTATTTTGTCCATCCTTCGTTATCGTGGAGAAACTGTAGAAGAAATCATTGGTTTTGCAAAGGGGATGAAAGAATCGAGCATTCAAGTATACCCACCATTTCCTGTCTTAGATACGTGTGGTACGGGGGGAGATGGAATTGGAACTTTTAATATTTCTACAGCAGTAGCAATTTTATTAAGTTCCTTAAACATTCCTGTTGCAAAGCATGGTAATCGAAGTGTTTCTTCAACTACAGGTAGCGCAGATGTTTTAGAATGTTTAAACATCCCAATTCAAACGAATAAAGTAGATGCAATTAATTTCTTAATTCAACATCATCTCTGCTTTCTGTTTGCTCCCATTTATCATGCAACAATGAAGCATGTGGCAAAAGCAAGAAAGGGATTAGGGATAAAAACGATCTTCAATCTTCTTGGTCCCCTTACGAATCCAGCAGGGGCAACGAGAAGGTTAATCGGGGTCTATGACCATCAGCAGGCAAGAAAAATGGCCGAGGCGTCTGTTAAATTGGGAATTGATCGCGCCATGTTTGTAACAGGGGAAGATGGATTAGATGAATTCACCCTATCAGGATCTACTGCTGTCATTGAGGTGAGAAATGGACAAATAAGTGAATATACCGTTACGCCTGAAGAAGCAGGGTTAACTAGAGGGAAACTGGACAATATATTAGTTCGCTCACCAGAAGAAAGTGCAGAAATGATCAAAGCTGTTTTTCAGAAGGAAGGACCTGAAGAAGCTGAAGCCATTTTATTACTAAATGCTGGTGCAGCTTTATACGTTTACGGTACAGTTTCATCCATTGCTGAAGGGGTTATGAAAGCGAGATCTGCATTAGGTGCTCCTGTCCTGAATCAACTGGAAAAACTACAAAACATAAAGAAGGAGGTCCTTTCATCATGACAAGCATCTTGGATACGATAGTGGCACAGAAAAAAATAGAGGTGGAAGCACTAGTGTTGGAAACGTTTAATGATACGCCACCTCTGATGAGGCGATCCTTTTATGAGGCTCTCCTTCATCCTAATCGAAATTTAGGTGTCATAGCTGAAGTGAAGAAAGGGAGTCCTTCTAAAGGGATATTAGTCAAAGACTTTGATCCAGTTGCCATAGGACGAATTTATGAAAAGATTGGTGCCGATGCCATTTCCGTTTTGACTGATGAGCTATTTTTTCATGGACACCATACTTTTTTAACAGAAATTAAAAAGCAAACGAATCTACCTGTTCTGAGGAAAGATTTCATTATTGATGAAAAACAAATTTTTGAAGCTAAGAAGATTGGTGCCGATGCCATATTATTAATCGCTGCCATACTAGATAAATATCAAATTAAAGATTTCATGAGTTTAGCAGAGGAACTTCAACTGGATGTGCTTATGGAAGTCCATGACGAGGCAGAAGTAGAGAAAGTTTTGTCTCAAGTAAAGCCAAAAATATTGGGAGTTAATAATCGAAACTTAAAAACCTTTGAAACATCGTTAGAGGTTTCAAAGCGATTATCCAGCTTCATTCCAGAGGATACGCTATTTATAAGTGAAAGTGGGATTAAAACAAAGGAAGATATTTTGTATTTAAAAGAATTACAGGTAGATGCCCTATTAGTAGGAGAAGGACTAGTGGTGGAGAAGGATAAACAAGAGTTATTAACACATTGGTTTGAGGAGACTGATGATTATGCAACCACTCCTTAAATTTTGCGGTATACGATGCTATGAGGATTACAAAAAAGCAGTAGAGAGTGGTGTGGATTACATTGGCTTTATTTTTGCACCTAGTAAAAGGAAGGTAACCATTAGCCAGGTAAACCAGTGGAAGAGCAAAAAAAAAATTATTACATCATCAAAAAACGGTTGGTGTTTTTGTTAATGAAGAGAAGGAAGTAATACTTGAAACGGCAAAAGCCTCTTCGTTACATGTCATACAATGCCATGGTAATGAGCCTCCCACGTTATTAAGGGAGTTAAAACATGAAAGCAAAATTAGCGTAATGAAAACCATCCATCATGGAGTGACTAGCTTAGATAGGATGAGAAGTTATACCGGGATAGTGGATGGTTTTGTTATTGATTCAAAGACAGATTCAGAATGGGGAGGCACAGGAACCCAGTTTGATTGGGGGAATCTTCCATATTATACAAAAGAAGCGGCAAAGCAAGAGGTTTTATGCTTCATTGCAGGTGGTGTGAACGTTGATAACGTACAAGAACTATTAACCTATGGACCACCAGGTATAGATGTTTCATCTGGAATAGAAACAAAAGGTCAAAAAGACGAGGGGAAGATGAGGGATATGGTTGTTAAAGTGAAGCAAACTTATGAAGTGCCGGATCATTTAGGTAGATTTGGTATCTTTGGGGGACGTTACGTACCAGAAACATTAATGCAGGCATTAGAAGAATTAGAGAAAGCTCTGAAAGCAGCATTAAAAGACGATAGTTTTTTTAGTCAGCTTCATGAAGAATGGGAAAAGTATTCAGGCCGTCCTACCCCAATTACGAAAGCAGATCGATTAACGGAGTCTTTAGGTGGAGCATCCATTTATTTAAAGCGTGAGGACTTAAATCATACAGGTGCCCATAAAATTAACAATGCCATTGCTCAAGCAATTTTAGCGAAGCGCATGGGAAAAAAGAATATCATTGCAGAAACAGGGGCAGGGCAACACGGAGTTGCAGCAGCAACCGTTGCTGCGAGATATGGACTTCACTGCAAAGTATTTATGGGGGAAGAAGACATGAAACGCCAGGAACTTAATGTTTTTCGTATGCGACTATTGGGAGCGGAGGTTATTAAGGTTACCAGTGGCGGAAAAACATTAAAGGATGCAACTAATGAAGCTATTCGTCATTGGGTAACCCATGTCAATGATACATTCTATATGATTGGTTCAGCAGTTGGCCCTCACCCATACCCTATGATGGTTCGGGAGTTTCAATCAGTTATTGGAAGGGAAAGTAAGGAACAATTTCTAAATGAAACAGGAGGACTGCCTACGGAAGTGATAGCCTGCGTTGGTGGAGGGAGTAATGCCATCGGCATGTTTTATCCATTTATTGAGGAGGATGTAAAATTAACTGGTGTGGAAGCAGCAGGAAAAGGAATCGACACAGAAGAGCATGCTGCAACCTTGTCAAAGGGCGTGAAAGGTGTACTGCACGGTTCTTTATCTTATTTACTTCAAGATGAAGCTGGAAATATTATAGAACCTTATTCCATCTCAGCTGGATTAGATTATCCAGGAATCGGTCCGGAGCATGCGTATTTAAGGGATATTAACAGGGTAACTTACAAGGCTGTGACAGACACGGAAGCCCTTGAAGCCCTCCAAAAATTGAGTCAACTTGAAGGGATTCTACCTGCTATTGAATCAGCCCATGCACTTGCATATGGAATGGAACAAGCAAAGAAAATGGATAAATCTGAATCCATTTTAGTTTGTCTATCCGGTCGTGGGGATAAGGATGTCCATACAATACAAAGTGTTTTAGGGGGAGTGTATGAATGAATAGATTAACGGATGAGGCTTTTCAGTTCAAAAAAAAATTTGTTTGTACCATATATAATGGCAGGGGACCCTAGTATGGATGTTACAATTGATATTGCCCTTGCACTACAAGAAGCAGGAGTGGATGCCATAGAATGGGGTGTTCCCTTCAGCGACCCCTTAGCCGATGGCCCTGTTATCCAAGCAGCAGGAGAGCGAGCTAGAAAACAAGGAACTACACTTATGACTGCCATAGACGGAGTGAAAAAAGCGCGAAAAAAGGGATTGACGCTACCTGTAGTATTATTTACTTATATTAATCCTGTCCTTGCCTATGGGGAAGAAGTAGTAATCAGAAAAATGGAAGATGCTGGAATTGATGGAATTCTTATTCCAGATCTCCCATTTGAAGAAAGTGATAGCATAAGTGAGAGGTGCCGGGAAAAAGAAATATCTTTAATCCCTTTAATTACTTTAAGCTCCCATTCTCGAATTGAACAAATATGCGCTCGTGGGGACGGTTTTCTTTATTTCGTGTCCTCCTTAGGCGTAACAGGGGCTAGGAGGACATTTTCAGAAACGGTAGGTCAATCTATCGCTACAGTCAAAGAAAAATCCTCTGTTCCAGTCCTCGTTGGATTTGGTATATCACATAAGGAACATGTGCAGTTTTTTAATGGCTTCGCTGACGGAGTTATTGTGGGAAGCGCCTTAGTCGCCCTCATTCATGAAAATGAAAAGGCCTTGTTATGTGAAAATCAAAAAGAAAGTAGCTTAACTAAAAATAAAATCATTTGTCAGACAACTAATTTCATAATACGATATACTAATAAAATAATGGTAATAGTTTATGTTGCTGAATGGAGGTATTAGCTTGAATGTGAAGGAAACGATGGTCGGCTTAGTTCCATACCAGCCAGGAAAACCGATGGATGAAGTGAAAAGAGAGCTCGGTTTAAAAGAGGTAGTGAAACTAGCGTCCAATGAAAATCCGTATGGTTATTCTAATAAGGTAAAGGAGTTAATTAAAGATTCCCTAAATGATTTGGCAATCTATCCCGATGGATATGCAAGGGAATTGAGGGAACGTGTGGCTGAACATCTTCAAGTAAAGGAAACAGAATTAATATTTGGAAATGGATCTGATGAAGTTATCTTAATTATATGTCGCAGTATTTTGTCAAAGGGTGATAACATTGTTACTGCTGCTCCTACTTTCCCTCAATATAAGCATAATGCAGTGATTGAAGGAGCTCGTGTAAAAGAGGTACCTTTAGTAGATGGCACACACGACTTAAATGAAATGCTTAGGGCAATAGATGACAAGACGAAAATTGTTTTTGTATGCAACCCCAATAATCCTACAGGAACATATGTAGGGGAAAGGGATTTTTTTGTCTTTTTAAAAAAGGTTCCTGAAAACGTCTTAGTTGTTAGTGACGAAGCTTACTTTGAATATGTTTCTGCAGAGGATTATCCCGTTACAGTCCCTTTAATAAAGGACTTTCCCAATTTAGTAGTATTGAGGACCTTTTCAAAGGCCTATGGATTAGCTGGACTTCGAGTTGGCTATGGTATTGCCAATGAAGAATTTATTCGGGCTATTGATCCTGGGAGAGAACCATTTAATACGAACATTCTTGCTCAAAGAGCAGCAAGTATGGCCATTGAAGATCAAGCATTTATTCAAGATTGTTTTGAAAAGAATAGAGTGGAAATGAAGCGATTTGAAAACTTTTGTGAGAAGAACGGGTATAACTATTTTCCTTCTCAAGCAAACTTTCTTTTAATAGACTTGAAAATACCCGGTGGAGAAGCTTTTCATCAATTATTATTAAAAGGATTTATTACACGAAATGGTGAGGCTTTAGGCTTTCCAACCTCTATTCGTATTACACTAGGAACGAAAGAGCAAAACGAACGAATCATTGATACATTGTCCAATTTATCGTAGCAGGAGGATTTTAAGTGAAAAAGCGGGTATTAATAATTGGGTTAGGATTAATTGGGGGATCTCTCGCCTTATCCATAAAAAAAGAACACCCTGATTGTGAAATTTCCGGGTTTGATATTGAGGACGGGGCTTCCAAATTAGCCCTCTCCTTGCAAATTATTGATCACATTACAGATGATTATTTAACTGAAGCTAAGAAAAGCGACTTCATTATTCTGGCTACCCCTGTTCAAAGTGCTATCCAAATTATAGAAGAGTTAAGTTCCGTTAGTTTAAAGGAAAATTGTATTATTACGGATGTGGGAAGTACGAAAAATTCCATTGTTGAAAAAGGGAAGAGCCTTTCAAATAAAGGTGTTTACTTTATCGGAGGACACCCCATGGCAGGTTCCCATAAATCAGGTATAACGGCGTCAAATATTCGTTTATTTGAAAATGCCTATTACATAATAACGCCAACGAAGGAAACTCCGATCTCTAAAGTAATACAATTACAAAATTGGTTACGGGGAACAAAGGCGAAATTCATGGAGCTAGAGCCAAATGAACATGATAAATTTACAGGGATGATTAGTCATTTACCACATGTAATTGCTTCAGCACTTGTTCAGCAAACAGGTAAATTAGGAGAAAAACACCCAGTAGTTTCTCAGTTAGCAGCAGGAGGGTTTCGGGATATTACTCGAATTGCATCTGCTTCTCCAGCCATGTGGCGAGACATTCTTCTTCAGAACAAAGAAGTACTTTTAGACTTATTAGAAGACTGGGACCATTCTATGAAAGAAGCTAGGCATATGATAGAGAATGAAGATACAGAAGCTATTTATACTTTTTTTGCTAATGCAAAAAAATTAAGAGATGGCTTACCAGTTGGGGAAAAAGGTGCCCTGATGCCTTTTAATGATTTATATGTAGATGTCCCAGACCACCCTGGCGTTATTTCAGACGTTACGGGTATATTGGCTAAGGAGAAAATAAGTATTACTAATATCCGAATTATAGAAGCGAGGGAGGATATAATGGGTGTCCTTCGTTTGAGTTTCCGGTCCAAAGAAGATCTACTTCTGGCAAAGGATGTTTTGGAAAATCATATGTATGAAACCTATGATACACCTTAGGGAAGGAGCAGTTGAGTATTATGGAACAAGAAAGAATGAAAGCTGTAAAAAGTGGTTTGCATGGATATATCAAAGTTCCAGGTGATAAATCCATATCCCATCGAGCTGTTATGTTTGGAGCCATTGCAGACGGCCGAACGGAAATAACTGGGTTCTTAAATGGAGAAGATTGTTTAAGTACAATAAGCTGTATGAAACAGCTTGGCGTTTCCATTAATCAAGATGGTGACAAGGTTATTGTCGAAGGTGGAGGATATAATGGTTTAAAAGAACCGACTGGAATATTGGATGTAGGTAACTCCGGAACTACGATTCGATTGTTGTCAGGTATTCTTGCTTCGCTCCCTTTTTCATTTATACTCGTAGGAGATGAATCCATTGCGAAACGACCTATGGCTAGGGTGACTGGTCCTTTGAAAATGATGAATGCCACTATCGATGGCAGGGAGTATGGTCAGTATACTCCTTTGTTTATTCGTGGCGGCCAACTAAATGGTATTCACTATGTTTCTCCTGTTGCCAGCGCACAAGTAAAATCAGCCATTTTATTGGCAGGGTTACAGGCTAAGGGAAAGACAACTGTTGTAGAGCCCCATCGTTCCCGTGACCATACAGAGAGGATGCTTAAAGCATTTGGTGTTGATGTGGAAGTGAATGGGTTGTCTGTGACTATAAAAGGTGGTCAAAGCTTAAAAGGTACTAGAATTCCAATCCCTGGCGACATTTCATCTGCAGCATTTATGCTAGTGGCGGGAGCAATGGTTCCAGACAGTGAAATCACATTAATAGATGTGGGAGTTAACCCCACAAGAACAGGAATTATTGATGTTCTATTTGAAATGGGAGCAGACTTAGAAATCCAAGATGAAAAATTATTTGGTGGGGAACCAGTTGCCACTTTGAAAATAAAGACGAGCAAGCTATCAGGAGTTACAATTGGAGGGGAAATCATTCCGCGACTTATTGATGAAATTCCCGCAATAGCTGTTTTAGCTACACAAGCAGAAGGGACCACAATAATTAAAGATGCGGAAGAATTAAAGGTAAAAGAAACGAATCGTATTGATACGATGGTCAACCAATTAAAAGCATTAGGTGCTGATATTGAAGCCACAGAAGATGGCATGAAAATTACTGGGCCAACTCCTTTACGTGGTGGTTCAGTACAAAGCTATGGTGATCATCGCATTGGTATGGCAATGGCCCTTTGTGGCCTAATAACTAAGGGAAGCTTAGTCGTTAATGAGACGGAGGCTATCTCCGTTTCGTATCCAACCTTTTTTCATGATTTAAAAGTTTTGGCGAATAATAGATAACATAAAATCCTCCTTTCTCATAGCTTGACTATAGAAGGGAGGGGATTTTATGAAATATGAAATGGATATAATCGATGGTAAATCCAAGGAGAAGCGGAGATTATGGATCGAAGAAGAAAAGGTAAGGTATTCTGGATTAACGTCGGAGCATACTGGAATGTATGTGCTTAATACAGACCAATTTCATGTAGTTCCAGGAAATATCACCATAAGTACTTCTATTTCTGAGGCGTTTAAAAAAGGCAATGGATTATCCAGTGTAAAACAGTTGTTGTTATTTGGATTTACTTCCTTCATACAAATAATAGAAATTGACCATGAGAGAACCTTCAATAACTCCCTTCAAAACAATAGAAAACTATTAAAAGAATGCCCCCTTGATCATATATATGCTGTACAAATACCGATTGTAAAGTTAACAGACTCCTTTCTAAGAAAAGTTAAGCAAGAATCTATTCCAATTATTTTCTTAGAGGTTGAATCTATTCAAGACATAACTAGTAAACCGTGGAAGAGAATTTGCGAAGCTATGTTTCCTAAGAGAATTCTAATTGTTTGTAAGCCGTCACCAAAAAGTATAGTTAAGCAAGAAGTCGAATCCATCCATATTGAATGGGAAAATATTGTTAGGGAGAACCGGTTGAATTCCTTCTTTCACTTTCCTGTTCCTGGTGAACCAATTAGTGATTTATTACAGAAGCGGATTGGTTTATTTCCTAAAAAGGGATCATTAGTGATGGGGAGTGATGCTGATTATTGTATGTATGGAACTTACCAAAGAGAAACTCCCCCCATAAAAGTTCCTGATATTGTTGTACTAAAAGGGAAAGTTGTTAAGGCAGGGAAAAGGTGGATGCTTGATGGCATTCGAGGAGAAGAGATGACATCCATTGTACCTGAGCAATTTTTACCTATTCAAGATATTTATCGTTACGAGGATTAAAGTCGATTTATTAATTGTTGCGTCTGTTCATTGGAAGAAAATGCAATAGCTACACCATCAACTGTATCTTATGTAGCTTATTTAATTGTATACATGGAGAAGCTATAATAACGAAGTAAAAACAAACAGGGAATTGGTTTCCTGTTTGTTTATTTTGGACAGAAGCAGTCCTATTCGGCTAAAATGTAATGTACAACAAAAATTGGTTAATAGGTGGTGTTTTTCTTTTGGATTCTAAATTAGAAAGAGCAATTCAATTGATAGAAAAGGGACAACATGAAGAGGGTCTAATTCAGATAGAAGAAGTACGTGAAAAAGCAGGAGACGAAATGAAACGAACGATAGCAGAATTATATTATGAGCTAGGTTTAGTAGACAGGGCTCTAGAGATAATTGAAGAGTTAATGTTTCGTTATCCAGATCATGGTGAATTATTTGCTTTTGCAGCAGAATGCTATAGCGAGTTAGGTAAGGAAGATGATGCCATTGATATGCTCACGGAAATTAAGAAAGATGATCCAGTGTATGTACAAGCCCAACTCCTATTAGCAGATATTTATCAGAGCCAAGGACTAGAAGAAGTAGCTGAACAAAAGTTGCTTTCAGGAGAGAAGGCAGCTCCTAATGAGCCGATTCTATTATATGCTTTAGGTGAGTTTTATTTAAGTAGAGGAGAATATCAGCAGTCAATCCCTTATTTTAAAAAAGTAATGTATGAGAAGAAGGTCGTGGATGAAGCAGGCTTAAATCCATTTTTGCAAATTGCTGAAGCATACGGTGCAACTGGGCAATTTGAGGATGCCCTCATAAACTACCGTAAAGGCCTTGAAATAGGAGAAGATCCAAATGGATTATTCGGTTACGGCTACACGGCATTGCAGATGGGGGAATTTGAAACTTCCATAAAACAGCTTACCAGATTGAAAGAAATAGATCCCGATTACACTACCGTGTATCCTTTTTTGGCAAAAGCATACAGACATCAAAACCAGCTTAAAGAAGCTTTAATAGTATTGGAAGAAGGACTGAGAAGAGACGAATACAATGAAGAGCTTTACTTAGAGATGGCTAAGGCTCAATTTGCCTCTAGTAATGTAGAGGCTGGAAAAGATTATTTACAGAAGGTTATTGCCATTAATCCTTCTAATCTTACAGCCGTAAAAGAATTACTATTGTATTTCATGGACAGTGAAGACTATGAAAGTGTACTGGATTTATTAAGCTTCTTAGAGGAATTAGGTGAGTACGACCCTTTATTTGAAAGATACAAAGGAAAAGCATTATATGAAGTAAATGATTTAGGTAATGCTATTAAAGCATATGCAAATGCAGTAGAGGAGTTTGGGGAAGATGAAGAAATATTAGAGGAAGCAGCTTTTGCCTATTTAGAAGCAGGGGAAAAAGAATCAGGAATTAAACTCCTACACAAGATAATAGAACTTAATCCAGAGCGTTTAGATGTGAAAGAAAGAGTGAGTCATTTGTCCATTTAATTTAGATAAGAGAAAATCATGAGCTTTTTGTTCTTATTAAAAATCCTGATAGTTTCTCTTGTATATCACATACTAACTAATAATAATGTGATTATGTGAGGTGTTACTACTTGAAACTTATGCAGGTCCTTTTATCTCAGCCCCAAAACGAGTTAGTGAAGCGCGTGAATAGTCTTGGTCTTTCATGCAATACACATTCTAGGCAGCAACTAACAGAAGTGTTGACGACTCAATTATTGGATAAAGAAAGAGTACTTTCTGAATGGGAGAAGTTAAATGATAAAGAGAAGCATTTGCTATTACAAATGTGTTTTCGACAAGCAATTATGTCGATTTCACAACACGAACTGAAAATATGTTTAAAACAGGAAGATAGAGAGAAGTTTCCAATAGTGTTAGAAACATTAAAGCAGAAGGGCTGGGTTTATGAAGATGAATCTAGATGTATCCTTATACCTCAGGAACTAAAGGAAAATATTCACAAAATTGTCTTAAATGAATGGTCGATAGACTTTATTTTTGTACCATTAAAAAAGCAACAAGAATATACTATTATACAAGATGTTTTCGAATTTATGGATATTGTTGAGGAAAAGAGCATTCCCCTAACTAAAAAATAAGACGATCTATAAAAAAAGAACTAACAAATATATTGTCTAGATTAACCGAGAAAGAAGAAATACCATCGGAACAATGGAGATTTGGTTACGGGAGACATTTTAATGTTTATCCTGATTGTTTTTCGTTATTATATGATTTCTGCTATAACCAGGGTTGGATAATGGAAGAGGAAATGCTCGTAGTTGGCCCGGCATGGGAAGAAGGTCAAGAACTGCA
>JAJOJL010000031.1 GCA_021208645.1 Bacillus sp. (in: firmicutes) | reverse complement strand
AAACTAGTTTTGAAGATTACACATACCAAGGCAGGTGATCAATAATGACGGATCAGCAAGCGGCCCCTATGACAGAGGCAATGTATTATGTTCTCCTCTCCTTAAAAGAGCCCCTTCATGGCTATGCCATCATGGATGCAGTCAAGGAAATTTCCGGGGGCAGAGTCCGGATGGGACCTGGCACACTTTATGGGATCTTAAAAAGGATGCAGAATGACAACATGATTTTTCTGGAAACCTCCGATGGCCGGCGAAAAATCTATCATATAGCTTCCAAAGGGCGTGAAGCGCTGCAACTGGAGTATACGAGGCTTTCATCCATGGTAAGGGACGGGAAATCCATCATCGAGGAGTGGGAAACGACATGAAAAAAAACAAAGAAAAAGATTATTTGGCTTCTTACATGGAGCATCGAAGAACAAGAGGCATGGTTCGAGGATATGGCCACCAAAGGTTGGAAACTGATTGAAGTGAAAAATTTGATTGCTGTTTTTGAACAATCTGAACCGGAAAACATCAATTTCCGTTGTGATATTTTTAAACCAACCAATAAGGAGGAGAGAATAGAGTTTTATGAGGAATCAGGCTGGGAATACATAGGGTCACGCCATTATGTCCACATATTCAGGCAAGTCGACCAAGGGAAGTCTGAAGATCATGATCTACATACGGATCCACTTGAACTGGCAGAATCCCTTTCTATTTTAAAAAGTAGTATTAAAACGAGGGCATTTATTGTCTTTTTCCTTACCATTATCGTTGGTTTACTCAGTTACTTTATGTTGAGCAATTATCCAATTGGTAATTACCTGCAAAATGATTTTGTCATGCCCGTGATGAATTTGATCATGGTAGTCAGTGTTTGCATTTTGATGATTAACGGGATTATTCATCTCTCTAAGCTCATGAAGAAACTGAAATCTGGCAACATGCTCGAACGGGGAGTCCGGTATAAACGAAAATTATGGACGCAACAAATAGCAGGAATCACACTCACGACAATTATTACGATTGGAGTTATTGTTACTTTTTGGAACCTCTATAACACCGTAACAGACGATAGGTTCCCACCAATCCCTGACAGGGAGCTGCCTGTCATAACCATGGAGGATGTTCTAGGGGAAGAAGTGGAGTATACCGTTTCGGAAGAGCTAAATCTCCTTGATATGGACATTCGTCAAAACTACTTCAGGGAAAGCTCGAGCATCCTTGTGCCACGTCAATATAAGTTACGTCAGGATGTAGAAGTACTGGATCAAGAGTGGGAAGATAGTAGAAGTGGGAAATACTCGCCCACATTACATTCCAGCCTTTATGAAGCGCGAACGGCTGGTCTTGCTTCTAATCTCGTAAAGCATTTGAAAGATATGTATGATTATTCTCATCCAACTGGCTACGAACGCTACGTATCTGACAACTGGGATGAATTGTGGATCATGGAAGGTTTATTTAATGACAGCCACGCCTCCACCTTCATTGGCCGAAAAGGGAACGAAGTGTACCGGGTATTTTATATGGGCAATGAACCAATAGCAGAGATTATTGCCCTTACTGTAAAAAAGAGGTGAAGATGAAGACGATCGTTCGGCTGTTTGGCTGGGAGGTCGTTTTTTCATAAAAAACTTTTATGATTTTTGTAACTTTTACATAAGCTATTTCGTCTGAATATGGATTATCAGGAGGGGAGGGGTCACCTTTGACTTTTACGGATAATAAATCGAGAGAATTAGAAGAATGGTACCACCTCTATAGTGATGCCATATTCAAATATATTTGTGTCATGACCCGTGATTACCAGCAAGCCGAGGATTTGACCCATGAGACGTTCATTCGTGCTCATAACAACTATGATTCCTTTGAACGGAAGGCGGAAACGAAGACATGGTTGTTCCGGATCGCGCACAACGTGACCATTGATTTTTTGCGAAAAAGAAAGCCCTTAAGGATCATCGAGAGTTTCTTGCAAAACAAAAAAGACACGGAACCGCTGCCCGAGGATGTGTTGGAAATGAAGGAAGAAGCCAGGGAAGTATACCGAGCGCTGGGAGAGTTAAAGACTGCCTACCGGGAAGTGATTGTCCTGCGAAAAATCAAAGGGTTCACGATCAAAGAGACAAGTGAAATATTAAACTGGTCGGAAAATAAAGTGAAAGTAACACTCCACCGGGCGATGCCGATGCTAAAGAATCAACTGGCAAAGGAGGGAATCTTCTATGAAAAAACCATTTGATATGGATGAACTGGATGCCACTTTAAAAAGTTTGGACGAGGAAAGTAAATGGAACGAGGAGCACCGGGACCGGCTGAAGAATAGGATTTTTCAGGATGTTGAAAGGGAAGAGAAGCGCTCCAACGGCAATGGAATTCCCTACAAATATTATTTCTCCTTAGCGGGGGCGGCGTTACTACTATGGATTTTGTTTGCACCCATATTGTTCCAGCAAATAGGTGGATTTCCATTTGGTGGTGATGTCACAAGTGGTGAAGGTGGAGCTGAAACAGTCAGGGTATTTGCTCCATTTGTGACGATTGGTGGCCTTGCTTTCTTGAGTGTTTTAGCCGTCGGATCATTTTTAGTCTGGAAAAATCAATGGGTGAACCAGCTATTTTGGAAAAGCGAAGGGTTTGGATTCCTGCTTCCATCTGTTAGGTCTTTTGTGGGGACGGGATTTAGAATCCTGCTATTGATTTATGGACTTTATCTATTTTTCACACACGTGGATAAAGTGAGATTCATTAATGAAAGTGATTTAATTTATTTTGTCACTTTAATAAGTTTTTCAGGCATTCTTATATTTGGGTGGAAGTGGCTTGAAAAACGTATTAGTGGTTATTCGTTCTTTTACCCAGTCCAATTAATCGGTGGCTTGTTTATTATTTTATTCCTTTCTTATCAAATGTTTACTACACATTTTTATTCGGAGGAATATTTGATTGAAACGGGGATAGAGAAGATTGAGTGGCATTACCAGCTTGGGGATCCGCAACTTAGTGATCAGGAGTTTAACGAATTAGTGGAAGATGCTTTTACGAACATTATGGCTATAACATTTATATCAGGGAGAGAGCATTTCCAGGTGTTTGAATACGTAGAATTACTGAACCTGGAAATTATAGAATTGGACAGACGATATAGCCAATATGATTTAATTGTTGAAATAGAGAGCAGTAGAGTAGACAATGGAGACTTACAAGGGGAAAAAGAAGTTTGGAGTTATACTTTCAAACAAGAGGGCGGCAGTTTTAAGATAGATGGATTTTGGCAAATTTCGAATTTCGAGAGGTAAAGGTTCAATGAGATGGGCACCTGAGGGTGTCCTTCTTTCTTATGAAGGTACTTATCCAGCCGAAAATGATGGTGGCATTACTTTACATTACAATACAAAATAATTAAGGGTATAATTAAGAAAAAATTATAGTTCTTGTAGAAGTTTGGAGGCCGTTAATGGAATGTAAGAGTTGTATAATAACAGAAGTAATTTACGAGATTAAGTTTCAGGAAGAAGGACAAGATTCGGCCCTGTCTGAAATTATAGAGCATCTGTCGAGGAGGCGGGTGGTGGTGAACCAAGAAGGAAATGTTTTAAAAATAAAGGAATCTGGAGTTCAAGATTTATTTGCATTCTGGACTGATCATATGGGAGCAAAACAGGCTTACTTTCGTATGGAAAATCAAGAGTGGCGGCCCTTCACCGACTTAAAGCAAGTTTTAGAAACACAATGGATAGATGAAGTTATAAAAGAGGAATTGATCACTTGTTTTTATCAACCAATTGTTAATGTAAACAAGGAAGTTTATGGCTATGAAATCCTTTCTAGATTTCAAAAAGAAGATGGTTCCCTTATCTCCCCCGCTCTGGTTTTTGAAGGGGCAAAAGATCGTGGAAGATTATATGCTTTAGATCGAGTTTGCCGGATGACAGCAGTCAAACATGCAAAAGTATTGAAGAATAAAAAAGCTTTTATTAATTTTATACCTACATCTATTTATTCACCTGAATTTTGTCTGAAATCTACTACAAAAATTGCAGATAAATTAGGGATCGACCCTTCTCAGCTAGTTTTTGAAGTAGTAGAAACGGAAAAAGTTGACGACGTGGATCATTTAAAGCGAATTTTAACTTATTATAAAGAGAAAGGTTTCAAGTATGCTTTAGACGATGTTGGTGAAGGATTCAGCACCATTGAACTGTTAGAAGACATTACACCTCATTACATGAAGTTAGATATGCAGTTCGTTAGAGAAGTAGCAAGTGACTTGAATAAACAACGAGTCGCCAAAAAGTTTTTAGAAATGGCCATTAAAGTAGGTTCCATTCCTTTAGCGGAAGGTGTGGAATCGCAAGAAGACTTTGACTGGTTGAAACAGGCAGGATACCAACTTTTTCAAGGGTATTTTTTTGGAAAGCCAGCTCCATTACCAGAGGGTCTCGGGGAAAAAATGCTCCAATAGTAATATATTTTAGAAGCACCTGAAAAGGTGCTTTTTTTGTTTTAGGGATTGGATTGTTTCAGCCGTATAATTAAGGGAAATGGGGAATATTGAGAGTGACGAATCTCGTGCCTTACGCTGAAATCAACTTTATTAACCATAGTTTCTGTATATAAAGTATCTGGGCAATGGCTACGCTCGTCGCTCGCTGACAGGAGAAACCCACTCCTGTCAGCTCTTAAAAGATTGCGACGGCTACGCTCATTGCTTCGAGTCTGTTCAAAAAGCTTAAAAACCGATCTTTTTGAACAGACTCTATATTTAAGATTTTATTTTCACATAATTTACTTTATAATTGAACTTGAACGTACAAGTTCATTGATTTTTGTTTTACAGAGAAATGTATAACCAAACTGAAGCAAATTAATTAAACCTATGATCATATTTTTACCTACATAAAGGAGGAATTATAAATGAATCAAAATGCAAAAGATGCTATCCAAAACGGTAAAACAGCCATTGGTATTGAGTTCGGTTCCACGAGAATTAAAGCAGTTCTTGTAGGAGAAGATAATGTTCCTATCGCTTCTGGAAGCCATGACTGGGAAAATAGTTACGAGAATAATATCTGGACATACAGTCTAGAGGAAATCTGGAACGGGTTGCAAGATAGCTATCAAAAAATGGCGAATGATGTGAAGGAACAATACGGTGTTACCCTCCAAAATGTTGGTGCAATTGGCTTTAGTGCCATGATGCATGGCTATATGGTGTTTAACAAGGAGGAGGAGCTATTAGTACCTTTCCGTACTTGGCGCAACAATATTACTGAAGAATCATCGAAAGCCCTGACTGAATTGTTTAACTATAATATCCCACAACGTTGGAGTATTGCTCACCTTTATCAAGCAATCTTAAACGGGGAAGAGCATGTTTCAGAAATACAATTCCAAACAACCCTCGCTGGCTATATTCATTGGAAGTTGACCGGACAAAAGGTTTTAGGTGTTGGAGAAGCATCTGGTGTTTTCCCAATCGACCTAGACACGAAAAACTATAATCAAACAATGATCGAGCAATTTAATACATTAATAGAAACAAAAAACTTACCATGGAAACTGGATGATATTCTTCCTGAAGTTTTAGTAGCAGGCGAAAATGCTGGCACCCTCACAGAAGAAGGGGCAAAGCTTCTCGATGTGACAGGGGAACTGCAGGCTGGAATTCCGTTATGCCCACCAGAAGGGGATGCAGGAACGGGTATGGTTGCCACAAATAGCGTAGCAAAACGTACTGGTAATGTATCGGCTGGAACCTCTGCTTTTGCCATGATTGTTTTGGAAAAAGACCTCTCAAAAGTTCACCCAGAGATCGATCTTGTCACAACACCGACAGGAAATCTCGTGGCCATGGCCCATTCTAACAATTGCTCATCAGACCTTAATGCATGGGTTGGATTGTTTGAGCAATTCTCTAAAGCAATGGGAATGGATGTAGATACAAATAAACTTTACGAAACATTGTTTAAACAAGCCCTTGAAGGAGATGCAGACGGTGGAGGTCTTTTATCCTATGGTTACCTTTCTGGTGAGCACATGACTCATTTCGAAGAAGGCCGACCATTGTTCGTTCGCTCTTCAGGCAGCAATTTCAATTTGGCTAACTTTATGCGAACGCATCTGTTTACAGCATTCGGTGCCATGAAAATAGGGATGGATATTCTACTTGAAGAGGAAAAGGTAAAACTAGATGAAATCCTTGGTCACGGTGGCATATTCAAAACAGAAGGTGTCGGTCAATCGATCCTAGCTGCTGCCCTTAATGTCCCTGTTTCTGTTATGGAAACGGCAGGTGAAGGTGGGGCATGGGGAATGGCCCTCCTAGCTTCCTTTATGAAAAATAAAGCCGATAACGAAACATTGGATGATTATTTAATCAATAATGTTTTTGCAGGCCAAGCGGTGAAAACTGTTGCTCCTGATCCAAAGGATGTAGCAGGGTTTGAGCAATTTATGGAACGTTACAAAAAAGGACTTGCCATCGAAAGGGCAGCGGTAGATCATCTCAACTAAAAATACGGGGAACGGAACAGTTATACGTACATATTAGCTGTTCCGTTTTTTTAATTGATAGTTATGTTAATGGTTAATGATGATTTTCGCTTCAGATACTCGCTTTCCGCGGGCAACGCTTCAGCCTCCTCGTCCCTGCGGGGTCTTCAGCCGTTGCTTTTCCCGCAGGAGTCTCGTATCTTCCGCTACAATCACCGTTATTAAAAATCAATAGCCAAGAAAAACCGAGTCTACAAAACCCATTTATTTTTATCTAGAAAAATTGTACGTACAAGTGTATAATCGTTTTTAGTGATAGATATATTATTCAGGAAGGAGCTGATTCACATGTTAGAACGGTTAAAAGAAGCCGTGTTGAAGGCGAATCTCGCATTACCTGAACATGGACTTGTTACATTTACATGGGGAAACGTAAGTGGAATTGATCGAGAACAAGGATTAGTTGTTATAAAACCTAGTGGTGTGGAGTATTCGGAAATGAAAAGGGATGACATGGTAGTTGTTGATTTAGATGGGAATATTGTTGAAGGTAACTTAAATCCCTCTTCCGATACGGCTACTCATTTAGTTTTATACAAATCATTTCCTGAAATTGGCGGAATCGTCCATACCCACTCTACCGTTGCCACAAGCTGGGCACAAGCAGGTAAAGGGATTCCAGCCTTTGGCACAACCCAGGCAGATTACTTTTATGGAGAAATTCCTTGCACTCGTCCTATGACGGAAAAGGAAATTAACGGAGAATATGAGCTTGAAACAGGGAATGTTATTGTAGAGACCTTTGAATCTTTAAATATAAACCCTAACTATGTACCAGGTGCCCTTGTCCATTCCCATGCCCCATTTGCGTGGGGGAAAAATCCAAACGACGCTGTTCATAATGCCGTTGTTTTAGAGGAAGTGGCGAAGATGGCGTGGAGAACCTTGACCATAAATCCCGCCACACCACCGATGGACCAAACACTATTAGATAGACACTATCTCCGAAAGCACGGAGCCAATGCGTACTACGGTCAAAAAAAAGTAATTTTTACGAACAAAAAGGTCAAATACATCCAATCAACTATCTATTATTAGAGGAGGAGCTTTACTATGATTAAAATGAGGAAGTACCAATTCTGGTTCGTAACGGGAAGCCAACATTTATATGGTCCAGAAACAATTGAAGAAGTACAAGAGCATTCCCGTCAAATTGTCGCAGGATTAAACGCAGATGAAAGCATTCCATTCGAGATTGTTTTAAAGCCTGTTATGACTACAGCTGATGCCATTCAAAAAATTGCTAGAGAAGCCAACACGGATGATGAGTGTGCCGGTATTATTACGTGGATGCATACTTTTTCCCCAGCAAAAATGTGGATTGCAGGTCTAACGGAGTTAAGGAAGCCTCTTTTACATTTGCATACCCAATTTAATCGTGAAATCCCTTGGGATACGATCGACATGGATTTTATGAATACGAATCAATCGGCCCATGGTGACCGTGAATATGGCTTTATTGGTGCACGCATGAACATTGCCCGTAAAGTAGTTGTTGGGCATTGGGAAGATGAAAGTGTACGAGCTCGTACAGCAAACTGGATGAGAACGGCCATTGCTGTTGCAGACAGCTATAACTTAAAAGTAGCACGTTTCGGGGATAACATGCGTAACGTAGCCGTTACGGAAGGGGATAAGGTTGAGGCACAAATTCAATTCGGTTGGACAACAACTGCTTTTGGTATTGGTGACCTGGTGGAACGAATGAATGAAATTCCTGAAAAGGATGTTCTTGCCCTTTACGAAGAATATAGTGAGCTTTACGATATCAATCCTGAGGCGGAAACGAATGAAGCCTACCGTTACTCAATTCTTTATCAAGCACGTATCGAGTTAGGACTGAAGTCGTTTTTAGAAGAAGGTGGATTCACAGCCTTTACAACTAACTTTGAAGATCTCCATGGTATGGAACAGTTGCCAGGTTTAGCTGTGCAACGGTTAATGGCGCAAGGCTATGGTTTTGGCGGAGAAGGAGACTGGAAAACAGCAGCCCTAACGCGCATGATGAAAATCATTGCCGATGGTAAAGGAACTTCGTTTATGGAGGATTATACGTACCATTTCGAGGAAGGGAACGAGCTTGTTCTTGGGGCCCATATGCTGGAGATTTGCCCTACCATTTCAGCGACAAACAAAAATTGAAGTACATCCATTAGGAATTGGTGGCAAAGCTGACCCTGCTCGTATGGTATTTAATGGTGCAGAAGGTCGTGCCTTAAACGCTTCGTTAATCGATTTAGGACATCGCTTCCGTTTAGTAGTGAATGAAGTAGATGCAGTAAAACCTGTGAAGGAAATGCCGAAGCTTCCTGTTGCACAAGTTCTATGGAAGCCGCAACCGTCTTTGAGTGAATCAGCAGAAGCATGGATCCATGCTGGAGGAGCACATCATACAGTATTCTCCTTCAATGTTACGCCTGAGCAATTGCATGACTGGGCTGTTATGACAGGTATTGAGTGTGTGTTCATCAATGAATCTACGAATGTAATGGCATTCCAGAACGAATTAAAGTGGAATGACATTGCCAGAAAGTTTTAGATTCTAGTCAAAAAGGTCGGTTTTTGAGATTTTTGAACAAAAGCGATGAAAATTTAAGTAAATAATGCGGAGCTTTCTTTGTAGCGGAAGGCTCCGTGTTTTTCCATGAAAGATAAGAAATTCTACGAATTTATGTCTAGCTTCAGGCGCCATAGGCTCGTGAAAATTTCTGCCCGAATAAAAAGCAAAAAGCGCTTTTTATCGGTCAGAGCATTTTCCTTTCGCCTATAGGCGGGCGCCTTGCGCTTTTCTTAATGAATTAGGTTTTGACTTGGAATATTGCTACAATTAACGTGGATATTTTGAAAACTGGTTTATTGCCGTCGTTAAGTGGAATTGAGGTAGGTACTATGCAAACGAAATACAACATTGTAAAACAAGCGATCAAGTCACAAATTTTAGCTGGCACTTATTCCCCTCATGAGAAGATTAGCTCCGAAAATGAGCTCATGAAGGAATTTGGCGTAAGCCGCCATACAATTAGAATTGCTATTGGTGAATTGGTAAATGAAGGGTGGCTTTACCGGGAACAAGGAGCGGGAACCTTCTGTGCAGACCGTACAGTGAAAGAGGGGAGAAGCCAGCAAACGAACAAGACCATTGCCATTATTACCACCTATATTTCCGATTATATTTTTCCTTCCATCATCGAGGGGCGGAATCATATTTAAGAGAACAAGGATATCAAGTGAGTCTATACAGTACCAATAATGATATTGATCATGAAAAACGTATTCTAGAGAGCATCTTGTCCCAGCAAATTGACGGTGTAATTATTGAACCAACAAAAAGCGCTTTTTCCAATCCAAACATCAACTATTTTTTAAATCTTGAACGGAGCAATATCCCTTATATTATGATCAATGCTTTTTACGATGAACTAGAGCCGTTATGTCTCATGATGGATGATGAAAAGGGCGGGTTCCTTCAAACAGAGCATTTAATTAAAAATGGTCATAAAAACATTATAGGCTTTTTCAAAACAGATGATAGGCAAGGGGTAAAGCGAATGAAGGGTTATATTAAAGCCCATCGCAAGCACCGATTAGCCATTAATCCAACGAATATTGTCACATATTATTCAGAAGAGAAAAAGCTTAAACCAGTCGGGGCATTGGAAGAACTATTATCTGCACAAACGGATCTGCCAACTGGCATCGTCTGCTATAACGATGAATTGGCGTTAGTTCTTCTTGATGTACTGCGCCAAAAAAATCTGAAGGTGCCTGAGGATATTTCTATCGTAGGATACGATGATTCATTCTTGGCAGAGGCATCGGAAGTGAAACTCACGACCATTAAGCATCCGAAGAACGATCTAGGTGAAGGGGCGGCGAAAATGATTGTGGAGTTAGTGGAAAAAAGCAATAGACCCACAAAAGACACACCGAGTGTTGAATCCGTAATATATGAGCCTGAGTTAGTGGTACGTAAATCTACGAAGAAACTATAATTGCAAATTGAGAGAAGAAATTAAAGTAAGGAAATTGGAGGTTAAGTAATGACAAACAAACTAGTAATTAATACGGATAGGGAACTAGGTAAGATTAACAAAAACATCTATGGTCACTTTTCCGAGCATTTAGGTAGATGTATTTATGAAGGGTTTTGGGTAGGGGAAGACTCTCCCATTCCAAATACGAACGGGATTCGTAATGATACGGTAGCCGCTTTAAAGAAAATGAATGTTCCTGTTTTGCGCTGGCCAGGGGGATGTTTTGCCGATGAATACCATTGGAAGGACGGAGTTGGCCCCCGTGAAGACCGCAAAAAAATGGTTAATACGAACTGGGGTGGCGTTGTTGAAAATAACCACTTCGGAACCCATGAGTTTATGATGTTGTGTGAAATGCTTGAAACAGAGCCGTATATTTGTGGAAACGTCGGTAGTGGTACTGTTCAGGAAATGGCTGAGTGGGTCGAATACATGACCTTCGACGGCGAATCGCCAATGGCGAACTGGCGGAAAGAAAATGGCCGAGATGAGCCGTGGAAACTAACGTACTTCGGTGTCGGTAATGAAAACTGGGGCTGCGGTGGAAATATGCGTCCTGAGTATTATGCTGACCTATACCGCCGTTACCAAACCTATGTGAAAAACTATGGTGATAATAAGGTTTACAAGATTGCCGGTGGAGCGAATGTTGACGATTTCAATTGGACAGAGGTACTTATGCGCGAGGCACACTGGTTAATGGATGGGTTAAGTCTCCATTACTACACAGTTCCTGGGGAATTCTGGACAGGAAAAGGCGTTGCCTTGGACCCAACGGAAAAAGAGTGGTTCGTCACCTTGAAGAAAGCCCTTCATATGGACGAGTTAATTACGAAACACGGGACAATCATGGATAAATACGATCCAGAAAAACGAATTGGCATGATCATTGACGAGTGGGGGACGTGGTTTGAGGTAGAGCCAGGGACAAATCCAGGCTTCCTTTACCAGCAAAACACGATCCGTGATGCCCTTGTTGCCGGCTTACATTTCCATATTTTCCATGAACATAATGATCGTGTTCAAATGGCAAACATTGCCCAAACTATTAATGTACTGCAGGCCATGATTTTAACGGAAGGGGAGAAGATGATTCTCACTCCGACGTATCATGTGTTTGAAATGTATAAAGTACACCAAGATGCAACAAGGCTAGATATAAATATTGATGGTGGAACTTACGAATTGAATGGTGAACATCTGCCTGCTGTCAGTGCGTCTGCTTCTAAAGATAAAGAAGGTAACATTAATATCAGTTTATGTAACTTGAATCATAAAGAAGAGTCCACCGTTACGATTGAACTGCGGGGTCTTGTAGAGGAAGTAGGTCAAGTTTCTGGCAGGCTGTTAACGGCAAATGAATCCGATGCTCACAACACGTTTGATAATCCAGAAAACGTGAAGCCTGTTGCTTTAGAGAGCTTTTCTGTGGAAAACAATGTACTAACCGTAACTTTACCTGCCATGTCTGTTGCGATGGTAACTGTTGAAGGGTAATGGAGATGAGTGCTAAATCTGCATGTAAAAGCTGTGGGATAAATGTGACTGGGGAAGTCGACCAATATATTATTGATAGAGAAAAATCCGTATCGGATGAAGTATATGAAAAAAGACTGAACTTTTGCATGGAATGCCCAGCCCTAATGTATGGGACGACTTGTCAATATTCTGGTGAGTTAGTCGCCTACCGGACATTGTTCAACGAAAAAAGTTGTCCCCGTCCCGGGCAGCCAAGATGGTAATTTTAATGTAGTAATTGAAAGTAGGTCCTGACTGCAAACGAACTTTCTCCTAATTTTCATTTGCATCAGGATCTACAAGTAATTTGGATGCCCCTTTTTTAACACATAATAAGAATAAAGCAAAGGAGATTTTCAGATGGAAGTAATCAAAGAGACGTTTGGGCAATTAAACGGAGAGACCATTTTTTCTTATACGTTAAAAAATGATAACGGCATGGAAGTAACCAGCATTAATTACGGTTGTATTATTACAAAAATGCTAGTACCCGATCAAAATGGAAAAGTGGAAAATGTGGTCTTAGGTTTTGATACGGTGGAAGAATACATAGAGCATCCCCATTTTTTGGCGCGGTGATTGGCCGTGTCGCAGGAAGGATTGGGGGAGCATCCTTTGAGTTGGATGGAAAAACGTATGAGCTTGCAGTTAACAATGGACCAAACCATCTTCACGGAGGACTTAAAGGTTTTGATAAGGTAATTTGGGATACAAAGGTGATTGAAGGTAACGATTCTGTTGGTCTTGAATTTACGTATTTTAGCCCAGACGGAGAAGAAGGTTATCCAGGTAACTTGACTGTAAAAGTGACTTATACGTTGGATAATAATAATGTTTTTACCATCGCGTATGAAGGTGAGTCTGATGCAAACACGTTGTTAAACCTTACTAACCATACGTACTTTAATCTTAACGGCGACTTAAAGGATGATATTTTAAACCATGTCCTTACGTTAAAGAGTGACAAGTTTATTGAATTAAATGATGACCTTATACCAACAGGTGAATTTCTTGATGTGGAGAATACAGCCTTTGATTTTCGCCAAGGAAGGGAAATTAAAGACGGTACGATCTCTACGCACAAGCAAAATCAGCTAGCTGGCAATGGGTATGACCATCCGTTTGTTTTGAGCAGTAATCGTGATCAGGAGATTGTTCTCACGTGTCCGGCAAGTGGCCGTAACTTGGTTGTGGAGACTGATGAGCCGTGTGTGGTCCTCTATACGAGCAATCAAATGGGAGACGACTTTGAAATGAATGGTGTGCCGTCTAGAAAATATCTTGGAGTTTGTTTAGAAACACAAAAACACCCGGATGCCATCAACCAACCTAATTTTGATTCTATCGTGTTGAAGAAGGGTGAAACATACAAAACGAGGACTTCTTTTCAGTTTAATGTAGAGGTGTGAAAATATTAATGGGACAGTTAGCTTAGGTTAACTGTCCCATTTTTTCTATTGCTGACGGATCTGTTTACTTAAAGATATTCAACGGCAAAAACGCAGATACGAGATAATGTGGCACATCCACCACTTCGCTAATTTTCAAATCAACGGCCACGCTGCAGAGAGCATAAGCTTCTTCTTCTTTCAGGCCGTAGTTCGTAACTAGATGTTCGATCATATACATAACCGCTTTTCTCGTGGCGTCCATCAAGTTTTCCCCATAGCCAGTTGTGGCAAAGTAGCCTTTGCTATCAAGACCAGGTGTTAGTGGTCCCGGAGTGACGAATTGCGGCTCCTTGATTTGTTTGCCTTTGTGTAATTTAAAGCGGAGCTGAATGTCAATTGGTGCTTCAATGGCCGTACCGCATACCTCTCCGTCTCCTTGTGCTGCATGGGTGTCACCGACGGAGAAGAGGGCTCCATCCACCCAGACTGGTAAGTATAATTTTGTTCCCTTTGTGAGATGGCGAATGTCCATGTTTCCACCATTTTGCCGTGGCGGCACGACGCTGTGGGCGCCTGCTTCTGGCAGTGCCACGCCGATGGTTCCAGGGAAAGGATTGGTAGGGATTTCGATTCCTGGTAAAAATTCAGCGGAGCGGTTGTCCTTCAGGGCCCAAATTTTTAAAAAGGGGTCGTTAAATTGATCACTTAGAAGGCCGAATCCAGGAATGATCGCCGTCCAACCCCAACTTTGAACGCCAAACCCTTCAATTTCCACTTCTAATGTATCCCCAGGCTTTGCCCCTTCCACATAAACAGGTCCAGTAACCGGGTTAACTTTGCTAAAATCCAAGTTAGGAACATCTGCTGCGGTGGACTTGGGTGACAGTTGACCTCCAGAAGCATCAACTACCTCAAAGTAAACACTTTTTCCCGGTTCGATCGTTAAGGCAGGGTCCAAACTGTTATCCCATGCATTATGGTGACAATGACGGTGAATCGTGTGATCGTGCTTCATATGTAATCCCTCCTAAAAATATAGATTGTAATATTTTACATTCGATGAAGAGGTGGGAAATTCCTTTATTGACAAAAGGGTTTACCTTGTTTGAATTGGTGATATGCTTTTGTAGTATGATGGATGTTGGAATTTTATGTAAGTGTAGCAACAAACTATTCTTATTTAGCAATAAACTCCTTCAATTTCCAAACAAACATTACCGTTTTACCAACAAACTCCCCCTATTTACCAACAAACATAGCCAAATTACCAACAACCATCTCTGTAAACCTTCTAAATTACCTTAAGAAAGGCCGTGCCTTTCTTTTTTGTGGGGACTTTTTCGTAGAGGTAATCTAATATATGTTGTCGAAACAAATATTAAGGTGATTTTAGGCAGTTCATTAGGGCAAAATTGATAGTTTTAGTCAAAAACGACAAAATAGATTAAACTATCGGACGAAAAACTACCAAAATTCACAAGCCTATTCAACCACACTTTCAAAAATGGGGGTATCAGAAATGAACTACTACGCAACGTTTTTACCAATGCTCGATAAAGAAAAAAAGTGATGAATTTCGCTCTCAGCACCTAGATTATTTAGCCGAGCTTAGAAAAGAAGGAAGAATTTTTGCCAATGGTAGATTTAAGGATGGCTGGGGTGGCCTCGTCATTTACATGGCTAACTCCATGGAAGAGGCAGAAGCTCTCGCAAGCGCTGACCCTTATATTATTAACAAAGCTAGAACCTACGAAATCCATGAGTGGGAGATGGTAACTAGCTAAGCGAATAGAGTTTAAAATAAACGCGTGATGTATTCATCTAAAAGACGAGCTTTTATCCGTTTGAAGCAAAAGCGTGTGTATTAAGCGTTCTAACACACGAGGCTATCCATCAATCGAAGTAAAAGCGCGAGTATTAAGCGTTCTAACACACGAGCTATCCATCAATCGAAGCAAAAGCGCGAGTATTAAACGAACTAACAGACGAGCTATCCATTATTCAAAGCAAAAGCGCGTGTATTAAACAATCTAACAGACGAGCTATCCACCTTTCGAAGCAAAAGCACGTGTATTAAACAATCTAACAGACGAGGTATCCATCAATCGAAGGAAAAGCGCGTGTATTAAACGATTTCAAATACGAGCTAACCACTGAGAAGGGCAAAAGCGCGTCTATTAAACCATCCAAATGCCGAGCTTACCGCCACAAAAAACAAAAGCGCGCCTATTCCCCCCTCTAAAAGATGATCTATCCTCCGTTCCACTATCTTTTGTTATAATGGTTGTATTCTTTAATGATAAGCAACACGACTAGAAAGTAGGCGGAACATTCTATGAATAAAAAAATCCTCTTTAACGACAATTGGGAATTTGCAAAAAGCAGCCTAGAATTTAGCGACCCTCAAGGCCTGTCATTTAAACCGATAGACCTTCCGCACGACTGGCTGATTTATAATACACTAGACCTTTATGAAAATAGTATCGGCTGGTACCGAAAAACCTTCCATTCTTGCAAAAGCAAGGACCACTACCTTCTCTATTTTGACGGTGTCTATATGGACTCCACCCTTTATGTAAACGGCACGTACATGGGAGAATGGAAAAATGGCTATTCCTCCTTTGAATATGACATTACGAACGCACTAAAAGAAGGAGAAAACGAAATCCTTGTGAAGGTCGTCCATCAAAGCCCAAACAGCCGCTGGTATACTGGAGCGGGAATTTACCGCAATGTATGGCTGAAAACAAGAAGCAAAAATCATATCCCCACAGATGGGACGTACATAACGACCCGGGAGCAAGACGGCCGATGGCTAGTGGATGTGGAAACTGAGTTAAGTCTTATGGATAAAGCAAGGTTAACCCATACTATCGTCTATAACGGAGAGAAGGTAGTTGAATCCTCAGAAGATCTTCCATTCGAGGAGGGGGATTTTGTTAACCGTCAACAACTCTTCGTGGAAAATCCGTTCCTGTGGAGTCCAAAGGAACCGAATCTTTATGAACTAAAGACAGAGCTACATGTGGTAAGGGAGGATCAGACAGAGCTCACAGAATCCCTTACTCAAAAGCTCGGTTTTCGAACGGTTATCCTTGACCCGAACCAAGGCATGATATTAAACGGAGAAAAGCTGAAGATTTTTGGCGTTTGCGAGCATCATGACTTAGGAGCATTAGGCGCAGCTTTCAACAAGTCAGCCTTAGAAAGAAGGTTCCATATCCTAAAGGAGATGGGCGTGAACGGAATTCGCACCGCCCATAATGTGCCGGCCAAGGAATTCATGGAGCTGGCCGACCAAATGGGCTTCCTCATCGTTTCGGAACTTTATGATATGTGGGAACGACCGAAAACCCCTTACGACTTTGCACGATTCTTCAAAGATTGGTACCGTGCCGATGTGAAAAGCTGGGTGAAGCGGGACCGAAACCACCCTAGCCTCATCATGTGGAGTATAGGAAACGAAATCTATGACACCCATGCCGATGAGCGTGGGCAGGAAATCACCACGATGCTCATGAAAGAAGTCCGAAAACACGATCCAAAGGAAAATGGCTACGTGACTATTGGCTCCAACTACATGCCTTGGGAAAATGCACAGAAATGCGCTAACATCGTAAAGGTAGCAGGTTACAACTACGGCGAAAAATATTACGAAAAGCATCACGAGGAGCATCCCGACTGGATCATTTATGGTAGTGAGACTGCTTCACTCGTAGCGAGCAGAGGAATCTACCACTTCCCATTTGAAAAATCGATACTTGCTGATGATAACGAACAATGCTCTGCCCTTGGTAACAGTTCCACAAGCTGGGGAGCCAAGTCTGTGGAGGCTACCCTCATTGCCGAACGGGACACGCCTTTCTCCTTGGGACAATTCATTTGGACGGGCTTTGATTATATTGGAGAGCCGACACCGTATCACACGAAGAACTCCTATTTAGGACAAATTGATACGGCAACCTTCCCAAAGGACCCTTATTATATCTATCAATCTGGCTGGACCAATTACAAGGAAGCACCGATGGTTCATGTTTTTCCGTACTGGGATTTCAACAAAGGGCAAATCATTGACGTGCGTGTTGCTTCCAATGCACCGAAGATTGAGTTGCAGTTTAATGGAGAGACAGTCGGTATCCACGAGATTGACCATGAGCATGGTACAGAGCTTGTGGGTTGGTGGAAGGTTCCTTATGAAGAAGGGGAACTGAAGGCGATTGCTTATGATGAGAACGATAAGATTTTTGCTACTGATGTGAAAAAATCGTTTGGTGATGCTAAACAGATTCGCCTAACGGCTGATAAGGAAAAAATCACGTCCAACGGTACCGACTTGATTTTTCTCCAAATAAGCATGGAAGATGAAGCAGGTAATCTGGTGGAAAATGCCACGAACCGGGTGAAGGTAGATGTGACTGGAGCTGCGCGTTTGCTTGGCTTGGATAATGGAGACAGTACCGATTACGATCCGTACAAGGGAACGAGCAGACGGTTGTTCAGCGGGAAGCTCATGGCGATTATTGGAGCCAAACTTGAGCCTGGTAAAATCCATGTTGAAGTATCATCTCCTAGTCTCGTAACACAGACGGTTACGTTTGAGGCCACAGGAGCGTCTGAAGGTGCCGACATAACTGGGATTTCTGCAATTACAGAAAATAAAGATCTTCCTGTGGTCATGGGGGCGAAGGACGAAATCCCCGTTCGGAAAATCGAAATTTTCAGCGATGGGGGACAAGTTTTTAACGAAGAAAAACGAGAAATGACCGTCTCTGCCGTTTTGCATCCAGAAAACACTTCCTACGAAGAAGTGGAATGGAGTGTTGTGAATGATGTGGGGATTGCCTCCAACATTTCTAAAATAGAAGCAGACGGCTTAACGGCGAAGGTGACTGCCCTTGGAGATGGAGTGTTTCGGGTGCGTTGCACGAGCAAGAATGGAACAGATAAGGTGAAGCTCATTTCGGAGCTAGAATTTAAAGCTGAAGGGCTGGGCACAGCCTATAAGGATCCATACGGCTTTATTTCTGCAGGCCTCTATGATTACAGCAAGGGGGAAGTGACGAACGGGAACGAGCGGGGCGTTGCCACCAGCCGTGACGGAGAGACACAAGTAGGCTTCCGGGAGATTGACTTTGGTCCATACGGTTCCGATACAATTACGATTCCAATATTCGCTCTCTCCAGTGACGAGTACTCCTTGCAAATTTGGGAGGGAATGCCTGATGAAGAGGGGAGCGAGCTGGTAGCGGATGTTATTTACCAAAAAGAATCAAAGTGGAACACCTATCAGGAGGAAACGTACCGCCTGTCAAAACGTCTCCGTGGGGTTTGTTCCCTGTGCTTCGTGTTAAAGAATAAGGTTCACATTAAAGGATTTTCATTTGAAAGACAAAATCGAGCCTTTGCTAAAAATATGGC
Organism: Bacillus sp. (in: firmicutes); assembly: GCA_021208645.1. Classification (GTDB taxonomy): domain Bacteria; phylum Bacillota; class Bacilli; order Bacillales; family Salisediminibacteriaceae; genus Evansella. The sequence continues at coordinate 12,645 of JAJOJL010000031.1, read as the reverse complement.
GGCAGACTGTGACCGTATTTATGGAGATACGTTTACGATGACAGAAAAAGCAGTCGAAGAAATTGGAAACAATGTTTCCCTCCAGTTTGATAACATGGATTTTACAACAGAAGGTGCAAGTAAACTAACCATCTGTGGACACTCCCCAACTGATAAAAATACGATTCATATCCATTTTTTCGGAGAGGATGGAGAAATGAATCAACTTGTGGAGTTTACTCAATCGGTCGGGTACGAGGAACGGGAATTTGATTTGGACTCAATTACTGGAATGCAAAGAGTAACTTTCATTTTTCTGCCAGGAAGTAATTTTGATTTTGGCTGGTTCCAGTTTCACTAAAACTTGAAAGTTAAAAGGGGAACATAATAAAGTACAGATAAAATGAACCAAGGGGTGTCAGTCATGGAAATTAAGTATTCGGATAAGAACATCGGTAATATAAAAGAATTGACTAGTAAAAACAGCTTAGATGAATACTTTTTTCCTGATATGGAGTTGGAGTTTGAGCTTAAAAGTATGCATGTTAGGAAGGCGAAGTCCAGTTGGCATTATCCAACCCATGAGCACCCTTTATATGAAATCAATCTTGTTACGAGTGGTCAGCAAATTTTTACGATACAAGGAAAGCAGTATTTAGTAAACGAAGGAGATTTGGTCCTGATCCGCCCAGGCGTACTCCATTCCAGTGCAGGAAATAAGGAGAGCAGTGAGGAAGAGTTTAGCTACTTATGTATTCATTTTTATATTGATGATAAGTTATTCTTACCTTATTTTAAGGAAACGACAGACTCCTATTATGATGTTAATTCTAAATTAAATAGGAGTATCAGACCTTTATTAGATCGCTTAATGAATTTTTCTAAAACCAGCAAGCTAGGCTTTAAGGAAAAAATGAATATTCATTCGATTATGTTTGAACTTCTAGGGTTGATTGTTTCCAGTTTAGAGGAAAAGGACAACAATTTGGAAAATGTTTCGGAACGAACGATAGGAATTGCCTATAAGATTGCCAGAAAAATTGATCTGCTTATTCGAAAGCCAACGGAAATGGGCAACGGAGAGGACACAAACTCTCGAATTGAAGATATTGCAGAGGAATTAGACTATAGTGTTTCCTATTGCAATAAAGTGTTTAAAAAAGTATTCAATATGTCGCCGCGGCAGTATGTTAGTTTTCGAAAGTTAAACGAATCGAAAAGCTTACTCATGGAGGAGAAATACTCCATCGAGCAAATAGCGTTTATGATGGGCTATTCATGACTCTTCCCATTTTAGCCGGCAGTTTAAAAGGTGGACGGGAGTATCTCCTGGCCAATATAGGCAAAATCAAGCGAGTATTTTGTAAAAATAAAGAACACCGAAGCCAAAGACGTTTTTTCCTTACTAACTAGGAAAAAGCGTCTTTTTTATGGACAGGGTTGCCAATTCAAATTGGTGATTTACTCTTCAACCACTCCCATCTGCCTCCAAGGATTCCTGATTTGGACATGTATAAGATAAAAAGGTACATCGAAACAAGCCACAATTGTTGCTATGATGTTTCTAGTGAGTAAAGTTTAGATTCCAAAAATGAAAGCGATTACGATTAATGAAAACTACGATATGAGGTGGATGACATGAAGAATAATATCTTTTTTAATGCACACCATTCTCCGATGGGGGCATTTGCTAGCTTTACATTAGGATTTAAAGGAGCAAATGGCGGGTTAGGCTTAGAACTTGCTAAACCTGCGGAAGAAAATGTTTTTATCGGTTTAGAACGAAAGGACAAAGCAGGTCAGTATGAAGCACTGCCGTTTTTCAAAAGTGCTGCGGAAGAGCTTGCTAGATTCGGTATTGGTAACGACCAAGCCAAAACGGATGATCAGTTAATCAAATTTTACGAAGATGAAGAGATAAGTAGGGAACTGAAACTTGGGACTGATACGTGGACTGCTAAGGATATGACTTTTAAAATATACAATCCAGTAGCGCCTGTACCAGATCCTGAAACGGCTGAGGATAAAGATTTAAAAAAGGCTTTATTGCCTGCTGTTTTTGCAAAAGTGACGATTGACAATCGCGGACATGACAAGCCTCGAAAAGCTTTCTTTGGTTATCAAGGCAGCGATCGTGTTTTTGCCATGCGTCGCTTAAACGATACGAGTAATGGAGAATTTGTAGGGGTTGGACAAGGACCAAATACGGCGATCGTATCAAAGGACGATGGTGTGAAGGCAGGACTTGGTTTTTCCATCGATAAAGTTCTTACGGTAACCCACGAAGTGAATTACGGATTTGGGTTAGGGTTAGCGGGGGCACTCCTCATGGAAGTACCTGCCAATGAAAGGAAGGAATTCAACTTTGCCATTTGCTTCCATAAAGGTGGCATCGTTACGAGTGGCATCGATACGGAATACACGTATACCCGTTATTTCTCTTCCATCGAAAAAGTTGCAAGTTACGCTTTAGAAAATGCAACGTCGTTAATGGAAGAATTCGAGGGAGCTAATGCATTAGTAGAGGATGCTAGCCACTTAAACGAAGAGCAAAAGTTCATGCTTGCCCATTCTATTAAAAGCTACTATGGAAGCACGCAATTACTAGATGATATGGATGGAAATCCAATTTGGGTCGTTAATGAAGGGGAGTACCGGATGATGAACACCTTCGACTTAACGGTAGACCAGCTTTTCTTTGAATTGAAATACAATCCATGGACCGTAAAAAATGAGTTGGAATTGTTCATTAATCGCTACAGCTATGTGGATGAGGTTCGTTTCCCGAAAGAAGAAAAGCTTTATCCAGGTGGGATTAGCTTTACCCACGATATGGGTGTTTCTAATGTGTTTTCCCGACCAGGGCATTCAGCCTATGAAGTGGCAGGAATAGAAGGATGCTTCTCGTACATGACCCATGAAGAGCTAATCAATTGGTTGTGCTGTATGACCGTATATGTGGAGCAAACGAAGGATATGGAGTTCGTACAGAAACACCTCGGGATTCTAAAAGAAACATTCCAAAGCATGATCAACCGTGACAATCCAAATCCTGAATTTAGAAATGGATTAATGGGCTTAGACAGCTCTCGTACGGAAGGTGGCGCAGAGATTACTACCTATGACAGCCTGGATGTGTCGCTAGGTCAGGCGAGAAACAATATTTACATTGCAGGTAAATGTTGGGGCGTCTATGTTGCTTTAGAGAAACTATTCCGTGAGCTTGGAGAAGAGGAGTTATCTCAATTAGCTGCTAGCCAAGCAGAAAAAGCAGCAATTACTATCTCTAATGAAATGACCGATAGAGGATATATACCAGCTGTTATTTCAGAAGGAAATGATTCAAGAATTATCCCAGCCATTGAAGGATTAATATTTCCTTATTTAACTGGCTGCAAGGAAGCGTTAGATGAAAACGGTAAATATGGCTTTTATATTAAAACCTTAAAAGAGCATATTACGACAGTTCTGAAACCGGGAACATGTTTGTTCGAAGACGGTGGCTGGAAGCTTTCCTCTACGAGTGATAACTCTTGGTTAAGTAAAATTTACCTGTGCCAGTTTATTTATCGTGAAATTCTCGGTTTCAACTGGGATGAGAGAGGGACTTCTGCCGACAAGGCACATGTGGAATGGTTAACCCATCCAGAGCTTTCCTACTGGAGTTGGAGTGATCAAATCATTGCAGGGAAAATTTCGGCAAGCCGTTATTATCCACGGGGAGTTACGAGCATTCTTTGGTTAGAAGAAACAAACTAATAAATAGAGGCATGGGGCAGCGTCGGAAACTGCTTCCATGCTTCCCTTTTATTTAAAGGTGAAATTGTATTCCCCTAACCTTTGTAAAACTATTTATACTGCTAGAATCAGGAGGAAAAAACATGTCTATTACCAACCCCATATTGACTGGGTTTAATCCAGATCCTTCCATACTACGGGTGGAAGACGACTATTACATTGCCACGTCTACTTTCGAGTGGTTCCCTGGAGTCCAAATTCATCACTCGAGAGATTTGAAAAACTGGAATTTAATTACCCAGCCGTTAACGAGAAAGTCACAGCTGGATATGAAGGGGAACCCAGACTCTGGTGGTGTATGGGCCCCTTGTTTAAGCTATGATAACGGAATTTTTTATTTAATTTACACCAATGTAAAAAGTCATTTCGGCGGCTTTAAAGATACCCATAATTACTTGGTGACTGCTGAGGATATTATGGGACCGTGGTCAGATCCTATTTACCTAAACAGCAGCGGATTTGACCCATCATTATTCCACGATGAGGATGGAAGAAAGTGGCTAGTCAACATGGTTTGGGAACCACCGTAAAGGAAAGAATTCCTTCGGGGGAATTTTGCTCCAAGAATATTCCTTGAAAGAGGAGAGACTTGTAGCCAAGTAAAATATTTTAAAGGTACTGAGCTTGGGTTAACGGAAGCTCCCCATCTTTATAAAAAGAATGGCTACTATTATTTACTTACTGCAGAAGGTGGAACGAGATACGACCATGCTGTCACCATGGCGAGATCTCCCTCCATTTTTGGCCCATATGAGGTAGATCCATGCAATCCTATCTTGACTTCTTCTAAAAAGCCTAATCTACCGTTACAAAAAGCAGGGCATGGAAGCCTAGTGGAAACACAAAATGGAGATTGGTATATGGCCTATCTTTGTGGTCGCCCGTTACTACCTGTCAGGAAATGCAACTTAGGTAGGGAAACGGCAATTCAGAAGTGTTTTTGGACTGAAGATGGGTGGCTTCGCGTAGAAGGGGAAGATCCACAGGTAATAGTTGATGCACCGGATTTACCAGTTTTTTTGGTGGAACCTCTGGAGAGTAAAGATGACTTTAACGAGGAAGTTTTAAATATCCATTTTAATTCCTTAAGAGTTCCAGTGGAGGAAAGCTGGGCATCGTTAAAGGAAAGGCCAGGCTATTTACGCTTATATGGAAGGGAATCATTAAACTCCCTAAACGAACAAAGTCTTATTGCAAGAAGGCAACAAGCATTTCAAGCATGCGCCGAAACAATGGTAGAATTTGAACCGGATACGTTTCAACAGATGGCTGGTCTTGTTTATTATTACAATACAAAAAATTATTATTATCTTCATATTAGCCATGATGAAGACTTAGGGAAATCAATTGGCATTATGTCAAATACCCGTGGTAAATATGATGAGCCATTAGATGGGAGAATCTCCATTGATGGGTGGGAACGGTGCTATTTAAAGGCAGTATTAAACTATATGGATTTGCAATTTTATTTTTCACATGATGGTAAAGAATGGACAGCGATTGGACCTGTGTTAGATGCCAGTACTATTTCCGATGAAAATGCCATCATTGTATTGGATGGTGCTGGATTGGACCAAGGCTTTACAGGAGCATTTCTCGGCCTATGTGTTCAGGATTTAAGCGGACGAAAGAAGCATGCCGATTTTGATTACTTTGTATACGAAGAAGTGGAGAATTAGGAGACTACTGAAAAAGGCACGCTCTTCGCCGTTTCAGTAGTCGTAGCAATGTGCGTAGCCGTTGCATGGTTTTAATGTTAGCTTTGAGTGTTTTTCTCAAAGCTAACGCGCAACGAGCGAAGCCATTGCAGATCTTTTATCCCTGCGGGCTCTTCTGTCTCTTCCTTCGTAGAGACAAATCGAAGCTTACTCAGAGCGACATCGCAAGCGATGCCTCTTGAAGTAAACGCTCTTAGCTGCTCCTGCGATTACTCGTCGCAAGAACAACCCTTGTTGCTTTTCCCGCCGGAGTCTCGCTCCTTTCGCAAAATCAACGCATATCCAAAATAAACATTATCTACTAACAGAGCCTTAAAGAAAAAGCACGGGAATTGAACTCCCGTGCTTTCGCATGCCTTATCATGATTTACAAAAACAAAACCAACACAAACAATACAGCTAACCCACCTAAAATGGATGGTCGTTGGAAACGGTTGGCTGCTTTCAGCTCAGAACCAGGTACAACAGGGATCGTTGTGGCCAAGGCAGCAACTGGTCCCCCAGTTAAATAGTACTGCATGACGGCACAACCACCAGCAGCGGCAGCGGCGGCAGCCAACGGTGACACATCGTAGCCCATAACGATCGTTAAGAAAGGAATGACAATGGCAGCGGATGCTGCGTTCGATTGGGTCATTAGCCCTGTTAAAGCAGAAACGACGAGCATGACGACGATCGGGGCAACACTTAGGGCTGGATCAAACCAGTCTGTAACTAAGGCAACAATTCCTACATTGTTAATGACAGCAGACATGAACAAGAATCCAACGGTGGCAATTAACGGAACGGCAACTCGTTTTACGCCGTCCAACATCATTTCTTCCGCCTTCGACAAAGGAGTTTTTGCAAGGATCGCTACTAAAATGGCTGTAAAGACTCCCACTAAGAAGATAGGGTATCCCATGGAAAATCCGACGACTAAGACAATGAATGGAATAACTGCCAACGTGAATGTTCTAGTGTCGTCTGACTTACGGATGTCAGCTAAAATTTCGTTCACTTGCTCTTCCGTAACTTCTTTATTCTCCTTCTTCTCCCCTCGCTTAACTCGAGCAAAGCTGATGGCAATAATGGACAGGGCAGTTAAGGCACCGACCACATTTATCATTCCGAAAGTTATTCCTGCTGTGGCAATAACTGCAAGTAGCGTCGGGTGCGTAAAACCACCGAAATTTCCAAGGTGACCGGCGTGTGCTTGGATTCCCGCAACTTTATTTGGGTGTACGCCAAGTTTGATGGCAGCAGGACCAGTAATAACAGCGGTAATCGCTGGTTGAGTAAATCCAGTCAGACCACCAATCATACCTGCTCCGATACTTCCAGCACTGGCAATGCCAGGCCCTTTGCCGATTTTACTTCCAAATAAAATAATTTTACGAATGATGGCATTGAGAAAACCGGTTTTTTCCATGACGCCAATAAATAACAGAACACCAGCCATATCGGCAATGACTGGATGCAAACTCCGGTTGATGAGACCAATGATGGTCACTTCTGCATCGCCAGAAATGGGAAAACCTGCGACTAAAGCTGCGATAGACGAGCCAATGATGGCTGTCATGTAGAGTGGTGTTTTACCAGTAATCATTAAAATAAGGGTGACGGCAACAATGATTTGAGCAATGATTAACATACTTTCCCTCCAATTTTTTAAAAATAGATTAGTGAATTGATGAGCATAAATTTTGTTTCGTTAATACATTAAAGAGCATTTAATTCATTAAAACTCATTTTCCCGGAAAAGAAAATCAGGTATTTTGAGCGAATAATGAATGTTTTGTGACTTCTTTGTAGAGTGAAATATTGGCTTAACGGAACGAATCGGAATGATGAAGCAAATAAAGAGAGAGCCATGTAGAGATATCGGATAACTAAACTGAAAAGTCAAAAAATATGATATATTAAAGAAGAGTATACAAGGCTACGGAAACGGCAGATAACCTTGTAGAGACGAAACAGTCAATACATGGAGAGGGGGGGGAGGGGATGGTTCGATTTAAGCATTTGCCAATACGTTGGAAGGTTACCCTTCTCTCCGTAGGAATCGTGTTGTTCTCCTTAATTATTGGGGCAATTGTGCTCCTTGGTTATATGAAAGACCAAAAGGAAGAAGAACTTTCCCAGATGACGTTAATTACTGCTCAACTCGTAGCCCAATACCAAACCGTACAAGAGCAGGTTAACAGTGAAAATGCCTCAGAGATGTTACAACCTCTCGTGGAGAGGATCAGAATTCTTAATAATGCAGATTATATTGTCGTGTTAAATATGGATCGGGTGCGGATCACCCACCCTATCAGTGAACGGATTGGGACTGTTTTTCAAGGTGGAGATGAAGACCCTGCTTTTTCCGAGCATATATATACGTCAAAAGCAATGACCGAAGACGGAGGACAAACGGTGAGATCCTTCGTTCCCATTATTAACGAAAATAGTGAGCAGGTTGGCGTTGTAGTGGTGGGGAATGTTCTACCCACCTTAAGGGGACTGCTCTTGGAAATTGTTCAGTCCATGGGCAGTGTTTTTGTAATCGCTCTCATTTTTGGTGTGTGGGGGGCGTGGCTGTTAGCTAATCATATTAAAAAGCAAACTTTTCATATGGAACCGGAGGAGTTGGCACGGGTCCTGGTGGAACGAACGGCGACTTTTAATGCCATCAATGACGGGGTTATTGCCATTGACCAAAACGAGCGTATTACGGTCATTAACCAGGCTGCAAAGGAGCTAGTAAATACCTCTGGTGATGTGGTAGGAATGAAAATTCAAGAGGTGATTCCTGATACTCGCCTTCCGGAAGTGTTAAAAATTGATCGCCCCCTGTTGCAACGGGAATTTTTTTCTTCAAGGACGTGCGATTTTAAGTAATCGTATTCCTATACGTGTACAAGGTAAAACGATTGGTGCTGTTGCCATCTTCCAAGATAAAACAGAGGTTACGAGATTAGCACAGGAATTAACGGGAGTTCAGGCTTTTGTGGATGCACTAAGAGTTCAGGCACATGAGTATTCCAATAAGCTTCATACGATTGCTGGACTGATTCAGCTTGATCAAGGTATGAAAGCTTTGGACTATATTTTTGAATTATCAGAGGAACAGGCGGAGGTATCGGGGCTCGTTGCCAGGCAAATTCACGATGATAGTTTAGCAGGCTTACTGCTAGGAAAACGAAGTCGTTGCAAAGAGCTGAATATTCAGCTTGAGTTTGATCCTGATAATTTATTTTTAAACTATCCAGAAGGTACGACGATTCATGATTTTGTAATTATATGTGGGAATTTAATTGACAACAGCATCGATGCGTTAGTGACGACAGATCAGGATACAAAGCAAATATTTTTTTCCATGAAAGAAGGGGAAGAGCTTTTAACTATTGAAATAAAGGATAACGGCGATGGGATTAGAGAAACAGTAAAACGGAAGATTTTCCAACGGGGCTTTTCAACTAAAGTACTTGAGGGAAGAGGTATTGGTCTGTTCTTAGTGAAAGCAATAGTGGATCGGGTAGATGGTGCTATTAACATCGAGAGTGAAATTGGGCGAGGGACGGTATTTACGCTGCAAATTCCGATGAAAAGGAAAGAGGGGGGTCTTTATGAGGCCGCAAAGTAAAGGAGATAAAGATATTCGCGTCTTACTCATTGAAGATGATCTCATGGTTCAGGAAGTAAATCGAATGTTTGTGGAAAAAGTAAAAGGATTTTCCGTAGTGGGGGTAGCAGCAAATGGTTACGAAGGCAGGGAAAAGGTTCGGGAGTTATCCCCTGATTTAGTTCTTCTAGATGTTTTTATGCCAAAGGAGGATGGCATGGAGGCCGTGACGATGCTACGGCAGGAACAGCAAGATGTGGACATTATTGCCGTCACTGCCGCTAATGATACCATGACCGTGAAAAAGCTTCTCCGCTATGGTGTAGTAGACTATATCGTTAAACCCTTTACTTTCGAGCGGTTAAAGCGAGCTTTAGGGCAATACAAGGAAATGTATGACCAACTGAAGCAGAATGAAAAGATTTCCCAGAATAAGCTTGATGAGGTAATGTTGGCGAAGGAGCAGGTGAAGGGGGACGAACTGCCGAAAGGTCTTCAACCATTAACGTTAAAACAAATTCTCGACTATTTAAAAGGGATTGACCGGCCTAAATCTGCCGAGGAAATTGGCTCAGAAATTGGCTTAGCACGAGTAACGGTTCGCCGTTATTTGAACTACTTAGAATCTATTAATCAAGTTGAAATGGAAATGACGTACGGAACAATTGGTAGACCCATCCAACTCTATCAGCTAGTAGATGGCGATGAGGTGCGGGCATGAAAAATGTTTTATCCATTGTCCTGTTTCTTGTTGGGGGAATTGTCACGGCAATCTATATTGGCTTTGGACTACCAGTAAATTCCGATACAACCGCTGTTGATGAAGAATTAGTTGGATTGCAGGAGAAATATACGTTGAGGTTTAGCCATGTAGTGGCGCAAAATACGCCCAAAGGACTTGCTGCTCAGTATTTTGCTGAGCTGGTGAAGGAAAAAACCGATGGGTGGGTGGAAGTACAAGTTTTCCCAAACGGGGTGTTGTATAGTGCCCAAGAAGAATTTGAAGCTTTGCGGAATCATGAGGTGCATCTTATTGCTCCGGCTTTTTCTGAGGTGACGTTGCATGACCAGAAGTGGCTAGCTTGGGATTTACCATTTTTATTTGATAATGAAGTGATGGTGGAACAGGCTTTTCAAGGGCGAGTGGGGGAGTTGTTTTTAGAAAGTATTGAAGAGAAGGGCTTTCAGGGGATTGCCTTTTGGGATAATGGCTTTAAACAGCTGACGAATAATGAGCGACCGGTTGTGTACCCAGAGGATATTGAGGGCTTACGTTTCCGGGTTATGCCTAGCCAGGCGTTGTTTCGAACCTATCGTATGTTGGGAGCCACAGGGGTAACCTATCCGTTTAATGAAGTGTACAACGTGCTTCAAGATGGATTGGTGGATGGTCAGGAGAATACCATTTCTAATATTTGGTCGAAAGGGTTTTATAAGCAGCAAAAATATATGACCATTAGTAATCATAATTATTTAGGTTATGTTATTTTAGTAGATCCGATGTTTTGGCGCTCCATTCCTGATGTGCACAGGGATAGTATTCAGGAAGCGATGGAAGAAGTGACTTTATGGTTGAGGGCCCATGCGAAGGAACTCAATGAAGAGATGTTTAATCGGATTGTTGCAACGGGAATGACGGAAATCTATGAGTTGTCTGAGGAAGAAAAGCTAGAGTGGCGGAAGACCTTGAAGCCCTTGTATGATGAGTACGAGGGGATTGTTGGGGAGGAGTTAATGGAAGAGATTCGGAAACTGCAGATTGATCCGGAGTTGTGATAGTTGGGTTGGAGATGGGGTGGAGTGGAGTTTTAGACAGATTGAGAGTGTTTTGGGGTTTTAGGAGTTTAAATTGCCTGGAGTGACGGTCCTAGCGAGTGAACGGTCAAAATGGAAGATTTAATTTGCCCGTAGGGAGGCTGAGGCGAGCTGGCGGTCAAATTGGAAGGTTTAATTTACCCGTAGGGAGGCCGGAAGCGAATAGTCGGTCAGATTGAGAGGTTTAATTTGCCCGTTAGGAGGCCGGAAACGAGAAGGCGGTCTGATTGAAGGGAATATATGATATAGGATGAAATAAATGCTTGGCAATTACTATTGCCAAGCATTTATTTTTTTGTTTTCCCCAACCCCACCTGTGAACAAAAAGAACAAAAAGACCAATATGTACAAATTCCAACTAATTATAAGATAAAGTATATAATTTGAATTGTTAGAAAATAAACAAAAAACAAATAACGGGGTAAGTGGACTTAATCTCACTTTATGAAAGGGAGGAAAAGGTGAAAATGAAAAAATTCACACGAACATTGTTGACAGCGCTTGCAGGGGTATCGTTGTTATTGGCAACAGCTTGTGGTGATGATGAAGCAGGTGGCAGCGAAGGCGGGGGAGACGAGTATCCAAGCACCATTACGATCGGTACTGCATCACAGGGGGGGCTTTACTACATCTATGGTGGGGGTTTAGGAGAACTGGTAAATCGTGAGCTCGAAGTTACTTCCAACATTGAGGTAACAGGTGGTCCGGTTCATAACATGCAACTGGTTCAGTCAAGGGATTTAGATGTAGGTTTAGTTACATTAGGACCTGCCTATGAAGGATATAACGGGGAAGGGGAATGGACAGACGGAAACAAATTAGAGGATGTACGCATTATTTTCCCGATGTACACAACGCCTTTCCACTGGTGGTCTGTTGATCCAAATGTTCAATCCATCGATGATATTAGCACGAAGCGAAATGTTGGTGTAGGACCTGCTGGAGGAACTTCTGGAACGTACTTACCAATGATTCACGAATTATTGGGAGTAGATGCTCGCTCCGTTCAAGCAGGAGCTAGTGACATGGTAAGTCAACAAATGGATGGTCAACTGGATGTCATTGGATTTGCAGCGGGAGTACCAATCCCGGCCGTAATGGAAGTAGAGGCGCAAACGGATATTACATTCTTCGGTATATCTGGTGCACAAAGGGATCAAGTCATTGAGGCATTCCCGTATTTTGATCCTTTCACGATCCCAGCTGGTACGTATGATCAACTGGAAGAAGATTTAGAAACGATTGCCATGTTTAATTTTGGGATTGTTCATAAGGATGCCAACGAGCAGTTTGTATACGACCTTGTAAAGGCCTACCATGAAAATATCGATTTCATGATTAACACGGCAAGGGCTGCAGAAGAGGCCGTTGCAGAAGCGATCCTCAATAACACAGTTGTTCCATTGCACCCAGGTGCGATCCGTTATTATGAGGAGATCGGTATAACAATTCCTGATTCTGTAAAACCATAAAACCGTTGTAAAAAAAGGGGGCTGAGTCCTGTACCACAAGAAATATCCAGTCTCAGTCCTTTTTTTTCATCAAGGCTGTGTTAGTGGACAGTTTTGATTTTTATAATTTTTGATTTTTGCGGAAGGAGCGAGACTCCAGCGGGAAAAGCAACAGGCGAAGACCCCGCAGGGAAAAAGATCGGCAATGGCTTCGCTCGTTGCGCGTTAGCTTTGAGAAGAGCACTCAAAGCTAACATTAAGACCATGCAACGGCTACGCTCATTGCTACGGCAAC
>JAJOJL010000012.1 GCA_021208645.1 Bacillus sp. (in: firmicutes) | reverse complement strand
GCGGGATGTTCCCGTGGTAACTCATATAGGCTAAACGCTGGATGAACAAAAACAAGACGACTAATAACGGTGAAATGATGAAGGCCAGCACTGGTTAAGATGGTGCGGAAATTATGATTCGCAACGACGCAACTGCATCACGGTAATCCTTGCCAGTCACCATTGTAAAACAAGGATAAAAGCGCTCATCTTCCATATTAAAATAATAATCATTTTCTAAATATTTCGTGTCAATGAGATAAAGATTCTTAGAGGAGGCTAGCAGGGAGTCAATTTGGACAGTAGTATTATTGTGTTCAAGGGTTAAGTCATTAAGGATAAGCCAATCGTCGGGAAGAGCTTTGACATATTCATCAAAAATACATTCCCCTTTATAACCATTTTCTAAATTAAAATAATACCTTCGTTGGTTTTCATCAAGGCCATCTCGGCAAAACAATGCGCGGCGAACGACTAACATCCATGAGGGGGTTCGAGGTTTACCAATCATTACGCACTTCCTTCCTTAAAATGCATGCTCATTTATTCACAATAATTTTAATCTAAACAAACCTAAAAGACAAGACACTTCATTAAAACAACACTTTATGTTCGAAAAAAACCAAATTATAAACTTCCTGAAATTAGTTTTATATTAAAAATAAATGGTAACAATACGAGTAGTATCAAAGAAAAATAGTAGGGGAGACGTGTTATGAAAGAAAATTGCCGACAGTTATTCATCGGATGACAGTCTGTAGAAACTTCAAAACTTATATTTGCATTTTCAAATAATGAAGTAAAACTAGTACATACTAAAAAAAAGCAATGAAGGCATTTTAAGTATCCTATCTTTCTGATAATCTGAAAGGCTCACATACTTTAACTAAGGGCATGGATAAAACGAAAAGCGTCAGGTTACATTTTTTTACAAGGAGGTAATAAAGATGGCTAATCCCTTTGAAGTATTTTGGAACACAATGAAATCGATGGCCAATATGGACGGAAAAACGCCGATGCATGTAGGAGAGGTGATGGCTTGTTGGACGTATTACGCAGCCATAAAAGAGATGACCAACTTTGAAGAGATGGCGCTAAACACCACAGCGGACCAGGAAGTGAAAGATGTGCTGGAAGAAGGGTATAAAATGTGTCTATCACAGGTGGAGCGTATGGAAAAACTTCTAGTCCAAGAGGGAATCCCTTTACCCCCAACATCCCCAAAGAAGCCTAAATCTTCTCCAGAGGATATCCCTCCAGGAGTGAGCGACCGATGATGAACTAGTTAATGGACTGTCGGTCAAACTGGCAGCAGGCATTGTGGAATGCGCTTCCGGTCAGGCGCAGGCGATTCGGAATGATGTGGGTATGCTTTGGGCAGAGTTTCAGTCTGAAATGCTTACTTTCAGTGCAAAACTAAAGCCGTTTATGCGAAAACGGGGTTGGTTGAAGGTGCCGCCGTATTATCAACCTCAGGGGGATTCCCGGTAAACAGGGAGGCCGAGCCTTTCGTTAAAATGTTGAGGAAAAGAGATGTCTACTTTAACGAAAGAAGTGTTTGCGTCAACGTTGCTACAGTTCAACCCTTATCCTTGGATTAAAAGCACATAAAACTGATAAACGGCACCAAATTGGTTTTCACAAAATTAAAAAGCACCTAAAACCGGCTTACATCAGCAAGGTGTAAGTCGGTTAGTTCGTTTATGAGTAAGGTTGGCTCCTTTCCCTTTCAACCTTCTTTAGCTTCATTATCAGCCACTTGAAAAACACACCGATCGCTATATAAATTGGAAAGGAATAAGCGTAATTCCAATTGTATATTTCATAGATACCAAGCCAAACCGTTATGGGCTCAAAAACAAAAGCAAACACGAAGGCTGTAATCGTAATGGCAACGAGAAACCTCCCCCATGTACGGAAATACTGATAAATTAGCATATAAAAAACTGGCATATGCATTTTATGAATTTCCATCATGGAAGACATTACTGGTGTTAGTCGGTCCGGGTAGGACCACAATACAAATGAAATGCCAATCATATCAAGGATAAACCCCAATGTACCAATTAGAAGGCCGTAAACCATAATCTCAATGATCCGAGTTTTATCTAAAACAATGACCCAAATTACGAAGAAACCGATGGTAGTAATTAAGAGAAACCACCAGTTTAAGCTAAAAACAGTTTCATTCAGCCAGTAGTTGAGGAGTAGCTCCTTGGAAAGATTCCTGATTTCAATGATTTCATCCCACGTAGGGTTCGAATAATCTATGGAAATGGATACTATGGTAGCTAGGAAATGGTGTGAGTATGTCAAGGTAAGACCTCCGGATGTCTATGACTAATAAGGTACTTTTAGTATGGATAGAATTAATTATTGATATGTAATGAGGTAAGTCTCCTCTCCAAAATAGAAGTACTGTCTGTTGTCAAAATTAGATTATCCATTTTGAAAATCTCATTCCCCATAAATGGGGATTCAATTCTTGCATGACCTTACGAAATTAGGGGGAATATAAAAAAAACAATCAAAAGGACATGGATCATGGTACATTTATTCATAAAAATTATTTTTGTAGCAGCTGCATGGAGATGGGGAGACTGGCGGAATGGAAACTGGCAAAAGTACTATCCGACAATCCTATTTTTCATTATTGGCGATTTATTTTATAACTTTATTTTCTATAACTATCCCTTATGGGAATTCGATGAAATTATTCCACTACTTCAATATGATTCATTCTTGGTCATGAGTTTCATGTTTCTCCGTTACCCAGCAACCGTACTGATTTTTCTAGGTAGATTTCCGAAAGGGTTGCTGAAGGGAGGGCTATGGATTGGATTATGGGTGTTTATTTACATAGGCTTAGAAGTTATTGATTTATATATGGGTTTAATCCAGCATCATAATGATTGGAATTTATGGTGGTCCCTCTTGTTTGATGTTATCTTATTTGTCATGCTAAAAATCCATCACCACCGTCCTTTGGTGGCGTGGGTATTGTCCATTGTTTGTAGTGTTGTCCTTTGGAATTTGTTAAATGTTCCAATAGGTATATTAAAGTAACAGCTCACGTCAACAGCAGAAAATGATTTTTAATCAAGTAAAGGAAGATATCTACGAAGGAAAAAACGTCGAATTAACAAGAATGAAGGGGGAAGATAAATGAGTTTTGAACAATACTGGGAGCAGTTATTCAGCCAAGTCGATCAATTAAACGAATTAATCTCCGCCTACTGGCACGATTATTCCCATATGGGGACATGGCAGTTTTGGTTGACGGTGGCCTTATTAGTGGTGCCTATCATCATCTTGTGTTTTACGGTGGATAAGACCAGGATATTTGAAATATTTTTTTTCGGTTATACGGTCCATATGTTGTGGACGTATGTCAATTTGCCATTAGAAAGGTACGGTTTGTTCGCCCATACATATTTTTTAACCCCAATCTTGCCGTTTGCCATCAATATGACTGCATCCGTACTCCCTGTATTATTCTTGCTCACATACCAATATTGCACGAACCATGAAAAGAATTATTACGTGTATGCAATTGTCTTGAGCGCAATCATGGCCTTTGGCTTCGCCAGTATAGAAGAGTGGCTCGGTCTCGTTGTTTTTAGAGAAGGGATGAATAAATTTTATCTGTTCCTTATTTGTGCCGCAATCTCTCTAATCTCCTATGCATTTACTAGGCTTCTTAGAAGACTAACTGATAAAGCCAACAGGTCTTTATCATGAAACAAAGTTGGGAATGTATGTACATTGTTTTTGCAAAAACAGTAAGCCTTGAAGTAAGATTTGCCTGCCATAAAACTACAAATCATGAACAGATCCTCCATCAATCTCAATGTGAATTTAGCTAGTTTTTCACTTTGTAATGGTAAAAAGTGCTAAACTATAGGGGATATGGGGGGTATTACTATCATGACTTGCTCAAGACAAAACTCCCTTTTACTAAAGAATAGAAAAGAGTGGAGTTTATGAAGGTGAAGAGCAAGCTCCGTCGCATGACAAAAGTGTTGTGGATGGCATTCATTATTTTCATTCAAGTGTATTGGTATAAATTCACGAAGAAGTCTCCCCAAGAGTGGGACAAGCTTTGGGAAAGCATTGGCAAGCGATTCCGGAGGACGTTATTTGAGTTGGAAGGTCTGCTCATCAAAATCGGTCAACTGTTGAGCATCCGTGGCGACCTGCTCCCCCAATCGTTCATCCGTCAAATTCAGGATTTGACGGATAAGGTGCCCCCGTCTGAGTGGAGAGAAATCGAGGCGATTCTCATATCGGAGTGGAGCGGTGCTATTGAAGATCACTTCCTTTCCATTGAAAAAACAGCTGTCGCTTCCGCTTCCATCGGTGAGGTGTATAAAGGAGTTTTGCAGGATGGCAGCGAGGTGGCAGTAAAGGTGCAGCGGCCAAACATCCAATCCATCGTCCAAACGGATTTCCGCACGTTAAAGATTATCATTGGTTCGCTGACCACCTCGTCCCCCTTCCAAAAGGGTTTGTAAATTTTAAAGTCTTGTTTAAGGAATTGAAGGAAGTCATCGAACGTGAACTGGATTTTACAAAGGAAAAGAACACACTATTGTTTTTCAAAGAGCGCTTTAAAGAAGTAGAGATGGTGCAGGTGCCTGGCGTTTATGAAGAGCTTTGCACGGACCGGGTGCTGGTGATGGAATGGGTGAAGGGTATTAGCTTGACGGATAAAGAGGCGGTGGATCAGTTGGAAGTGAGTCGTGCAGAATTAGCCCGCCGGCTGGTGCAAGTGTTCTTGCCACAATGGTTGGAGCCAGGCATCTTTCATGCCGACCCTCACTCTGGCAACGTGTTGGTAACTCGTGAAGGGCAAATTGTGCTCCTTGATTTCGGAATGGTAGGGGAGATTACAAAGAAAGACGCCACCTATTTTCAAGGGTTAATAGAAAGCTTCCTTGCAAAAAACTATCGAAAAGCCGTTGATAATTTAGTACAGCTTGGATTTTTGCTGCCGGAAGCGGATCCGCGCACCATCGAGCGTGTGCTAGTGGAATGGTCAACCTTTCAGCCAGCACAGTTGATGGAAATGGATATTTTGGCCCTGAAGCTGGAGATGAACGATATGATTCAGCAACTGCCGATTCAGGTGCGACGCGATTTGTGTTTTTAGGGCGATCCTTTGTGACAATGGAAGGGATGATCCGTAATCTTATTCCAGGAGATGACGAACTTCTGGAGTTTGTTAAACCCGTGTTTATGGAATGGCTCGAACGGCAGGGCAACAATAAATGGTCATTCGTGTGGAATTGGCTCCAGTCCATGCCTGGATTCAAGGTGATCCACTCGGCGGTGGAGTTTTTGAAGTTGCCTGAGAAGCTTGAAGATATGAAGGAGCACGAGCAGCGGAGACAGTTTCAATTTGTGATATATGAAAACTATAAAAAGCATTTCTATCAGTTAGTTATATTAGGCTTGGTAGGGGTCGTTGTTGGGATTTACTTGGAACACGAGCTAGTGTTGTGGATTACCAGTGGTGCTGGAGTTGTTGGTGGCGTTGGTTTCCTGATTTTTGCCTATAAACAAAAGAAGTGGATGAAATATATGCACGAAAAACGAAGGTAGTAGAGGATGGGAGTTGGTAATTTTGAGGCTCGATAATATAATAGGTTTGCTTGTGTAGAAGACTGGAAGTGGTGCTTATGCATTTGTGGTTGTATGAGTGGAAGACGGCCTTAGGTTAATTTAGGAGGAAGCATGAGAAAAAAAGTTATGGTTGTAGTGGTTTGTGTTGTTGTTTTGATGGCAGCGGTCTATTTCACGAACGAACTATCGAAGTCGCGGAGCTTCCAGTTTTTTGGCGGATTGGTAACGGACGTGGCAACGGAGGAAAAGGTGGTGGCGCTGACCTTTGATGATGGTCCTGGTGAAAATACAGCTGAGGTTATTGAGGTGTTGGGCAGCCATGAAGTATTGGGAACGTTCTTTTTAACAGGGCGAGAAATCGAGGAGGATATAGATGGTGCCATTGCGTTGGTGGAGGCAGGACATGAAATCGGTAATCATTCGTTCTCCCATTCGAGGATGGTTTTTAAGTCGCCTGGGTTTGTGCGGGTGGAGTTGGAGGCGACTGACAAGTTGATTCGGCAGGCTGGCTATGAAGGGGAGATTCATTTCCGGCCGCCTTATGGTAGAAGGTTATTGGCAGTTCCTTATTTTTTATGGAGGGAAGATCGGAAAACCATTTTATGGAGTGTTGAACCTGAATCTTATCCAGAGGTTTCGATGGATGCAGGGCGGATCGCCGATTATGTGGTGGAAAACGTAGAGCCCGGGGGGATTATCCTCCTGCATGTCATGTATGACAGTCGCCGAGAATCGTTGGCTGCAGTCGAACCGATAATTGTTCGTTTGAAGGCGGAAGGGTATCGGTTTGTTACGGTATCGGAGCTGTTGGAGTTAGGTGAGGGCTGAAAATGAGTGATTTTGTGGATTAGGGTCTTGGTTGATGTTGAAGGGCGAAGAGGTTAGTTAAATTCTTGATTAGTAGTGTGCTTGGGGAAGCGTCCACGTTCCGTGGACAGCTTCCTTCTTGGTTTTGTTAGGGGAGATTCCGGTGGAGAAATGCCCAAGGATTGGAAAGCTGTGGAATCGTACCCAATACTAGGTCTGTTAACGAGTATAAGTGAAGCAAAGCGTTAAATAGGGAGTACAAAATTACTCTATTTAAATCAACAAGGGTGTTATGACGTAAGTAGGAAGAAAGCAGACGTACTCATCACAGGT
>JAJOJL010000069.1 GCA_021208645.1 Bacillus sp. (in: firmicutes) | reverse complement strand
AATACAATAATAAATTATTTAGTTTTCCCTAATATTATATTCAAGCAGATCAAATAAAGTTTCTTACAAGGAATATTCCCATAGTTATTAACAAAGAATTGGAAAAGGAGGCTAACTCATGATCTCTGCAATGAAAAAAATTATTTACCTAAACAAGATAAAAAAAATTACTCAAACAACATGAAATTAAAATTTTACATTTTATACCAGGCAGAATTCGATTAGGCTCCCAGCATTGGAAAGAAGATGCGTATATTTTAAGGGAAATAATAGAAGAATTAAATAAAGAAGAACGGATTTATGCAGTTGTTTTTACAAAGGAAACAGGTAGTTTGTTAATTACATACAATACAGAGCCAATACATAACGAAGTACAAATAGAAAAATGGTTTCAAAAATTAACCAATATTTTAAATGAAATTAAGTAGAACAACAACGAACGGAGGGACCCCTCTAATGTTTTCGTCTTTATTTGGTTTAGGTGCATCCCTTATTGTGCCAAAAATACTTTCTTATTTTGGAGATCACAAAATTCAAGTAATTCATGCAATGCCTGGGCGTGTTAGGATCCAATGTGACCGGTGGAAAGATAAAGTAGTTGCCGTCAATATAGAAAAAGCATTAGCTAACGACGCCATTGTTACAAAAGCTGTAGCATCCCCCATTTCAGGAAGTTTGCTCCTTGAGTTTAATGTTCCCCATCTAACTCAAGAACAGTTTGATAAAATTCTCCTTCAAGCGGTGGAATCGGCCGTTGCTGCTTATCCACAGTTGGAATCTCAAATCATGGATAAAATGAGACAAACAGTACAGACAGTTGATGGTCAAATCAAAAAAGAACATCAGCAATAGCTGATTTGGATTCCATACTTGTTTTGTTAATGCTGGGAAAAGGTGTTTCTGGATTTTCGAAAAACCCCGCATTTTCAAGCAGTTTGTTATTTTGGGCGTATAATATCATTACCAACCGAAAGGACATCGATAATGATTCGTTTTAGTAAGGTTCTACATACATTACCTGGACGAACGAGACTAAAACTAGATACGGAGTTAACCCCTGTAATGGTAGAGTTTACTTTTCGTAAACTCCCGTACGTATATTCAGCTAATTATACTGCTGAAACAAATTCATTACTTCTATATCACCCCCCTGTAGTTACTGGGAATCAACTTATGAACATGATAAAAAACCAGTTTCGGAAAGATGGACTTTTAACAATGAATTCATTCCCCGTGGATCTAAATAAACTAAGGGTGTTGTTCGGGGGTACTGCCTTTGTATTAGATAATCTTTTTAAGGTGAATGTAAATTTAAATAGGATTGGTTACGGGAAAATGCAAAATTTAACGTCCCTAACAGCAGTAGCTCTTTCAGCAGATATTTTTAAAAGTGGGGTTTCTACCCTTATTAAGGAGAAGCGTGCTAATGGGGACACATTAACCTCCGCAGCCATTATTGCTTCTATACTAAAAGGAAATCCAAAATCTGCTTTAGTTATTTTAATCATGGGAAGTGTCAGCGAATTAATTACAGATTATACAGCCAAACGTACGAGGAATCATGTCAGTCAGATGTTAAGCTTGGACATCCCCTATATTTGGAAAGTAAATGAAGATGGGGTGGAAACGAAGGTGCCCATAGAAGTTGTGAAAAAAGGGGATACTATTGCTGTATTTCATGGTGAGAAAATTCCCGTTGATGGAGAGGTTATTGATGGAAAAGGTACAGTTGATGAATCTTCCATAACGGGAGAGTTCCTTCCGAAAGAATCAGAAAAAGGCCAGGAAGTTTATGCAGGAAGTATATTGAAGGAAGGGCAGTTAAAAATACATGTACAGCATGTTGGCAAAGATACGGCAGTAACAAAAATGATCCGCCTCATTGAAGAAGCGCAAAGTAAACAAGCACCGATACAATCTTTAACAGCAAAAGTATCGGAACAGCTTGTGCCAATATCTTTTCTCATGGCAGGTATAGTGTATGTTACTACAAGAAGCTGGGATCGTGTTTTAAGTATGTTAACGATTGATTTTGTTTGTGGCATTAAACTTTCCACAGCAACAGCTTTTTCAGCAGCAGTAGGACAAGCTGCCAAAAAAGGAATCATTGTTAAAGGTGGCCAGTTTATTGAAAGGCTTGCCCAAACAGATACACTTATTCTCGACAAAACAGGAACAATCACAGAAGGTAAGCCAATCGTGACGAAGGTGAGAGCTTATAGTAGTTTTACGGAGGAAGATGTAATTTTATATGCTGCTTCTGCAGAAGAGCACTCTTCTCATCCCATTGCAGAGGCAATTTTAAAAAAGGCACATGAAATAGGAGATACTGTACCGGAGCACGATCACGACAAAATTGAAAATGTAGTTGGTCGTGGTGTACAAGCATTCATATACAACAAGCCTATTTTAGTAGGTAATTTTAAGTTTATGAATGAAACCAACATTTGTTTTTCCGGTGTAGAAGCCCAACTAGAAAAAATTCAAAAAGAGGAAAATGTTGTTTACGTTGCTTACGATCAGCAATTAATAGGGATCATCACTATTGAGGATAAAATAAGGGTTGGAATGGCTGAAACAATCCAGTCATTACGTCGACAAGGAATTTCTGAAGTAACCATGTTAACGGGAGATAAGAGACATACAGCAAGCGATATATCTAGACAATTAGCCTTGGATTCCTATCGGGCCCAAGCTCTCCCTAAAGATAAGGCCGATTATGTTAAACGATACCGGCAAAAAAAGAATGTGGTCATGATGGTAGGAGATGGCATAAACGATGCACCTGCGCTGGCTTATGCAGATATCGGTGTAACGATGGGTACAAAGCGTACAGACATTGCCGTTGAAGCTAGTGATGTAACAATTATGTCTGACGACCCAAAAACATTGGCCCATGCTGTATATCTTTCAAAAGAAACACTAGGAATTGTCCAACAAAATTTTATGATAACCATGTTGGTAAATAGTGCGGCTATATTACTTGGCGCAGTCGGGGCTATTTCACCCATTACTGGTGCAGGGATACACAATGGGGCTACTATTTTTACTGTGTTTAATAGTGCAAGAATTGTTTTAAGGGGGTGAAAGCATGATGCAAGAAAAATTTACAATAGTCCATGATATTTCCGGTCGTCTTCGTATAATAATTCCTTCACTGGGGGATAACAAAACATATGAGGTAATAGAGGAAAATGTTTTCCTCTTTAAATGGAGTAAAAAAAGTACGGATCGAACCAATAATTCAATCCATGTTAATTGAATATGAAGAGGAAACTATTGAACGAAAGACGCTGATACAGTATGTATCAATATTTTTTGAAAATATATATATAGATCCGATCAATAATTTTATGGGAAAAGTTACTCCGTCTGTAAGAAAGGATTTGTTCAGGTCCATTATATCAGGGGCGTTATTGCTTCTTGCCTTTACTAGAAAGTCAGTAAGGCCAAGACCGGACATTATTGATTATGCCGTTGTTATATCTACTGGGTATACTGTATTATCACATGGTAATCAAGGGCAAAGCAAATTGGGTCACCCAGATATTATTACGGGTATTATTACGATGCTCTCACTAGGTACACAAAACATATTACAGGTTTCCTTAGTCACTTGGTTTGTTAACTTATTTGAAATTTTACATGATATGTATAGAACGAAAGCCGTATATTAAATTTGTAATAGGAGGAAGTTAACATGGCATTTAACAATGATTTCTTTATGGGATTTGTTTCAGGAGCAGTAGTAGGGGCGGTGGGTTATCGAATTTATGATCAGAATGGCGATCAGTTAAATCGATTAATTCAGTCCCAGCCTTTTAATATAAGCAACCCAAACCGTCCTGATATGAATCAAATGAATGGGGGACAATCACCAACGTTAGAGGAATTAATTGCACAAAAGGAAAAATTAGAGGACTTAATAGCAGAAAAAAATGTAAATGCATAAACTTTCACGAGGCATCTTTTTATAAGATGTCTTTTTATTTAGCTTCTTTTAGAGAAGCTCTGTTAGTCTTTGTTGTTGATTTATGCTACAGGAGCTCGCTTTCCGCAGGCAACGCCTCAGCCTCCGAGGAGGCTACTGAAAAAGCAAGATCTTAGCCGCTTCAGTAGTCGTAGCAACGCGCGAAGCTATTGCCAACCTTTTCCCTGTGGGGTCTTCGGCAGTTATCCTGTCTCTTCCTCTGCTAGTATCGCTCTGTTGCTGAATCCGTCGAGACAACTCGTAGTTTTTGCACGAAGTAACGCTCGTCGCTGGAGTCTCGCTCCTTTCGCAAAATCAACGCATATCCAAAATCAACATTATCCACTAACAGACCCTTTAGAGAATAACGTGATTTTGAAATTTTATATGCACAATTTTTTTGAAACCATTAATAGTTTAATACAGATATTTTGATGCAGTAATTAATCCTATAAAAAGAGAAAGTAAAAAACTAGACAATTTTTAATAAAAAAAATGTAGACACAATGCTTAAACATCTTTTATAATAATCTAGAATGTTGCATTAGGGAAACAAACATAACCTATAACAAAAAAATGATCCTAGTCCAAAAAAAGACGAAAGGGTGAGTCCATTTTTTAAATGAAAGGTTAGTTTTTTTTGCTTCGAAAGTTTCCTCAGCGCAAAAAAATTAGGGGTGGACAAAAAAGGTAAAGGTAAAAATCCCCTTATTGTTGGTAAATTCACTATCTTCAACAAACGAGAGAACGAAAACAGAAGAGTCAGGGAGGAGAAATTAAAAAATGAAGAAAATTTTATTAAGTATATTTTTATTAATTAGCTTTGGTTTAGCTGCATGTGGTTCAGAGGATTCAACAGGAGAGGTAGAGGGTGATGGTTTAAATATTACCACTAGTTTTTCTGTTTTAGGCGATATAATTTCAAATATTATAGGAGACCATGGAACTGTCGAATATATTGTGCCTGTAGGAGAAGAGCCACATGAATACGAGCCAGTACCTAGTGATTTTCAAAAAGTTAGCGACGCCGACGTATTTTACATTAACGGCTTAGACTTAGAAGAATGGTTAGAGAAGATCGTATCTAATGTAACGGAAACAGAAATTGTTGAAGTATCTGGAGGGGTAACCCCAATTCCTTTAGTTGGTGACGATGAAGACGACCCTCACGCTTGGTTAAGTCCGAAAAATGTTATCACCTATGTAAACAACATCGTTGAAGATTTAGTGGAACGAGACCCAGATGGAGAATCTATTTACCGTGCAAATGCAGAAGCATACATTGCGGAACTAGAAGAACTTGATGCGTGGGTCGAAGAGCAAGTACAACTAATTCCAGAAGAACATAGAGTCATCATCGTAAGTGAGAATGCTTTTAAATATTTTGGTGAAGATTATGGATTTGAAACAGAAGGTGTCTGGGAAATTAACTCACATGAAGAAGGTACTCCGCAGCAAATCAATCGTATTATTGATATTGTGACGGAGAGAAATATTCCAGCAGTATTCGTAGAGAGTACAGTAGATAAGCGCTACATGCAAACTGTGTCTGATAATACTGGTGTGCCAATCGCAGGGGAAGTTTATACAGATGCAGTAGGTCCAGATGGCAGTGGTGCAGAGACTTATATTGGTATGATGAGAGAAAATGTAAAGGTATTTGTTGAAGGTTTAAGTGGCGGTCAAACAGTTGCTGTTGATGCTGGAGATGGATTATCAATCACAACGAGCTTTTCTGTATTAGGGGATATTATCGCTAATATTATTGGAGACCATGGATCTGTTGATTACATTGTTCCAGTTGGAGAAGAGCCTCATGAATATGAGCCAGTACCTAGTGATTTTCAAAAGGTTAGCGACGCTGATGTATTTTATATTAACGGATTGGACTTAGAAGAGTGGCTAGAAAAAATTGTTTCTAATGTAACAGAAACAGAAATAGTTGAAGTTTCTGGCGGTGTAACACCGATTCCATTAGTAGGTGACGATGAAGACGATCCACACGCTTGGTTAAGCCCGAAAAATGTTATCAAATATGTAAATAATATTGTAGAGGATTTAGTAGAAAGAGACCCTCAAGGGGAATCCATCTATCGTGCAAATGCCGAAGCATATATTGCTGAGTTAGAAGAGTTGGATGCTTGGATTGAAGAACAAGTAGCACAAATTCCAGAAGAGTACCGTGTTATCGTGGTAAGTGAGAACGCATTTAAATACTTTGGAGCGGATTATGGCTTCGAAACAGAAGGCGTTTGGGAAATAAACTCCCATGAAGAAGGTACACCACAGCAAATCAACCGTATTATCGATCTTGTTACGGAAAGAAACATTCCAGCAGTATTCGTTGAAACAACGGTTGATAAGCGATACATGCAGACAGTTTCTGATAATACTGGCGTTCCGATTGCAGGGGAAGTATATACAGACGCAGTTGGTGCTGAAGGTAGCGGTGCAGAAACATACATCGGCATGATGAGAGAAAATGTAAAAGTATTTGTAGCAGGTTTAACTCAATAGAACTAAAAAACACGGCTCAAGAAAGTTGCTTGAAGCCGTGTTTTCTTATTTTTAAAACAATTGTATTAAAAACAGAGTAATATGAACAAGCACGATTTCTAAGGATTCTAGTTGCTGAAATCGTACTTTCTTGTTATTCATAATAAAACTCCACAAATTTATTTCGAATATTTTTTAAGAATAGAATTTTTAACTTTAACGGTCGAAATAATGATTAAAATGATGATGACTAAGGCAACTGACTCGCTCATTATCGCCCCTCCCTAAAATATTTTAGTTGACGAAATAAAGTTTCCTTCGGTAAACTTATTTATTTTATTTATATTCATGTGGGGGGAGAAGTGGAACTTACTTTAGTTTTTATTTAGAGCTATTGAGCAACACAAAGCTGGAACTGTTTTTGGAACCAGTCTTCATCTAAATCTCTACCTATTACCACCATTTCACTAACACGTTCTTCCGTTAATCCCCATTCTCGATCCAGTGAGCCAGATAATAAAGAATGGACGCCTTGAAAAACCATTCGTTTTTCTGAACCTTTAATATGTAAAATCCCCTTATACCTGTATAGCTTCGGTGCCATCAGGTCGAGAAGTATATTCATCCACATATCTAATTTTTTTACATCGAGGGGGAAATCACTTCGTAAAATAATCGCCTTGATATCTTCCTGATGGGCCTTTTCCTTAGTTACAGTGGATTGTATTTCCAATTTGTCTGGAAGATTAAATGAGAATATGTTAAATAACTTATCCACCTCAATTCGACTAAAGGTTGTTTCAAATAGGTTAGCAGTAGGGTTGGTGATATTCAATTTATTTTTAATTGTGTTCAAATCTGTTTCATTGATAAGAAGATCCACTTTATTTAATATAAGCATGTCTGCAAAAGCAATTTGTTCTTTTACTTCTAACGAGCGTTCGAGTTGATTGATAATATGGTAACAATCAATGACAGTGACAATACAATCTAACTTATAGTGGTCGAATATGAAGGGATCAGAATAGAAGGAATGAATAATCGGACCAGGGTGAGCGAGACCTGTAGTTTCAATCAATACACGATCAAAAGCATCCCCCTTTGATTCAACTAGTTCCGTTAGGGTTCGAGTAAGGTCACTGCGAACTGTGCAGCAAATACAGCCGTTGCTAAGTTCGATTAAATCCTCTTCTACACCAATAATTAACTTATTATCTATGCCAATCTTACCGAACTCATTTACAATTACAGCGATTCTTTCACCATGGGCTCCTTTTAAAATTTCATTTAGTAACGTTGTTTTTCCAGAGCCTAGATAACCAGTGAGAATGGTAACAGGTATATCATTCATTTTCCCTTTCTCCTTTTAACTAAAGAATAGCTGCAAGAGTAAATTACTTTTGCAGCTATTAGTATGTTTTTATGTTAGTGATTCTTTGAAATTTGGTATCTCATCAATCAATAGGCAATTATCTAATCGTTTTTTTATATCAAGGGGTTCCAATTGATCGCCAATAAATAAAAACTCTGTTAAATATTCCTTAGCAGCTTTTTTATAATGAACAAATTCCTCAGAGAAGACTTCAATAGTTGGACCTATATGTGATATATAGTGGATCTCATTGTTGTATGGAACGTAACATCTCCCTTTTGTGCGGAGTGTCCCATCAGGAAGATTCGAAAAAAATTCTTCCAGTCGTTCCAAGGAAATGGGGTGAGTACTTTGATAAATATACGTATCGATTCCAAAGTCTCCCACGAGCTTTAAAGGCGTTTTTGGCATAAATGTTTCTAACTGATAGGTGTATAACTCCTCAGGGGTATGGTGTTTTTTTGAACCTTTAAAAATGGTGTTATTTTGTTTGAAATCACTCATTGTTAGTATGTTTGCCAGCGGATTGAGTTTACTTATAAACCAAAAAAAGTTCAGATAAGCGCTCTTCATTCAAATGATCAGCGTTGGCTAATACAATCATGTTCGCTAATTCCAGTTGCGCACCTAATAACTCCCCAATATACATTTCTGTTGTTTCTTCAATAATTGAAGCTTTCAATAATGAATCCATGGAGGCATATTGGAACCAAAATTTATTAGCATCAACTACATGAATATGGTTTTGAATTGGAAGCGGGTCCTTCTCTGTCATTCCAAATCTCGTTAATAACTGGAGAGTTGCTTCCATTTCGACATCAATAACGATATGGTTAGTTCCATCATTGTTTTGAACAATATTTATTATGGAAAGAAGGTCTTTTTTATTGTCAGCTACCAAATCATGAATGACGGAAGTGAGCCTTTTTTCATCCAAAGTAAATTCTTCTGAACTTTTCTTATATGTTACATTTAAATCGCGATAAAGAATGACGTTAGACTTGTCTTTTCGTTTCATTTCCTTTATTACATCCAGCTTTACAAGTTCAGATATTCCCGTTACTAATGTTATGGGAATTTGTGTTACCATTGTCATCTTTAGCCCCCTTTCCGAGCAATAAAGATAAAGGAGAAGCCCTGTAGAACTAGGCTTTTCTTCTACAAGGGCGTCTGCGCTTTTCTTCTACAAGGGCGTCTGCGCTTTTCTTAAAAGATAAGAAAGTATATAAATTCTTCGAATTTATGTCTAGCTTCAGGCGCCATAGGCTCGTGAAAATTTCTGCCCGAATAAAAAGCAAAAAGCGCTTTTTATCGGTCAGAGCATTTTCCTTTCGCCGATAGGCGGGCGCCTTGCGCTTTTCTTAATTACCAGCTGGACTTTTTCACTCCTGGAATTTGTCCCTTATGGGCTAGTTCCCTAAAGGCAATTCTGGAAAGTTTAAACTTACGAAGAACCCCTCTCGGTCTCCCAGTCATTTCACATCTTCTTGTAAGGCGGGCAGGGTTGGAGTCCCGAGGGAGTTTCCGTAAAGCCTCATAATCCCCTTTTTCTTTCAACTCTCTTCGTAATTCAGCATATTGAGCAACTAAAGCTTGACGCTTTTTTTCCTTAGCAACCATTGATTTTTTTGCCATTGCAGATCATCTCCTTAAATGCATTAAATCGTAATCATTTCGTTTTACATCGTGATATTATCATACCGAAAATACCACATCAAGTAAAGGCAGAGAGGAATATGGCTTTTTCATAATTTTTGACATGTTTTGGGTAGAAAAGTAGTATATACTTATAAAACGTAATAGTTACGATTTACGCAAGTGGATATAGGAGGGACAGTTAATGTCTAAAAAAATTCCCGTTACTGTTTTAAGCGGTTATTTAGGAGCAGGTAAAACAACCATTTTAAATCATATTCTAAAAAATCGTGAAGCTCTTAAAGTTGCAGTTATTGTCAATGATATGAGTGAAATTAATATCGACGCAGAGTTAGTAGAACAAGGTGGCGAGCTTTCACGGACAGAAGAAAAGCTTGTGGAAATGTCTAATGGATGTATTTGTTGTACGTTAAGGGAAGATTTACTCATTGAAGTAGAGAAGTTGGCTAAATCAGGCAATATTGATTATATCGTTATTGAATCTACGGGTATAAGCGAACCAACACCTGTAGCTCAAACCTTTTCCTACATTGATGAAGAGTTAGGCATAGATTTAACGAAGTTTTGTCAATTAGACACTATGGTAACTGTAGTGGATGCTAATCGGTTTTGGAAGGATTTCAAGTCTGGAGAGAGTTTACTAGACCGAAAAGAGGCCCTTGGAGAAGAAGATACAAGGGAAATTGCAGATTTATTGATTGATCAAATTGAGTTTTGCGATATTCTTCTATTAAATAAATGTGACCTTGTATCGAAAACGGAATTAGAGAAACTAGAGAAGGTACTGAGAACCCTTCAGCCAAAGGCCAAAATTATTCGTACGGTTAATGGCAATATTTCAGTAAAAGAAGTTTTGAACACGAACTTATTTAATTTTGAAGAGGCCAGCTCTTCAGCTGGGTGGATTCGTGAGTTATCTCAAGGACATGAGCAGCATACACCCGAGACGGAAGAGTATGGCATTTCTTCGTTTGTTTATATGAGGCGGTTACCGTTCCATTCGGAGCGTTTTAATAATTGGATTCACTCCATGCCAGAAGAAGTGGTGAGGGCAAAGGGAATTGTATGGTGTGCCACTAGAAACAATCTCGCACTGTTAATGTCACAAGCCGGACCATCTGTTTCTGTCGAACCGATTACGTATTGGGTAGCTTCTCTACCAAAACTTGAGCAGGAACAAATTATTAAACAAAACCCGCACTTATTAGATGATTGGGATGATCAATTTGGAGACCGCCATACAAAGCTAGTGTTTATTGGTGTAGATTTAGATGCAGGTGAAATTACAAGAGAATTAGATAAATGTATACTAACACCGTCAGAGTACGATACAGACTGGAATACGTTACCTGATCCATTTCATTGGAATTTACAAAAGGCATAGGAAGAAAAGGGGAGAATAAACGGTGATATTATCTGGAAAAGCCATCTTGTCTAAAATTAATAAAAGTGAGCTGAAAATAGATCCCTTTACCATGGAACAAATTCAGCCTGCATCGATAGATTTACGGTTAGGTACACATTTTCTAACGATCGATGAACATGAAAATGCCGTTGTCTCCTTGGAAAAACCGGCAACCTATCGGGAAATTGAGACGAAGGATAAAATTATTTTGCCACCCCATTCTTTCTTGTTAGCGACGACAATGGAAACCGTTGAGCTTCCTAACGACTTAACTGCGTTTGTGGAAGGGAGAAGCTCTATTGGCCGGTTAGGATTATTCATTCAAAACGCTGGATGGGTTGATCCAGGTTTCAAAGGACAGATCACATTAGAACTATTTAATGCCAATCGTCTACCTATCGAATTAACTGTAGGCAGAAGAATTTGTCAATTAGTGTTTGCGGAAGTAAATGAAGAGGCAGAACCTTATAAGGGGAAATACCTGAACCAGTCTGGGGCTACAAACAGCAGAATATTTCAAGATATAGAAGTGAGAACGTAACGTCTTTTGAAAAGATATTTTATAAGTTTAATAAGAATAATTAAGTTTTATATTAATATACGGCGAGTAAGAAATAAAAAAATGAAATTAATCTGATAAGGAGTTGGTTAGCAAAATGGGGAAAATCCCGGTTTTTGTTTTGAGCGGATTTTTAGGTAGCGGAAAAACTACACTTCTCAAGCAATTACTCCAACGCTGTGAAGAAAGGGGAATTACTCCTGCTGTTTTAATGAATGAGATCGGGAAGACTGATATGGATGGAGAAATTATTCTTGAAAAGAATAAACAACAAATCGTTGAGAAGTTATTGGATGGTTGTATTTGTTGCAGTAAAAAAAGTGACGTAACCGATTCCATCCTAAAGCTTCTTCAAAAAAAGCCAGATGTTATCTTTATTGAGTTAACTGGAGTGGCTAACCCTGAAGAAGTAGTTGACTCGTTGACGGAACCTAAGCTTATCGATTATCTCTACTTGGATAAAGTAATAACAGTTTTAGATGGAGAGCATGTATTAGAGTATAATAGTATATTCGAGTCCGTTCGAGAACTGGTTCGAACGACAAGGCGGCAAATAGAAGTTGCAGACGTACTGATTGTAAATAAAGTAGATTTAATATATGCATCTCATAAAGAAAAAATAAGCAAGGTAATTAAAAAACAAAACCCCGTATCACCTGTTTATTTTACTACCTATAGTGAAGTGGATATGGATATTTTGTTAGGGGCTGTATTGGCAGAAAAGAAAAAAAGTCACTGTCGAAACGAGAAACAAGCATGTACATTCTCACTCACATCATGAAAAGCATGACCACGGACATGAACACAACCGTTCCTATTCACGAATTAATACGATTACCTTAAACTTTATGCAAATGACAAAGCCGGCGAAAATTGATAAATTTTTTAAAGAAGTGGCGACCTAACTTGTTACGTGCAAAAGGATACATCCCTTCAAAAGACGGATGCTACTTACTGCAGCATGTCATGAAAAGAACATATCTGGAACCATCGGAATACATGGGGAAGCATTACTTGGTAATGATTGGCCTAGACTTAAATACGGAGAAAGTAAAAGCAGAGTGGAAGAAGCTAAATATATGAGAAACCAAAACAACAAGGGATGAAATATTCTTTGTTGTTTTTCTTTTTTCTTTAAATCGTAATTGTTTCGATTTACTAGCATGGTTTTCATCTTGTCCACATATATTTTAAGAAAGTAATTCTAGGTGGAGGGTCAGATGATACGGCGTCTCGAACATAATTTAGCAGAAATAACAGGATTCATTATTTTAGCACTTGTATTTTACTATGTTGTAGTAAGTGACCGGTGGACGATGAGCACAGTAATCGTGCCCGAATCTCTTTTGGCCTTCAACACAATTTTTCTTAGTATATTAATTGAAGCGTTGCCTTTTGTATTAGTTGGGGTGTTTATAGCAGGTATTATCCAAGTATTTGTTACAGAAGAGCATATAAAAAAAACTCATACCTAAAAATCGAATCATGGCAGTAGCGATGAGTTGTGTATTAGGGGCTTTATTTCCAGCGTGTGAGTGTGGCATTGTTCCAATTGTAAGAAGATTAGTCTACAAAGGAGTACCTATCTTTGCAGGGGTAGCTTCCTCCTAACAGGTCCCCTTATTAATCCCATTGTAATTGCGTCAACGTACATGGCTTTTGGACAAGATATACGAATAGCCTTATTGCGAATGGGGTTAGGGCTTGTTATTGCGATAGTTATAGCAGCCATTATAAGTTTCTTGTTTAAAGGAAATCAATTAAAAAAATCCAGTAGTTTACTTGAGTTGGATCGGACCATAAATCGTTATCCTATATCCCTTAGGATGAAGGCCATGTTTATTCATTCTGTTGATGAATTTTTCGATGTGGCGAAGTATTTAATTATGGGGGCAATGTTAGCTGCATTTGTACAAACCTATGTCTCTACAAACGCCTTATTAGGACTAGGGGAAGGGATTATTTATTCTACAGCAATCATGCTGGGGCTTGCCTACCTTTTATCCCTCTGTTCTGAAGCAGATGCCTTTATTGGAGCCTCCTTTCGTCATGTGTTTCCGGAGACTTCATTATTAGGATTTCTAATTTATGGTCCTATGCTCGATTTAAAAAATACGATCATGATGATGGCCGTTTTTAAGCTACGCTTTGTATTTGTTTTAATCATTATCATAACAATGAGCGTTTTTGGTGTACTGCTTTTCGTTCATCCTTGGATTTAAGGAGGTATTTCCGTTTGTATTTTCATTCCCAACAAGCCGTAAAAGCAATCATTTTGTTACTGTTTTCTGGATATATTTTTATGTTACACCATACGGGGGAGATCAGCAGGTTCATTAATCCTCAATATACTGCTTTTAGCCAAGTCGCCTCGATCATCTTTCTATTTCTGTTTTTCATTCAGGTACCAAGAATATGTATATCGAAAGAGCAAGCGGAGGATCATGATTACTGCACGATTTTAGGCTGTAGTCATGATAAAGAAAAAATTAGACAACTTCCATTTAAGAGTATTGTCATTTACGCTATTATCGTCCTGCCATTAGTGACTGGGTTTATCCTTCCATCGAAAGAACTGGGGGTAGCAGAAGCTGTTAAAAGGGGAGTTTGTTATGCACCAAATCAGACACACTATCATTCTGAAGACATAATTAACTCCAATGAGGCATTGACTGAAATGCTGGAAAGCCCGGTTATTGTTTTGGAACATTCTAATTTTGCTAAATATGTTAACCATATTCTAACCTATCCAGAGCTTTTTTATGATAAGCCCATTGAATTAGACGGATTTATATTAGATGAATTGAATTTGAATGATCACGTTCTCTTGGGAAGGTTTCTAGTTACTCATTGTGTTGCAGATGCCCATGTTACTGGATTATTATTATCAACCGATGATGATCACTTACGAAAGGTAAATGGTTGGGTAAAGGTATGGGGGATAATCGCCGTTGAAAAAAAGTAATAATCAAGTTCTGCCAGTAATTCATGTAAAAGACTGGAATAGGATCGATCAGCCGAAACAGCCATATATTTATCCATGATTTTCTTAATTTTGATTTACTATAACGTAAAAAGGGTGGTAACGAGAGGCGAATGCCTTATGAAACCACCCTTTTTAAGATCATTAATTAATTTCTACTAACTTCTACAAGCTCTACTGGTCCATGATCATCGCAATGATCTCCGTGAACATGGTGCAAACGACCATTCACTAAATAGTCATAATGATCCCCATGTGGCACCATTTCATGACCACAGTCCTCTGAATGATTACATCCACAGTCCATTTCCTTACACTCATCTGGATTCTTTTCACTTACTGGAATTTTACATTCGTCCCAGTGTCCATTATGTTCATGGTGTAAATGCCCGTCATGGACATAGTCAATATGGTCATCGTGACGAATTTTCGTGTGACCACAAGCAATACTATGCTGGTGAGGATGGTTCTCATGAACATGGTGACCTTCATTTTGATTTGCCATGCATATCCCTCCCTTGTCCTACAGTTTTCCCTATATAAACATAATGTAACCATGATTTTTCTTAAAAACCTATTTAATTGCAATTGAAAGATACAAAAAGAGTTGATTAGTTAATAATTACTAATCAACTCATCAATTTTCCTTATTTACTCTTAGCTAGGTTACAAGCATTATTATGAGTAATGGTCTGTTTTTGTATAACACCACATAAAGCAGATATGAAATCATACGAATCATTCAAAAACGGTGTACGTAACATAGCTAATTCTAATTCGTTGGCTGTTTTTTGGCTATTGATACCGGCATCATAATATACTTCCACGTTTTCTGTGACCGATAGAAGGTCACATATAATAATGCTTCGTTTTCCTTCGTTTGCTACTTCTTTTATTACCTCTTGTACATCAGGTCCAATCCATAAATGAGGTTGAGGTCCTAGACTTCGGTATGCAATTCGCCAGTCGAGGGAGACACTTTTAGCAATCGTTTCTGCTAATTCTTTGAATTGGCTTGTGTAAGTTAAATGGGTTTCTTCTGATCCAGGTTGACTGTGAGCCGTGAAAATAACGGTGCAATCCTCTTTCACTTCTTTACTTAACCAAGAATGAGCCATTTCTACCCGTGTGCGAAAACATTCAACAATGTTGTTATCTAAGTGCCAGTTGTTAACGTTAAGAACAGGAATATCGACTTGCATTTCTGCTAATTTATTTTGCACTTTCTTTTCGTATAACCCAACACCAGTTTTGGAATAAAAAGTGGTTAGTGGTAGTGTGATTATTCGTTTTACTCCATCGAAAATCATTGTTTCTACCGTATCTTCCACCAAAGGGTCGGAATGTTTGCATCCAATATATACTTTTAATTCTTCGTTAAATATGGTTTTTAATTGGTTTTGTATGGCCAGAGCTTGCCGCTTGGTAACAGTCCCTAAAGGATCTGCTACTCCTAACTTTTCATATTGAAGTTTGCCTTCTCTTAACATTTCTTCTGATGGTACGTGACCATGCATAATATGCGTGTAGTAGCTGGCAAGGTCATCAATTGTTTTTGGAGAACCGTAATTCATAAGTAAAACACCAATCATATTTGTACACTCCTTGAAGTTAAAGTAATAGGATCTTAACGATAATGAGAATCGTTATCAATTAATTTATTTTAATTTTAACAAATAGAAAAAGGGGAGTATATAACAAATGAATAGAAAAGTGTGACAGAAATATGTCATTTCCCAAAAGTAATTGACCACTAATAAGTGGGATTATAACCTGACTTTTGCAGTTAGAATGAAGAAAAAACAGCCTTGAACCATTGGTAATACTGGTTCTTTGGCTGTTCTTTTTTGTCAGAAAGTTGTAGTGTAAATTACTCTTTTTTGACCTCACCTAAAATTTTTTTAATTTCTCCTAATGACCGACACTTTTGGCCTAAATCTATTCCTAATTCTTCTTTAACATCTTCAAGTACTTCATCATAAAAATCAAACAGATAATAGTTTTCCTGTATATGGCTACACGAAGCCTTCTTTAGACTCTCAAGTATGGCTGTAACCGAATACTTTCCTTTTAAGCGTCGCTCCAATATCCTTGCAATGACAAGAGATACAAAACAGGTAAGGAAATGAGCTTCAATATGTTCTCGTCTGGAAAGATAGATTGGTCTACTCTCTAGATCGCTTTTCGTTACTTTAAAGGACTCTTCAATTTTCCATAGTCCCCTATATATTTCTACAATACGTTCATCAGATTCTTGGTACTCGCTCGTCAAAATAGCGTAGTACCCATCTAATTCCTCTTCTTTTCGAAGCTTTTCTTCGTCAAAAAGGAGCGTCTGATTGGCGTTATTCAGTATCTCGCCTGTTTCTTTATCAAAAGTAAGATTCTTTACGTATTTAGCAGCACCAACTGATGTTGCTCTGTTATATTTAGAAGGATTAGTAACGAGATCTCTTGCCTTTTCCAATGCTGTTGCTCGATCGGCTTTGGCTTTTTCTGCATATTTCCTACTGTAAAAAATAACTTGTTTTTCATCTACAGTTTTTTTTATCTTTTTGCCATTTTTAGCAGTAACGGCAATCTCTCTCGGATAAAGTCTTGATTTAATTTTAAAATCTTCGCCGATAGAACGATAACCGTTCTCGTTGAGAACATACTCTTTAAATTTTTTATTGGCCCCACGAATCGAATAGCTTAAAATGTAGCCGTTTTTTGCAGATAATGTATACCATATGTTATCTCCGGTAGTCATCCCTTTATCAGCGACGACAATGGTTTTGCCAAGTGAAAAGTTGCGCTGTACATTTCCTAGCATTGGTATGAGCGTTTGCTTGTCCAGCGTATTTCCTGCATAAAGTCCATATGTAATTGGGATACCATCGGTATCCATGAATAATCCCATTTGCACAATAGGATCAGGGCGGTGCTCCTTCGATACTCCTTTTCTTCTTAATTCATCCTGTTCATCTATCTCAAAATAATAATTCGTCACATCATAGTAGACAAGGCTGGTATTGCGCTCATATTGTTTTGTTATTCGTTCATGCATCCACAGTTGGAGTGCGTCTTTATGCTTATTGAAGAAAGTTAGAGAACGATAGATATCGTCCAAAGAAAAGTCCATTTTTTCAAAAAACGTATCTTTGTTTCGATACGTTTTCATTTTGGAGCCAGGATAAAGCAGACGACCAAAAATGAGGAGTTTCATGATGCTATTAGCATCATAATCATTCTTTGTATGTCGCTGTCTGTTTGTGAGAAAGGTATGAATACCGAGTTCATGATAGATCTTACTTAGTGCGGCATAACCTAAATTTTTTCGATTGGATCCATCGGTTTGAACCCGCTCTCCTCTGTCCATGCTGATAGTGATGGGAGAAGAAACCGTTCCCTGCTTTTTATTCATTTCATTGACCTTTTCTTCGAAATAAGAAATTGGATCTTCATACTGTTTTTCCAATTCATCTAGGTAGCCAAGAGATTCAATCGTTTTGGATTTAGTCTTTTTAGTAACCTTATCACGGTAACTATGTACAATAGACAAATATGTTCGTCCAGTTTTTTTGTTTTTCATTTTACGAAGAAACATATGGCTACCCTCCCGATCAAATCCTTGATATTACTTACATTATACTATATTAATCTACATTAATCCACTATTATTCGACAAGAAAATAAAATAAAAATGCCCGAAACCGATAGTTATATCAAGGGTTTCGGGTTATACATTTATTCTTAGTACTGCAAAATTAGGGATATGATTTAAGCAACTAATTGATAATGAGAATTAT
Source organism: Bacillus sp. (in: firmicutes) (assembly GCA_021208645.1). Taxonomy (GTDB): domain Bacteria; phylum Bacillota; class Bacilli; order Bacillales; family Salisediminibacteriaceae; genus Evansella. The sequence goes on along the minus strand of JAJOJL010000069.1, from coordinate 13,598 downwards.
TTTCAATTAAGATTTTTTTAGTAATCACAAGGGGGATTTGGTGTGAGGGTTAATTTTCGTAAAATCAGCCGAACAGGAATTTTAATGTTTCTTTTATTATCGATGATCTTTTTTTATTATGGGGTGTGGTAGCCAGGACAGTTATGCAGATTCTGGAGATATTGAAAAAAAGTGATGTAAACCAAACTACTGAAGAAGTAAGTGAAGTAACTGAGGAAGATGAGCAAGCCCAAGCAGGCCCGTTCCCGTTAACAATCACAGACTTAACCGGTCGTGAAATAACCTTTAATGAGCAACCAAAACGGATCGTTACAGTTATTCCTGCCGACATGGAGATTATTTATGCATTAGGTGGAGAAGTGGTTGGTCGGCCACAAGCAAGTGGTGTTGTAAGACCAGAAGAAGCGGCATTTCTTGAAGAAGTAGGATATCCACGGGGAATAAACTTTGAAAAGGTTGCCAGCTTACAGGCGGATATGTTTATCGGTCATACCCGTTTAAATATGGATGATGTACCAACGCTAGAAACACTTGGGTTAAATGTTGTACTCACACAGGGCGACAGTTTAGAAGATATTAAAAATCTAATAAGGATGTACGGTGATCTTTTGGAAAAACATGATCGTGCGGAAGAATTAGTTAGAACAATAGACGATAAAGTGGCAGAAATTTCAGCGATAAATCGCGAAAATCCTGCCAGAGTTTTGATCGTTTTTGGTACGCCTGATGAAACAATGGCGGCACTACCAAAATCATTAGCAGGAAATCTTTTTGAGCTAGCTGGTGCTGAAAATATTGCTAAGGATCTGCCTAACTTAGATACGTACCCAACGTATGCTCAATTAAGTTTAGAACGTATTTTAGAGGCAAATCCAGATGTGATTTATTTTATGGCGCACGGTGAGGCAAATGATGCCAAGAACCGTTTTGAAATGGATATGTCCCAAAATCCAGCATGGAATAACTTAAATGCCGTAAAAAACAACAATATTATTGTTTTACCTCATGAGCTATTTGGAACAAATCCAGGACCACGTATTGTCGATGCACTGCAATTTTTAAAAGAAAGCTTAGATAGTTTGGAGAATTAAGAGATGACGATATTATTTGCTCTTTTAAAACCAATACAACCTAAAGAACAAACTGTCGAGAGGAAAATGGAGCAAGGAGATCCAAGAAAAAAGAAGCGTTGGATAGTTCTAATCGCTGCCATTTTATTAGTGGAGATTTCTATTATATACGGATTAATAACAGGGGCGGTCAGTATTCCTGTTCGTGATGTATGGAGTGCCTTAATTTTACGGGAGGATGTATTATACTCCCAAATCGTTTTTGATCTACGCTTACCAAGGGTATTAACTGGTTTATTAGTAGGGGCAAGTTTAGCAACGGCCGGTGCATTATTGCAAGGGGTAATGAGAAACCCATTAGCAGATCCAGGTATTGTAGGGGTTTCCGCAGGAGCTGGGCTCGTTGCTGTCGTAATGATGATTCTTTTTCCTACCTTTTTACACTTAATGCCATTAGGTGCGTTTATTGGTGCCCTGTTAACGACACTAGTCATTTATGTGTTAGCCAATTCCGGAGGCGGAGGCTCACCCTATAAAATTATCTTAGCAGGTATTGCTGTTAACTCTTTACTAGGTGCAGCCATGACAGCAGTAATGGTGTTATATAGTGACAGAGTCCAAGCCGTACTTCCATGGCTTGCGGGAGGATTAGGTGGAAGGAGTTGGCCTCATTTTTGGATTATTTTTCCTTACGCTACAATCGGACTAATCCTTGCTCTTTTTGCCATAAGACATGCCAACCTCCTTTTATTAGGAGATGAAGTGGCTAAGCTATTAGGTCATAACGTGGAAAGAAGCCGGTTATTCCTCATTATATTAAGTGCATTTCTAGCAGGTGCAGCCGTTAGTGTTGCCGGATTGATAGGCTTTGTGGGCCTAGTAGTACCGCATATTGCAAGAATGCTAGTGGGGAATGATTATAAATTTTTATTGCCCTTGTCGGCAATTGGTGGTGCCTTTTTAGTAGTATTTGCTGATACGGCAGCAAGAAGCTGGTTTGATCCAATTGAACTGCCAGTAGGGATTCTTTTGGCGTTTTTAGGCGCACCTTTCTTCTTATACTTGCTCCATAGAGGAGGAATTAAAATTGCAAAATGATGTATTACTTGCAGAGCATTTAGATTTATATCGGTCTTCCACCTTTTCTATTAATGATGTATCTTTTGAAATCAAAAAGGGAGAGATTGTTAGTATCATTGGTGCAAACGGATCGGGTAAATCAACGGTCTTACGATTACTAACAAAACTAATACACCCTAATGGTGGGTGTGTTTACTTAGAAGGAAAAAAGATTGACGAAATGTCACAAAAGGCGGTGGCCCAAAAGTTAACGATGCTTCCGCAAGTCCATGATCACCATATTGATTTAACTGTTTACGATCTAATCAAACACGGCAGAAACCCGTATTTGAAATGGTATGAGTCTGCCAATACAGAGGATAAAGATATTATTGATTTTGCCATAGAAGCGACGAATTTAGAACATTTGAAATACCGTCCGTTACACTCCCTTTCAGGTGGGGAGCGGCAGCGAGCTTGGATTGCCATGTCTCTCGCTCAAACACCAAATATTTTGCTGTTGGATGAGCCAACTACCTATTTAGATATTTCCCATCAATTGGAAGTAATGGAGCTTGTGAAGCGACTAAACGAGGAAAATGGCATTACGATTGTCATGGTGCTCCATGATTTAAATCAAGCAGCAAAATATAGTCACCGACTGATTGCCATGAAAAGCGGCAGCATTGTCAGGGAAGGGTCACCAAAGGAAATCTTCTGTTGTGCCTTCTTTGAAGAAGTTTTCGGTATTGATGTAAGTATTTTTCATGATGAAGAAACACCATTTTTTTATCCCAAGGTGCTCGGTACCAAAACATAAAAAATGTATAGCTTTTGCTAGATAAAAATTAGTCATCTGGAGGTTACACCAGTGAACAATAAACAAATGATTTATCCATTTACAGCCCTTGTTGGACAAGGAAATATGAAGCAAGCGTTAATTTTAAATGTCATTAATCCTGCCCTTGGGGGAGTTCTTATACGAGGGGAGAAAGGAACAGCTAAATCTACTGCCGTAAGGGCATTAGCAGATTTACTTCCTTCGTTAAAAGTAGTCGATTTGCCAATTAGTGCAACGGAAGACCAAGTAGTAGGGTCTTTAAATATTGAAGAGGCCATAAAAACAGGGGAAAAGAAATTTGAGCCTGGTTTATTAGCGAAAGCCCATAAAAATATTCTTTATATAGATGAAATAAACTTGCTGGATGACCATATTGTTGATGTGTTGTTAGATGCGGCAGCAATGGGAGTAAATACAGTAGAACGGGAAGGGATCTCTTATTCTCACCCTGCAAAATTTGTGTTAGTAGGAACCATGAATCCGGAGGAAGGGGATTTACGACCACAATTACTTGATCGTTTCGCGTTATCTGTGGAAGTAATTGGAGAACAGAACCCGAAGGACCGAGTGGAAGTAGTCAAGCGGAGACTTGCCTTTGAAAAGGACCCAGCTAGGTTTATAACACAATATGAAGTAGATCAACAGGTATTAGCGGAAAGAATTCTCCATGCCCAATCGATTATCAATGACGTTTATGTTAGTGATGAAACATTAGAAATAGCTGCGAAAATCTCTATTAAGCTAGATATCGATGGACACCGTGCCGATTTAATGATGATAAAAACAGCCATGACCATTGCGGCATTCGAAGGCAGATTACAAGTGGAAAAAACGGATTTATTAAGTGCTGCCACACTCGTCCTCCCGCACCGATTAAGAAGAACACCGTTTGAGGATTACAAGCAAGATTGGAGCGATATTGAGAAGTTCATTAATGAAGAATGCCTAGTGTAATGGAGGTTTATCATGGAACAACAATATGTTTACCCATTTACGGCTATCATTGGTCAAGAACGCGTGAAAAAGGCGTTGTTGATGAACGTTGTTAACCCGAAAATTGGCGGTGTACTCATTACTGGAGAACGGGGAACTGCGAAGTCAACGATGGTGAGAGCGTTAAGCGATCTGTTAGATAATACAAAAGTAGTGGATTTACCGTTAAATGTTACGGAAGAAATGGTAATTGGCTCCATCAAACTGGACAAAGCCATTAAACAAGGAATCAAGGAATTGGAGGAAGGCCTGCTAGCGAAAGCAGACGGTCAAATTCTCTATATTGATGAAGTGAATTTGTTAAGTGATGGTATTACGAAGATTATATTGGATGCCGCTTCATCGGGGGTTAATCGTGTAGAAAGGGAAGGGATGTCTATTTCCCACCCTTCTCGATTTACTTTAGTAGGAACGATGAATCCTGAAGAAGGTCAGTTGTCTCCACAGTTTTTAGACCGTTTTGGCCTTTATGTAACAGTTAAAGGGGAAGAGGACGTATCCTCCCGAATAGAGATTATTAAACGGCGTTTACAATTTGAAGAAAATCCAAAGAAGTTTTACTTGCAATATAAAGAAGAAAATGAAATCCTACGAGAAAAAGTGGAGAAAGCAAAAGAGCGAGTAACTCACATGTCAGTGCCTGATGGAATGATAGATTTATGTGCAAGCATTGCATTACAAGGAAATTGTTCGGGGCACCGAGCCGATCTTTATTTAATTGAAGCGGCAAAGGCCATCGCCGCATTAAATGAACAAGATACTATTGCTGCAAAAGATGTGGAAGAAGCAGCGCAATATGTGTTAGTTCATCGGATGAGGGAAAAACCACTAGAAACCAAAAGTGAGCAGCAACAAGAAGACAACGAAAATGATCAAAACCAACAGGATGAAGATTCCACGGAACCGAATGACCAACAGCAAAATGAACAAGAAATGAATGATAGGGATAACAAGGATACGGATAGTCAGTTACCATCAGAAATACCCCCTGAAGAGCAAGAAAATCAAGGACCCATGGATAAGGATTCCATTGCTGAGATAGGGGAGCAGTTTAAGATAAAATCAAATGATTGCCTCTCAAAAGGACAGGCGAATTCGTAAAGGTAGCGGAAAAAGAAGTAAGACACGCTCTGGGACAAAGGAAGGCCGATTTGTTAAAGCGACTCCAGCCAATGGCAAAGTTACGGACCTTGCTTTTGTTGCCACCATTAGAGCGGCAGCTCCTTACCAAAAATTACGGAAAAGTAATGGGAATGTCATAACCATTACGGACTCTGATTTACGTAAAAAAGTTCGCGAGAAACGGATCGGAAATACATTACTTTTTGTGGTTGATGCAAGTGGATCCATGGGTGCTCAACAACGAATGAAAGCCGTAAAAGGAGCCACCATATCCATTCTCAATGATGCTTACCAAAAGCGAGATTCCGTAGGGATGATTGCGTTTCGGAAAGATTCTGCCGAGCTCGTTTTAGATATTACCAGAAGTGTTGATTTAGCCCAAAAGAAAATGAAAGAATTGCCGACAGGGGGGAAAACCCCATTAGCTCACGGTCTCTACTTAGGTTATGAACGGTTAAGAAAGGCATTGATTAAAGATCCAGAAATTCTGCCAATCTTAATTGTTGTGACCGATGGGAAAGCAAACCATTCAATGGGGGGAACGGATCCTGTAAAGGAAGCCATTCAGATTGCTCACCATATCGCGGAGACAGGAGTTCAGTCATTAGTCATTGATATTGAAAATGGATTTATTAACTTAGGGATTGCGAAGGAAATTGCGAAAGCATTAAATGCGGATTATTACAAATTAGATGAATTGAAATCCGCTAATATTGTTTCGGCTGTTAAAGCGGTTTTATAAGATGACTCTGTTAATTAATACATTGTTGTTGTTTTTCGTTTCAGATAGACCCTTTCCGCAGGCAACGATTCAATCTCCTCGGAGGCTACTGAAAAAGGCACGTTCTTCGCCGTTTCAGTAGTCGTAGGGATTCCAAGCACGAAGAAAATGTATGAACATTTTCGGGGAGTGTCGTGGACTTCCACTCGCACCACCGTGGCTTAACAAAGTTTCATCCCCCTTGGTGGAACTTAGGATATTGTATGGGATCTATCTTGAAATCAACAATACTGCATTAATTACTACCAAATTTTCCATCTATCACAGAGAAAGTAGGCGGATTCATGAAGTTAACGATAATTTCCAACTCTAGTGCGGCCATGTCCGATTTGACAGTCGTTTTAAGGGAAATGGACGAAAAATATAAACATGACTTTTCTATTAAACTATTTGATACTTTTAGGGAATATACAAAAGAAGAATTAATTCCAATGAAGGAAGCAATCGATGAAGCAGATTTTCTGTTTTTAGATATGCACGGTGCCAGTAGGGAACTAGTAATGACTGTTATGGGCTTTTCACAAGGAAGCACCGCTTACATTATTCCAATAGGCGGAGGGCCAAACCGGGCGTTTCATAGCCTGAAAAACCTAAAAGATGACAGTCATGTGGATCTCATTCAAGATTATTGGCGCTTTACTGGTAAAGAAAATATTACGAATTTGTTATATTTCTTAGGACGAACATACGGCTCTTTACATCATCTGCCTGTTCATGGACCACCACAAATCTTAGAGGAAACAGGGTTATATGATCCAATTACGAAAACCCCGTACGGAACATTGGAAGAGTATATGGAAAATACACACTTCGATGTATCCAAGCCTTCTGTAGCCTTGTTGTTTACAGGATTTAGCTTTCCATTAAGAACGATGGAAATTGTGGAACAAATGGCGGAACGGATTAAGCCTTTTGCTAATATCATTCCCATTGCAACGACAGCATTAGGAAACTTAGACATTGAAAAACTCCGTTCTTTCTTAAGTAACAGTGAAGAAACTAAGGCAAACTTAATCGTAAACTTCCTACCGTTTCGGTTAGGTATTGGACCAATGGGTGGCGGTGGAACAAAGCCGATTATGGACTTATTAGAAGAATTAAATGTACCTTTGTTCCATTCTTTTATGATAACGAAAGAAACAGAAGAAGATTGGGAAAAATCCGTTCAAGGGGTTAATCCATCTGAATATTTAATTTCCGTCATGCTCCCAGAATTAGATGGGAGTATTGAAACCATTCCAATTGCAGCCCTTGAAAATGTAAAAGCAGACGAAGAATTCGGTATAAAGCTAAAAAAATTAAAGTTGATTGAAGAGAGAGTAGAAAAAGTGCTTGGCCGAATGAAGGGGTGGCTGCGCCTTCAAAAGAAACAGAACAAAGAAAAGAAAGTAGCGGTTATTTGCTATAACTACCCACCAGGAGAAGGTAGCCTATTCGGTGCTTCTTATTTAGATACTTTTGAGTCTGTTGCCAATATTTTATCTTCCTTAAAGTTAGAAGGCTATCAAGTAGATGATTACACAGCAAGTGACCTAATGGAGAAATTCACAGCTGGAAAGCTTGTTAATTCCGGTAAATGGTCAGGTGATGACGTAAGTGAAGAGTTTATTCGCTATGAGTCTACGGCCTACGAATTTAAAATTAAGAATACTAGCTGGGCACAAGAAATAGAAGAGCAATGGGAGAAATCACCTGGTACGATTATGACAGCAGGCAAGGACTTTTTAATACCAGGTGTTATTTCTAACAATGTGTTTATTGGTTTACAACCATCAAGGGGAGTACACGAAAATCCAGAAAAAGCCTATCATGACCGGTCTATTTTACCGCACCATCAGTATTTTGCTTATTATCAATGGCTAAGGGAAGAATTTCAAGCAGACGCCATCATCCATGTTGGTGCCCATGGAACATTAGAGTTTATGAAGGGGAAAGAAGTGGCTATGTCGGGAGATTGTATTCCAGACTATTTAGTTTCTGACTTGCCGCATTTATATATTTATTATTCAGGTAACCCTTCAGAAGCAATGATTGCGAAACGCCGTTCCCATGCCACCCTAGTTAGTTATCAATCTACACCGTTTATGGAATCTGAGTTATACGGAGATTTAGTAAAATTGGAGAGCTTAATGAATGAGCATGCAGAAGCACAGGTAAGTGATCCAAAAAGAAGCGATGAGCTTTATAACTCGATCATGGATCAAGCAAAGGAGCTTAATTTTATCGGAGAGGACCTAGAGGATTTAGAGCATGAACTTTATCGGATGAAACGCTCCTTAATTCCGAAAGGACTTCATATTTTTGGTGAAGGCTATTCCCATGAAGAAGCAGCCCAATACATGAAGTTTGTGTTAAGGTATGACCGTGGGGAGAGTAAATCTCTGCGACGAATTTTGGCTGAAATCAAGAAGTTAGATTATGATCAACTATTAGATTCAAACAATAGCAAAGTTCTTGGTGCGCTAGATAAGGAAGCAGATGAAATCGTTGATTTTTACTTAACTACTTCCTCCATTAGCAGTGAATACTTTACAACAGAAGAGGAAAAACAAGAGTTGTTGGCTACATTACAATTCGGTTTAACGGCCTATGAAGCAAGTAAACATTGTATGGAAAAACAAGGTTTACTTAGGGCCCTTAACGGTCAGTACTTACCAGTTCGACTAGCTGGCGACATGGTTAAAAATCCTGAAGTGTTCCCTACGGGGTATAACCTGTATCAATTTGATCCGACGCAAGTACCAACTAAATCAGCAGTAAAAACAGGGGAAAACATTGCACAGCAATCGATCGAACAATATTTAGCTAAACATAATAAATATCCGAAAAGTGTCGGCGTTATTTTATGGGGATTAGAAACTTCCCGAACGCAAGGGGAAACGATTGGACAAATCCTCTACTATTTAGGAGTACGGGTCATTCATGGAAGGGGGATGATGCCTCCGACGTACGAAGTAATTCCACTTGAAGAGATGAATCGACCAAGGTTGGATGTGATTGTTAATATTAGTGGATTCTTTAGGGATATGTTCCCTAACTTAATGGAAGAGCTCCACCGCATCTTTAAGCTCGTTGCTGGCCAAGACGAATCTGATGAAGAGAATTATTTTAAAGCCAATTGCAAAAAAGCGTATGACCAGCTTATTGCCCAAGGATATACACATGAAGAAGCAGAAGACCTTTCCATTGCGAGAATTTTTGGTCCAGTAGAAGGTGCTTATGCTACGAGTTTAACGACTGTGATTGAAACGAAAAACTGGGAAACGGAAGATCAATTAGGAGACTCCTACAGCAATGGCATGCAGCATGTTTACAGTGCCAAATATCGTGGAGTTCCCATGAAAGAACTTCTCAATACCCATCTATCTGCCATTGAAATCGTCAGCCAAGTAAGAAGTAATCATGAACTGGAAGTTACTGATTTAGACCATTACTATGAATTTTTCGGAGGCATGGCTAAATCTGCTGAAATGGCGAGTGGTGGAAAAAAAGCTGAGATTTATATTAGTGATACAACAGGTGAAAAAGCAGAGACGGAAAGTGTCGAACACTCCATAAACCGTGGTGTCAGAACGAGAGTGTTAAATCCGAAATGGATCGATGGAATGTTAGAGCATCAATACCATGGAGTTCAACATATGGTAGAACGATTCCAAAATGTCCTTGGATTAGCTGCAACTACAAATAAAGTTGAAAATTGGGTGTTCAGCAGTCTACACGCTACTTATGTTGCGGATGAAGAGTTAAAGGAAAGATTGAAGGAAAACAATAAATGGGCTTACTATGATATGGTTGAGATCTTATTAGAAAGCAACCAAAGAGGTTATTGGGAAGCAACGGATGAAGAACTACAGCAACTAAAAGAAGTTTATTTAGAATTAGAAGGCAATATTGAAGAGAGAATTGGAGAAAAGATTTAAATAATTATAAGGCCGTTATAGTAGAGATACTGTATACGGCTTTTATCATTTTTATCATAGTGGTTGAAAAAGCATGAAAGTAGGACAAGGGAGAGGGCATAGAAATAATAAATAGTAAAAGAAGTGATGGAGGTGAGGAAAAGGGTATAATTGGTAACTGTTTTATCGCTTTAAGGATCTTACATTTTATGAATTTTTATTGAAAAAGTATACTTACACCTTGTGTTGATAATAGTTATCATTTACTATTATAGTAGATATTGATAATCATTCTCAATCTAATATTCACTTAAAGCCGTCCAGTAATATAATAACCTTTTAATAGGACGACTTTTAAATGAAAATTAAATTCCAGGATCAAATGTTTTACAGTCCGTTTCTTCTTGTTTATTAGCTTGTTTGCCAGTATGGCTAACTACATAAATGCGATCTGCATCACATTTATTTCCGTCTGCCCAATATTTACAGTTGTTAACTTCACACAAAACATCTACTGCCATAATATCCACCTCCCTCTATTATAAGACTTCACATTTTTCGTGGGATTTATTCATTAAGAGACGGAAAGTAAAAAGAAAACAGTAACATAATTAGACGAAGGGAGAGAGCAGCTTGTTATTAGTTTGTAAAAAACATATTGTTATGGGAATAAAAAGATTTACAATCCCCCCATATCACTCCTATAAAAGATAAAAACTTTAAAGGGCAATGTTTATATTGTGAAAAAATCGCTGAATATAAATTGTTTTATTCTGTCCCAATGTCGAAGGAGTTTAAAGTGAATCTCCGGAAAAAATTAAAGGAAATTCACAGATAAATAAAATGATTATTTTAAATTAACTATACTAGATAAATAAAGCCAAGGCGGTATAAATATGAACGAACGTAGATTAACAGTCGGATCTTTAAAAAGTAACAGTCAACCTAAGGTTATCCCTCCTAAAGTAAAAAAGGATAACCACATTAATTCAATAAATAATAGAGAAAATAATAATCAATTAAGGAAAATAATAGTAGAACAGAAGAATCAAGTTTTCAACATTATTCCTGATGGTGATCAATCACTTTTAGATACGGGGCTGGAGCAAGAACAAATGATCAGCTATAAATGTAAAAAAGGAACATGTGGAAAATGTGCGGTTAAAATTTTACAAGGAAGTTATTGTCTATCTGATATAACACAACAAGAAGGCGCTAAGCTTAAAGAGAAAATCAGTCTTGGCTATCGATTAGCTTGCCAAGCAATGATAGGAACAAAATGATAGGGAAAATAAGGAAGAGGAAAATTAACAGAACTTTCAATTTTGATAACAATATCGTATTGAATTTCTATTCTCTATAGTATAGAATGAGAACCAATATCAATGATAATGAAAATTATTCTCAATAAACGGAGGCGGAAAAATGGATAATCCAATTCACGGTTTGCAAGATATGTATACAGTCATTTCAAATGAACGTAAAATTGGGGGAGTGATTGAAGCAGATGAAATCAAGCTTCGATCCGGGGAAACATTCCAGTCTCCAGTGTTTACAAATATAGACTATTCAGGCTCAACTTTTTACACTGTTTCATTTATTTCTGACAAAGGAACGACCATGTTAATTCATGTGAATGATATAAGTACAATCAAATCTCTTGCCCACAAGCGAGTACAAAACATAAATAATCAATATTATAAAGAAATGAAAACAAAAGAGAAAATTAACTATTTAAAACGTTTATGTAAAGCAGACCAAGGTGCCTGCACTAAACCTTTTATGGAAGAAGTTAATCGTATTATTGAAGATATAGGCTCGAAAAGCATACAAGGGGAAGATATTTCTATTGGTATTTTTAAGAAAGCAGAAAATAACGTTTTTAAAATTGCTTAAGGTTACGAAAAATCTATAATGTATAAACCCATTGAATAAAAGTAGGATCATCTTATCGATAATCCTACTTTTCTTTTTATTTATTCACTTGGATCTTCTAGAGTGCAAATAGCACTTGGACGTTTAATTCTTGGGACAATACATTCGTAAATTCTAAATAAATGGTTCATACTTTCACTATCCATGTAAGCAGTTTCTATATCCTCAGCAATGACCAAATCAAGGTTGTGACGTCCTGTTGCAACTAGTACCCCAGAATTTCCTTTTATCATTGGTGTTTGAAAAACACCATCCGTAACTAATTCTCGTACATGCTCAATCTCAAGGACATTTGTTCCTTCATGGACTCTGTGCAACAATGCATAAAGGGAAGGGGATAATACTAATGCATAAGGCCCGTTATGTCCCATTTCTAGAAGTTTATTTCGTGCATCTACAATATCCGTAAATGCATTACCTGATTTCATCCAATCGGAACGAATATGAGATAGATGGCCTTTAATGTTAGTCAGTCCAGAAATATTAAATTCTTTGGACCCATTAAATATGAGGTCATCTTCTAAAAGGGCACATTGTGTGACTGCATTGGCAGCTTGAGAAAAATCGATAGGAATATCTAATGCCCGTGCTTGTTCAATATCTCGCCAGTATAATTCAAAATCCTTGTATAATAGTGGAATCGTCAAATGAACCCGTTTCGTGGAGTTAGACGTATCCAAATCTTCTCCATGAAAGCTTAAACTTCCCTTTTCTGGGTCTTCATAGATATCATTAATAACCGATTGAACTCCTTGTCCTAGTGGTCCGTATATGTCAATGAATCTTCTACCGATTAAGTTTCGCCGAGCATTTTCAATGACTACTTCATCAAGTTCTTTCCACTCCTTCTCATTTAAAGGGGCATCGTGGTATTTTTGTGTTTTATTCATTTTAAAACCTCCTGCTTATTTCTTTAAACTGCCAACCGTTAATTTTTTTGTGTTTTTATTTACTGGTGAATGACTTTCTTGCGAAAAATGGTGTTGATGGGAATGGTCTTGAGTATTACTTTGTGTATACTTTTCAATTTTCAAGTGTTCAGCAACATCTTCTTTTTCATCAGTAGGGACGGATCCTGGCGCTGATGCAGCTCCATCGAAGTTATCATTCAACGCTTGTAAAATTCCTTTAATTGCTTGATAATCCAAATCTGTTGAATTACGCATCTGACTTAGGCTTTCTGCATATTCTGTATCCTTGAAAGTAAATAAAGCTAAATCAAGGTGCTCAAGGAAATTATGCAGACCGAATTTTTCCAAACTTATATCTTGGAGGATGTGTAAAAATTCATAATTATCCGTTGTTCTAGCATTATCATTTTCTATGTAGTATTGAATCTTGGGAATCAATGCGATTAAGCGATCTAGTCTTTGTTCCTCTTCTTCGTAGATGTGATGATAATAAAGGCGTTCGTGATCGTCTTTTGCATTTTCAATTCTAGGAGTTAAAATACCCATAAATTCATTAATGTGCTCTTTCGTGCGCAAAAAAATATGATTTAAGTCTGAAAAGTGGTTGGTCAATTCACTCACTCCTTTTGTTTAGTGTATTAAGTTAATTATTTAATAGAGAGCACTAACTAATTGGAAACAGAACAATAGAGGTACTGATTTAATCTTTTAATTACTATTACCATAATTTAGTGATATTAAACCACTTTAAAAGCGATGTTCAACATAGTTTAAATAGAATCTTTCATGAAATTAAAATATGACAACGGTCACTAAAAATTAATCTAAAGGTACCATTATTAATAGAGTCTAATAATGATTCCTGACTTTAGGACTTTAACAATAACGTAATGATAAACAGATCCCTAGAAACGGCTCTACATGGCTGTTTCTAGGGATTTTTGTGTAATGAAATCTTAATACATTTTGTCCTGTTATTTCCTATTA
>JAJOJL010000127.1 GCA_021208645.1 Bacillus sp. (in: firmicutes) | reverse complement strand
TGTCCCTTATTTTGCAGGTTTGTTTGTAGCTGTTGCAGTATTTGAGATTATTTTTTATTATCGGATAAAAAAATAATAATCACAAAATTAGGACCCAATTATAAATGGGATGGTGTACTGTTTTCTTCAACAAACGGGAGCGAGAGTTTAAAAAGTATAAGAATCTTAGTCGTGAACTGTGAAAGTTGTTCTTTCACAAGCGAGGTTACGATAGTGAAATTACGAGTTGCGATGTTGCTCATTTTTGTATCTATGAACTGGAAAATGATGTTAAACTAAAGGGTGGAATTGTAAAACAAGCTACTGCTACTATTGTGGTACTATCTATGAAGTTGCCTCAATAATAGTTGAAACCTGCTGAATAGTATCTCGTATAAGTATTAGGGTAGATAATTAAATAAAAGGTAATTAGTCATATCCAGAAAATAGAGATAGAGGGGGCGATAATATGTACGGAGCTTTAATAGGATTTATATTAGTGTTTCTATTTTATTCAGTAATGACTATTTTTAAGTTGTTAAAGAATAAAAAAAAATGTATCAATAGATTTAGTTTTAATCTTCACTGGTGGTGTTCTAATTCTTGTTAATCTCATTTATCTAAACGTATTTATAATTTACTTTTTCGGAATATACACGCTTTTCTTTGTGTTAAAGTATCACGCTAATCAATCTTAACTAGGTCAGTTTAAGTTCAACCCACCTCCAGATCAGCTGGAAATTAAACCGCAGCCCCTTATTACCATCCGACCGAAACATGGTCTGCGATTAATTATCGAAAAAGATAGGAAACAATGTGCCAAAACCCCCCAGCACAATATTGTGGTACTTGTTTTGGGGGCATTAAACACGTTAACTGAGGAAAGGCTATATACCTTTTTATCCCAAAAAAGGGAATTAGTACTAACATCGAAATAGAGTATAAAACTTATTGATGTATTGGGGAGTTTTCTAAAAGAAGTGGAGGAATTTTGTATGCCTGCTGAAATAATGTTAATAATTTTTCTTTTAATAGTTTTATTTAGTATGATTGGACTGGTATTACTGATTGTATTATGGCTAAAAAGTGATTATAGAAAAAGAGGTTTAAAAATCAGAGAACTACAAAAAGAAATCGATGAACTAAAAAGGAAGGGAATTAATTGAATTTGAAAATGAATGCTAACTTAAGGACGTGTTTGCAAATCATATAAAAAGCTCGGTTTACACATCTGTAAACTGAGCCATTTTCCCTTGTATCACTACAATAGAAATAATGCTGAAGAAGTAGTCATTAAATGTTATTTTTCACGACTTCTTTGAGTAATTTTTACCTTCATTTCCCCTTTTAAAATTTCCTGTTATCTTTGCCAATATTAATTGTCTTTCCTTTTCGTTTTCAGCAACATTCATTTTTTTTATAAATTTCTCTGCATCTTTCCCTTTTAGAATTTTCACTTGCTTACCTTCATAATCTAGAAAAATTGTATTGTCTTTAGTAACTCGATAATGAAATGGAACTTCGCTCAAACGATTTCTTTTATCAATATTGCTCATTGATTTCCCCCTGTTTACTTCTGAAGATTAAATAAAGAAAAATCCATGTATAAAAACAAAGGAAGAAAAGACGTAACGGTACATGTCTTTTCTTCTTGTTTATATAACTTACTCTCGTTACTTAAATAGTTCTTCTGTTGAGGATTGAGTTTAATTCTCTTTTAAAGTAATGCCAAGCCCCTATTTGAACTAGCTCTTAGCCTTCATGACCATATTGATTTGGTATTCTAGAAGTTTTTTCACTTAATCCCAATTCAAGAACACATTTATATTCAAATTTTTCACTGTTGTCCCCTCACAGTTAGTTAAGTAACTGTTATGCAATTTCTACATTACCGACAATAGGCATCCACAAAGAATTGTGGGTTTAGTGGCTGGCCTGTCACGAGTTTAATCTTTTCGTTCCAATGGTATTTTGAGCCTGGTTTAAAGAACTGCTCGTTGAGGAAATTCCCAACCGTTGGATTGAAAAAGGCTTCTGAAATCTCCGTTTTAATATATTGGTGAAGCTGTGCAGAAGTTAATTCGCCTAACAGGTAGTTTTGGTAATACACAGGTGCCAAGGTAAAGTGAATTTTTGCTGCCCAGTCTGGGTGGTCGCGATCTTCAGGAGGGTTCACTAATTGAATCTCCTTCACTAGTTTCCACCACAGTGCATTTAAATCTTGATCTGGATTTTCGTATAGTTCTTTTTCGAAGAATACGAACGTAATAATCCAACGGCCTGCAATGAGCATCTTTAACTGCTCAAATTTTTCAAGGGCAGGTGCTAGTTTTTCTAAACGGTTTTCGTCAATCTTTACAAATGTTTCTAACCACTCTTTGTTTTCTGTCATTTTTCCAAATAACATGGCTATGGCTTCCGTTGTTAACGTATGAGCTGGAGACCTTAAAATGTAAGGAAGCTCACGATCTAAAAATTTAAAGTAGGCTGCGTGACCAAATTCATGGAGCATGGTTCCCATCCAGTAAGCATTTGGCTGGTTATTACATAACACACGAGTATCCCCGTTACGGTCCATGTCCGTACAAAATGCCGTTGGGTTTTTACCAGGTCGGGGATCTAAATCACTCTTAGGATACAAATCGTCAATTGGTATGTTCATGGCAGCGAATGTATCGGCCGTTAACTTTTCAATATCTTGATCTTTAAAGTATGGGTCAAGATTGGTTTCCTCTGAAGCCGGTGCTTCTTGGAAGAAAGGATCCACATAATGCCATGGGCGTAAATCAGCAACGGCAATGCCAAACTTGGCAGCTAGCTCTTCATCTAATTGATGTTTTAACTGGCGGTAGGTGCTGTCAGAAAGATCAATTAGCTTCTGGAAGGTGGAGAAAATCTCATCTCTGTCTAGCTCTTGATTTTCAAAGGCCATTTCATGGTAATTGTTATAGCCTACTTCTTTTGCTGCTTCATTTCTCACTTTGATGAGTGTTAAGAGTTTTTTCTTCCACAACTTTTCCAACTTCTTTGGAAGCCTTCCAAGCGTCTTCCCGTTCTTGTAAATCTTCACTATTGAGTAGAATATTGCGAATGTCATTGGCTGAAAGCTTTTTCCCATTTACTTCTGGCTCGTACGTGTTGAACATATGGTTCAATTCAGCGGATAACTGGGATAACTCTTTAAGGGTGTCAGCAGGAAGTTGGTTTTCCTTGAACGTCTTTTCAAGTGTTTCTAACTGTCTTCTTTCTAGTGCAGTTAAATCTATTTCCTTTAGGAAGTTCTCAATGGTTTGCAATGCTTCAGGATTAGAAAAATATGTACGAAACGACGTTTGTGCCTCTGCAACCTTTTTCGCCCACTCCGCTTCACCAGTCGTTTGCGCCATCCAGCTTGCATGAGTAATGCTTTGATATAATTCTTTTACTTGCTTATTTTGCTCATCTAAGAACTGTTGAACTGTCATCACTTCAACCCCTTTTTTCAAATGTAGATCACCACTTCCTATCATATCCTTTTCGGGCGGTGCCTGTCACCACCCGAGTTATGTCGAAGGTATCATTTCTCTTATTAGGGTGAGGTACTATTGAAAGTTTGTACTGACGTCTACAAAAAAGTATGAAAACAAAAACGCCCTGAGCTAAGCGAAGGGCGTAGTTATAAAGTAAAACTAACAAGTTAATTATTGAGGTCATAAAGACCTGGGGCGTGCTCATTTGGCATATCAGGCATTTCTGGAACTGGATAGCCTTTTGGTGGTGCAATAACTGATAACTCTCCACCATTTCTGCTTGGAGTTGTCCCCTGAAAGATTTCACCAAGCTGCGTATCATCTAAGCGGAAATTGAATTGTGCATTATGGAAGCCCATATCTACATATTTCCGACATTCTGGATATTTGTTTATGTCATAGTTTGGAACTGGAAATAATTTACCCCAATTAACACCCAGTGTTTCTAATGCTTTGGCGAATGCATTTTGATGGGCATTATCACGAACAATCAAGAACGCGATGGTTTCCCTGAGCGTTTTATTATTGCTCATCTCGTAAATTCTAGATTTCTGAAGAACACCAGTTGATTCTAATACAACATTGTTAAGTAGATTGGCTACAAGGTTTCCGTGGTCATATACCCATGATCCGTTCCATGGATTACCACCTGCATCAACCGGCAGGGATGCTTTAGCACCTACAATATAATGGTGGGGATTAGCACCTGATTGGATGACCTCATCTAACGGAGCAGCATCCGATGCTTGATTTCCTGGCATGTCTCCACCGGATTCGTTTAAAAGTTGGTTTATCGTCGTTTGTACCAGTTCAACATGACTGAGTTCCTCAAGAAACACTCCTCTTATTAGGTCTCGATACTTCTTTTCCTTACCCCTGAAATTGGCACTTTGGAATGAAAACTGCATCATTGTTCTCATTTCCCCAAATTGGCCACCAAGTGCTTCTTGGAGAACTTTTGCAGCTTGAGGGTCTGGTTTATCAGGCACAATCATATTAATCAAGTCTTCTCTGTAAAAATACATATTAACACCCCATCTTCCAAGTTAATTCTAATATATATTGCCATAAAGATAGGATTACTATTCCATGAAAGTCATTGAAGAAAGTAAGACAATTAATATGAAAAAAGTATACTTGAAAGGTTCAAGTATAAAAAAAAAGCTCGGTTCACATTTGAACCAAGCCTTTGTATAAAAATTCATCAACTATCTTCCTAATTCGGATACAAATTAGCGTACATTTTCATTAATGCAATAGGCAACGGAACAGATCATAAAAAGACTATCTTCTTATAATCTGTGCGACAGGATAGCAACAAGAGAAGAAAATTACCTTCTCTTTGGCCCGCCTCCATTACCGTTACCGTTATTTCCGCCACCATTATTATTGCCGTTTCCTCTTGTTTTTTCCACGACAGGTTCTTGTTTTGGTTGTTCCTCAACAGGCTGAGGTTCAAGAACTGGCTCTTCTTTAATTGGTTCAGGTTTCGGTTCAGATGGTTCAGGTTGTGGTTCTGATGGTTCTGTTGGTGCCACTGGTTCTGTTACGATTGGCTCTGTAACAACAGGATCATTAACAGGAATAATTAATACTTGTCCAATAAATAATATATCAGAGGTTAAATTATTCGCTGACTTAATGGCATCGATAGTTATTCCGTAGTGAATGGATAGTCTCCACAATGTATCACCTGATACGACAGTGTGATAAATGCCTGTGATTGGCGACTCATCTTCTTTTTCATCTACCATAACATCGTGACGGTATAAGTCCCATTGATCCATGAGTTTACCGACTACTTCTCGATAATAATCCCCGCCTAAGTGATTGTAACCAGCGTTGGCAATTTCATAAATATATTCCATGGAAGCATCTTTCATATCCCAACCGTTAGCAATTCTTTTTTGATAATTGTTGATTGCAAAACCATAACGTTGGTTCACTAACAGCGTCCCAGTTAAGAATTGAACAGATTGCTCATAAGAGTCGAATTTACGATACCAGTTATCTCTTCTTTGCGTTTCATCAAAAACGATGCGATCAGGTCCAAAGTTAGCGATGATAGGGATATCTCTATCTAAATCTTCATCAGGTTGCCCTTTTAACTGCCAAGCATTGGCTGGATTAAATCCCCATACCTTAATGCCGAAAAGGTTATTGGCAAAGTGGGCCGTTCTAGTTGTACCATAGCCACTTTCAATAATGGACATACCGATAATCGCACTTGCTGGCATGCCGAATTGTTTGCTTGCCTGAATCCCGTATTCCGTAATTTCATTAACAAATGCTTCTCTTTCTTCTTCTGTTGGTGCTTGTATTCTACCTAAATAGGCATGGCTGTTTCTTCCTAATTCTGCATCTTCGAACGGAAGAGGACGAAACAGGCTTGAAGCCTCTGCAGTTGTTGTTTGGCCATGCACAGTGAAAGAAGACTGAAAAACTCCTAAACTAAGAAATGAAACTATTATAATAGCAATTGCTAGTCTATTAATGAACATATATTATCTCCTTTCATGATTGAGATAAGGCTAAAAAGAAGCGCTAAGGTTAATTATAAGTGTTTAATAGAAATTTCCTAGGGGCAAAATATTGGAAGTTTAATAGTTTGGGGAGAATGTTTTTCTTGCTGTGATTTATGAAATCAGCAAAAACAAAAAGATTTCAATAAGATTATAAAGTTGTGTAAGTTATTAATATAGAAGATCTGTGGGATTAAATCTGGGGAACTTTGTACAAATCAGGCTCTTGAAATTATGAACATTTTTTTTTGCGGAAGACATGATTATTGACGAGTATGTTTGGGGAGAACTGGGAGCTTTATGAGAAGTAACGAAAGCTTAATGTATTTGAAAAAAATAGTGTTGCGGAAGGGGCAGCGGTGGCGTTGTCTGCTCTACTACAACCTAACTACGGGGTGAAAACCACTCGAAGGCTGTTGCTACAGATAACGAAGAGTAGCAAAGCCTTCAACTGTTAAGAAAATTCGTTCGGAATCATTCACTTATCTCTAAGAGGGCAGCTACCTTAAATCGTTACTACCGTGACTAACTCCACTAACCTTCAATAATGTCAATAATGTTGAAATCGTATAGTTGATTCATCCGTCTAATGGCTCGATTAGTTCTATAATCCTCTGTATCATAAGGAATTGTAATGGATGTTTCACTATCGTAAAATGTGTAGGATTTAACACGTAAAGACCCTTCCTCCACCAGCCGTGTAACCTTTTGTACCTCATCCCAAGAAATACTCTCTTCCTTAAATGTCCAGAATGAATTACCTTGAACCCCATGATCGTCAAGATAGGCATAATGGTAAATGGAAAGAGCCAACACAACAGCTACAATAGGAAGATTAAGAAGATGCAAGCCTGCCAGTTTATACTCCTGTCCTTTGTTTTCTGAGTACATTTTAGTAAACAGAAAAGAAAATAGCACAACGGCAATCCAAATCATCCCACCACCAAACCCAAAATACGCAGCATTAGGACGAATAAAGGTCCATTGTTCAGCGGAAAAGAAAAGCAAGTCCTGAATTAACATAATCGCCCCTAAAGGAACGAATAAAGCGGAAACAATTAAAATAACACCCCATGTCATTATGTATGGAAAAAGCGTATCCGAATCGATGTTTTTTAAACGTTTCATTTTAATTCCCCCTCAAAAAAAATCCCTGAACTATTTTTTACGTATGGAAGGAAAATATGGTTTCATTTTTTATAGTTCTTATGAAAGCAGGGACCTCATATCAGACACCTTTTTTGTATTATAAAAATATGTATGGGAAGTCACATTTTGTTTTAGCCTAGATGATATCATTAAAAAGGATTCCATGAGTGGATGAGTATCCATAAGTATCCTTGTTGAACTATTCTGCACCTTGTTTTTTCAAAATTAAAATAACTGTAATAAAATCTGAAACAAACGTTACGAAAAAGATGGGGGAGACCATGAAAGAACATGTAAAGGGAAAAATCTTCATTACTTTAGGGATACTACAGCTATTTATTGCAGTTGCTGCAATTTCAGCAGGCCTCTTATTTATTGTTGATCCAAGTGGTGAAAAACTAGGAATGACCGTACAACTTATTGAAAGATCGCATTTCAATGATTATCTAGTTCCAGGCATAATTTTATTTACTGTTCACGGATTAGGAAGTGTAATGGGAGCAATCACTTCTTTACTTAAGAAAAATTATTCGGGGAAGGTTGGGACCTTTCTTGGTGTGGCCTTGATGATTTGGATTGTCGTTCAGGTGTATTGGATGGGGTTGGAAAGTTGGCTACAACCATTTATGTTTTTACTGGGGGCAATAGAACTTGGGTTATCGGTCATCCTCATCAAAGGGACGAAGAGGCATAACTCTCAATTTCAAAAACAAAAAAACAACCCTATAAAAGAAAGGGTTGCTTCCTTTATAGGGTATTCGTCAACCGATTAATTAATAAGCGTATCCAGTTCCACCAACTACTACTGCGCCAATGATTACTAGTAAGATGAAGATTACTAGAATGAACGCAAAAGCACCTGCATATCCAGTATGTGCGTGTGTCATATTACAAACACCTCCAATTAACTAAAATCAAGGATGTTACTCCTTATCAAGATTACTGTATGCAGTGAAAGGGAAGTTGACTGTGCTTTTGTCACTATATGTTTCTTGGTTTGGCAAGATGAAAATGGATCCTGTTTTTACCTGAAAAAACGTGAAAGGGAATTAAAAGCCCAACTCCTTCGTCCATCACTCCAAGCAACATTAAAGAATAAGCCTATTTCATATATAACTTTCACAGATTTGAAGTGCGATTATGGAGGTATCTTTAAATTTGGTGCCAATATTAACTGCCTTCACAAAATTTCAAAAACAGCTACTTGTTAGCTGCAAAATTAATTCAGTTCCGTGGCGGAGCTGAATTTTTTGTTGATTAACTACCACTTGTTATCCCATAGTTACGGTTGGAAGGAAGAGTCTTTTGTGGGGCGATAAAATATCTCCTAAGGTAATGCATCTGTCATGTATTTACTATGGCTAATTTTGTGTTGAAAAAATGGTATTATGAATAAATCTTCACAAAAAATTCACTAAATCTAGTTAGTATATAAGCAATGTGTTTATGATAAAAACATTTTTTGTACCATATTTTAGTTTTTACAAGGAAAAGAAAACAGCAAATAAGCTTGAGAGGTGAATTTATATGTCTACAAAAAGTTATAGCAAACCTGTCGAACTTTATGATGCTATTGATTTGGAGATAGAATGTAAAGTTTCGAAATATTTTACAGTTACCATCCCAAAAGTTATTAGGGAAAGGCTTAACATAATCCCAGGCGAGCAAGTGAATGTAGGCTTATCTATGGATCAACAAGCATTGTTAATTAGTAAAACGGGACAGGAAACAACAACAGATAATAAAATGATTGTTAGGGATAACAACTTAATATCTATACCTACAGAGTTGAGGAGGAGTTTAAACTTAAATAAAGGGGATAAGTTTCAAGTGTTAACATTAAAAGATAGAATAGCAATACTTAGGAAGGAACCTGAAAATTTAGTGAAAAGGATTAACTAATAGATTGAGGTGGAAAAATGAAAAAACACTCATAATGAGGACAGCAATCCTTTCGGTCATTTTTCTTGCAATTGGGTACACTCTTTTTACGAGTTTTTCTGAGGAGAGGGGATTAGTCGATGCAGGGGACATTGCACCGGATTTCAAGCTCTATGATATGGAGGGGAATGTTGTTCACTTAGAGGATATGAGAGGACAAGGTGTTTATTTAACCTTTTGGGCGACCTATTGCATGTTTTGTCGCGATAAAATGATGTACTTAAAGCAATATTATGCAGAGTTTAAAGAAAAAGGTGTTCAAGTAATTGCAGTGAATTTAGACGAATCGGAAGACCAAATAGAACGGTTTATTGACAGATTTCAGGTACCTTATCCAATTGTTGTTGATAAAGGGGTAATCGTTGGAAATGCTTATGGAGTCACAGCCGTACCCTACACATTATTAATAGATAAAGAAGGGATAGTCCTAGAGCGTAGTATAGGGCCAAAAACAGAAAAGCAAGTGTTGGAGTCATTGGATAAAATAGTACCATCCCCTTAGATATATAATGGAGAGAAATGAATGTAACTAAAAATAAATTATCTACAAATCGTACTAGATTTATAGTAATGGGAGGAAGCTTATGTTACAGGGAATAAAAAGTGAAAAGGTTATATTATTACGTCATCTGAGTGTAGCTGCATTTTCTTTTCTGCTTGTTTATTTGTTTTATCAGTCTTATTACACATGGGGGGTAATACCTTCTTTATGGCCAGATTGGGGAATGGACCATCCATTTTGGCGAGCGTGGGCACATGCTGCGTTCGTACTCTTATTTCTAACACTCATTCTTTCTCCGGCTGCAATGCTCTGGCATCCCATAAAAAAATATCTGTCATGGAGGAGAGAATTTGGGATCTGGTTCGCGATCCTTTCCTTTGGACATGGCTATGCCATATGGGATCGTTGGGCTCGCTGGGACGTGGCTAGGTTATTTGGTTTTGAATATATCGAAGAAGTAGGCGGTTATATTTTATTTAGACCAGAAGTTGGTATCATGAACATGATGGGACTTGTTATAGCTCCGATGATCATTTTATTAGCTGTTACTTCCTTTGATAAGGCGGTGAAGGTCCTTGGAGTATCTTCTTGGAAATGGTTGCATTTATCCCTAATTAATGTCATTTTCTATATAGTAATGCTACGAGGCGTTCTTTATCTGTTTTATTTCTTTCAATTTTCACCACCGAATTGGAGAGAGTATCCGTCCATTTGGTTCTTATATGTTTTTCTTGGAATGGCAGTTATCGTTGTGTTACTTCAGGCCGCTGCTTTCGTTAAGACGGTCCTTCAAAAGAAAAATGGCAAAGAAAAGAGGGGAATCCTTCAAATTGCTTTTGTATTCAGTGTAGTGACAATGTTTATCATGCCAATCGTACTTCTTCTAGGAACAGTCGCGTATTTTGACAGTCGTTCTATTAAAGAAGCTCCTATGTCGTTTGGACAAGCAGACTCACAATATTATGTAGTGTATCAAGAAACTCCTTTGAATAACAATACGTGACCAGATGGCAAGGTTGCCTCAAAAAAGGGGAGAAGTCCCCTATTTAAGGCAGCCTTGACTCTGTTATTGACTCATCATTCCCCTGCGGTTATTCTCACCATCACCATGGCAAGATCGGTACATCGCTTCTAACTCTTCATCTGACCAGTCTGGATGCATTTGTTGCATAAACGGGAGCATTTCCTTAAAGCTTGGGAAACCATCTTCTGTAGAATTAGCAACGACAGTAGTGCCAATCCCAAAAACTAACCCTAAAGCAGCAATACCGAAAATAAATTTTTTCATCTGTTTCACCTCCTTTTCTTTTTCTAACTTCATCTTAACCAGCAGTTATGATGAACTAATGAAGAAGTTATGAAGAAGTTATGTGTTTTTTCTAGAATAAGTTTTGAGAAAGTTTGCTTATGCTATACTGTTTAAAAATAACAACTGGAGTGGTGGAAATGGCCATTACTGTATTTATAGTCGAAGATGAACCGATGATTATAGAGGTACTCAAAGCTTACCTTGAGAAGTCTGGGTATGAAGTAGAGTCAGCCCAAAATGGAAAAGAAGGATTAACGCGAATCAAGGAATGGAATCCTGATTTTGTTATATTAGATTTAATGCTGCCAGATATGCCTGGTGAAGAAATTTGTAAACAAATTCGTTTAACTTCGGATGTTCCAATTATGATGTTAAGTGCAAAATCATCGGAAGAAGATAGAATCGGTGGGATTGTTATCGGAGCAGATGATTACGTCACGAAACCCTTTAGCCCGCGAGAGGTTATTGTTCGGATGGAAGCCATTTTACGGAGGACGAGAACATTAAATAAAATGGAGGTTTTCTCGTTTAATGATAAAGAACTAATTATTGACTTCATTAAAAAAGAGGTTCTATTAATGAATGAACCTATTTCTTTGACTCCCATTGAATTCAATATTATTACGGCTATGGGTAAACATCCTGGTCGTGTTTTTAGTAGAGGAGATTTACTAGAAAAAATTCAAGAAGATAGTTTTTATGAAGGGTATGAAAGAAGTATTGATGTGCACATAAAAAATCTAAGGAAAAAGATAGAAGTGAATACGAAACAACCCAAATATATTTTAACAGTGTTTGGAATGGGGTATAAGTTTGGAGGGAAGCGGGATGTTTCGTACACTTTATAGTAAACTACTTACGTTTTTTTTGGCCTTATCTCTAGGAGGAATTCTCTTAGTCGGTATTGCTATTTATTTCGGTGTACAGGAAACCTTTCAGGAATATTTAATAAATAAGCGGGAAGGACAAATACAGCAAATTGTAATGGAAATAGAGAGGACATATGAATTAGAAGGAAATATTAGTGTAGAACCAGTATGGATGATGTTACATCACTACGGTTTTCAGGAACAACTATTTTTTCATGTGTTTAATAGGAATGGAGAACTCATTATTGATACGACGCAAATGAATAATGGGATGAGACAACATATGATGAGTAGGCCCCCAATGGGGAGTGTGAATATTGAATCTGATATGTTTGATTCTATTGAACATCCATTAGTTGTTAACGGCGACCAAGTTGGGGTAGTAAAAGCATTTTTCCCTTCTGTATTTTTACAAGGGGATGCGGACTTTCTCACACAATTTAATAAATATTTAATTGGTGCGGTTTTTATCATGGTTATTGTTTCTTTCTTTTTCAGTTTCCTATTTTCTAAACGATTGACAAAGGGCTTAAAGGGGATTGCCAATGCAGCGAGTGCTTTGCGGAATCATCGGTTAGATATTCAGGTGAAAGGAGATTCCAAGATAGAAGAGATTGATAAATTAGCAGAGGGTATTAATGAGTTGGCAGCATCATTAAAGGAGGGGGAGAGGCTTCGTAAGCAGTTTACGAGCGACCTTGCACATGAATTAAGGACCCCACTTACGACTTTAAGAAGTCAATTGGAATCTATACAAGATGGTGTTTTTGAACCATCGAATGAAAGGTTAGGTCAATGTCATCATGAGTTAATGCGGCTTGTTCGATTGGTTAATGAAATGGAAGAGTTACATGCAGCGGAAAATCCAAGACTTCGTTTAAATTTGGAACAACTGAATGCAAAGGAGATTATCCAATCCCTGTATGATCGATTTCAACCTGTTTTTAAGAAGAAAGTGATAAATTGTACTATTAATGTGGACGAAAGTGTTCAATTTGTAGCTGACAGAGATCGATTTATTCAAATTATGACCAACTTACTGAATAATGCCCTGAAGTTCACAGATAACGGAGGAGAAATCCAAGTAATAGTGGAACAAAACAGGGGAGGAGTCTTCATTTCAATAAAAGACAATGGAATAGGCATGACAGAGGAAGAATTAAATCATATTTTTGAAAGGTTTTACCGTGGTGAAAAATCAAGAAATCGAAAAACTGGTGGTCTAGGAATTGGCTTATCGATTGTTAAGGCATTGGTGGATGCCCATCGTGGGGAAATATATGTAGATAGTAAAAAGGGAGAAGGAACAACGGTAACCGTTTTTTTCACAAACGAAAGGTAAATTAATTGGTATAAATGAGGTTCTGAAAGAAAATCAGGTAGAAGTTGAATTCGATTCTGAACAGACATCTTTATGTCAAATTACGGAAGCTATTGAGGAAGGATATGATGTAGTCTCAAAGTAACCTTAACCCCCGAAATTCAAAACTTTAATTCGGGGGTATTGTTTAAATAGTAGGTACCATAGTTAATGCACAATTAATGATCCTACCATACCATTTTCCTTGTGTCCTGGGATTGTACAGTAAAATTCGTAAATCCCCTTTTCTAAAGGTTGAAAAGTTAGAGAAGCTGTATTATTAGGAGTTGCATGTAAATGAATGGTCGTGTTTGTACTAGATTTATGTTGTTCAGAATTATGCTCATGGTCTGCGTGATGGGAAGAATCACTAATTTTAATAGGGATATGTCTAATTTCTAAATCGTGTTCCACAGTGTCTGTGTTAGAGAACCGAATTGTTACTGGCTCTAATTTACTAATAGTTATTTGATTTGGTTCGTAAGTATTTCCTGGTGCAACTATATCAATTACGTTTTCCACCTTCTCTGATTTCTCGCTTTCTTCAGATTCGGAGTGCTCCCCATGATTGTGTTGTGCATTTGGTTGGATTTTGCTAGAAGTAATATCAATTTTGTCAATAATAATGAAAAACAAAAGTAAAACAATGAAAGTTAATACTGGACGTGTAAACCACTTCCAATTATTTATTTTTTCATTACTACTAGCTTTAAGTAAGTTAGTGAAAATAATAACAGTGGTACAAAGAGTAATCGCTAACAATATTTGAACTAGTTGAATTCCTTCTGACAATGGAATCATTTCTCCAAGCATTGCACCCATCATACCACCCATTAATCCAGCAAAAATACCATCCAAAATGGCGAAAGTACTTAAAGGAAGACCAACTATAAGTCCCGTTAACATACCTAGCCCCATTGATATAATAGTTGATGTAAACAAATCTCCTTGAAATAAAATACCAACCAGTACTCCAACTGTTAAACCTACTCCCATACCAATACACATAGATGTCATCATACCACCCATTTTACTAATCTGTTTTCTATTAAAGAGAGAAATCAGGAAAGAAATTAATACTAAAAGTGTTAATACCACCGATATAATCATTACAAATGTACCCAAAAAAATTCTCCTCCTCTCGTTTGTATAATGGATATGTACAAATGTGACAAGCCATAACTTTAAAATAAATTTTTAGAAAATTCTTTAAATGGCATTGACGTAGTGTTGTTTAACTTTTATAATTTATAATTAAGTTAGTTATAAAAGTAAACTAGAAAGAGAGTTATACCATGTCAATTAAACCAGATAATAAGATTGGTAAAAATGCTATGTATTTAGCTTTGACTGGAAAAGATGACATTCCCAAAAGTTATTTAGAAGGATTAGAAGAATTGGGAATGTGTTATTGTCAGGGTAAAACAGGTTCAATGGATATTCATAAAATTGTAGCAGCTATTGAAACTGCTTCAAGAAAAAATTGTTTAATAAGAACGGATGTATATCGTGAAACACATGCTTTATACCATGCGATTATGGAGGCACTTCATGGTGTAACAAGGGGACAAATACAACTCGGGACTGTGTTACGCTCTGTAGGTTTGAATTTTGCAGTAGTTCGTGGCAACCCATATGATGATAATAATGAAGGCGATTGGATTGCAGTTGCTCTTTATGGTACAATAGGCGCCCCAGTCAAAGGAAGGGAACACGAAGCCATCGGGTTAGGGATAAACCATATATAATATGCCCATAGTTAGTAGATATCAGGGGGCTATACTAGTTGATTTACAGTAGTTATTTGTGCTGTTATCAACTAGTATAGTCCGTTTTTTTGTTTTCAGATTTAGTAAGGGTTGGCTATATCTGTCTTGGAGTAAATTAATATATGTATTTTTGTATATAAAGGGAGGCATGGAAACACATTGGTTACTTTAGACGGAAACACATTAACAATCGAAGAAATCTGTAAGGTTTTATATGACAAAGAGCAAGTTATGGTTTGTGAAAAAAGTTGGGGAAACGTAAATAGAAGCCAAAAAACAGTTGAAAAAATCGTAGAAAATGAAGAAGTCTATTACGGGATTACGACTGGTTTCGGAAAACTTAGTGATGTGTATATTAATAAACAAAATGTTGAAGACCTCCAACTTAATTTAATCCGAAGTCATGCTTGTGGGGTTGGTGAACCATTCCCAGAACTTGTAAGTAGGGTGATGCTATTATTAAGGGCCAATGCCTTAATTAAAGGATATTCTGGTGTAAGAATAGAGGTTATTAAATTTTTAATTAAACTACTCAATTGCAACATTCATCCTGTTATTCCTCAACAAGGATCTCTTGGTGCAAGTGGTGATTTAGCTCCTCTTTCACATATGGCTTTATCTGTAATCGGTGAAGGGGAAGTATTCTATAAAGGAAAAATTGAAAAAACAATGGAGGTGCTTTTAAAAGAGGAAATTTTACCTATCACATTACAAGCAAAGGAGGGTCTGGCGTTAATAAATGGAACTCAAGCAATGACTGCGATGGGAGTGGTAAATTATATCGAAGCAGAGAGACTAGCCTTTCAGTCCGAGTGCATAGCTAGCATGACGTTGGAAGGACTACAAGGCATCATCGATGCTTTTGATGAAGACATTCACATTGCAAGAGGTTATCCAGAGCAGGTAGAGGTAGCTAAACGAATTAGAACCTTTCTGCAAGGAAGTCAATTAACGACAAAGCAAGGGGAAGTTCGCGTACAGGATGCATATTCATTACGATGCATTCCACAGGTACATGGTGCTACAAGACAAGTATTAAACTATGTAAAAGAAAAACTAGAAATAGAAATAAATGCGGCTACTGATAACCCTTTAATATTTAATGATGATTCTGGAAATTGGAAGGTTATTTCTGGGGGGAATTTTCATGGACAGCCAATTGCCTTCGCGATGGATTTTCTTGGTATTGCAATGGCAGAACTCGCAAACATTTCAGAGAGAAGAATTGAAAGATTAGTCAATCCACAATTAAACGATTTGCCTCCTTTTTTAAGTCCTGATCCTGGACTTCAATCAGGAGCGATGATAATGCAGTATTGTGCAGCTTCATTAGTATCAGAAAATAAAACATTAGCACATCCAGCTAGTGTAGATTCAATACCCTCTTCGGCTAACCAAGAAGACCATGTAAGTATGGGAACAATTGGCTCGAGGCATGCTTATCAAATAATTGTTAACTGTAGTAAAGTACTTTCCATTGAAATGATTTGCGCCATGGAAGCATTGCAATATAGAGGAGTAGAAAAAATGGCCCAGACAACTAGAACCTTTTACGATGCGGGACGTTCAGTTGTACCACCTATAATAAAAGATAGGGTTTTTTCAAAAGACATTGAAGCTTTAGGTGAGTGGTTGAGATTTAGTAGTTTGATCAAAAATAGTAGGACAGAAAGCTACACAAATTCAAAACAGTAACAATTTTGTATTTTAATAGTTTATTAAAGTTATCTTAATAGAAAATTCTCAGTAAAATAGTCTGACAATTAACACTTTTCTGTTTACAAACGGAGGACTATTGTTTATGATAAATAAATAACCAAAAACAATATACCCTACCAGGGTATATTTACAAAAAAAGGGAGGGATTTAATTGGCTAATGGAAAAAGGGTTCTATTGTTAGGAGTTTATGGGATGGAAGTGGTAGAGTGTGGCGGAGCCTTAGCAAAAAAATGTTGAAAACGGGGGAGAATCGTTTGCGTCAATGATGCTGTGTAGGGAAACGAGTCAACCTCAAGTAACGAAAGCAGCAAATGAACTAGGAGTTAAAGTAAGTTTTACAAATTTTCAATCGGGTCATGTGGACACGAGTCCTGAATCTAAGAAAAAACTAGTAAAGATTATACGAGAAATTAAGCCTGATATTATTATTACTCAAGATCCGGAGCATTCTTTTCACGACTTAGACCCTGATAGAAGACCGGCTATGATACTTATTTTAGAATCTATCGCATTAGCTAGCAGAGATTTTGCATTAGATGAAATGCCTGGATTAGAACCACATCCAATTGCGACGATCTACTATATGACGCCGCACCATCCAAATACAGTTGTTGACATCGCTTCTGTTTGGGAAAAGAAGGAAAAAGCAATGGATGTGTTAGAAAGCCAGATGGAGTTTTCTGGAAAACATATTGAGCGTGCATTGTCAGCGGAATCATTAGAAGTTTTAGTACCAGGTTTTTCGCAGTTAGGAAATTACTATGAAAAAGGAAGAGCAGTCCATCGTGTAATGGACAAAGCGGTTCATGTGGGACACGGATTACCATCCATGGTCACTTTGCCTTAGCAGAAGCATTCCGAAGAGAAGGGAATTTTCATTTACAAGAGTTAGTAGAATAGTTTGTTTTTGATAGCTACTTAATTTTTAAAACTTGAAGGGGGCAAAAAAATGAAAAAGAAATTGTTTGCTGTTACTATGGCAGTTTTACTTATTTTAACGTCTATACCGATAATAAGTGCTGAAACAACTGTTGACCAATTGAAAATAGGGATAAGTAGAGATGAGTATACAATCAACCCTTATACGTATAACACTGGCTATCCAGGTCTTGATATGATGCAACTCGTTTATGATACTATGTTTCACTTGGATGAAAATCTAGTACCCCAACCTTGGTTAGTGAAAGAATATGAGGTTAGTGAAGATGGATTAACGTATGATTTTATTATTCATGAAAATGTTAAATGGCATGACGGGGAGCTATTAACTGCTGAGGATATTAAATTTACGGTAGATTATTTTATGGAATATCCTAAGTCTCGATTTACAGATCCTCTAAGAGTGGTTGAGCATATTGAAGTCCACGACGATACTAGCCTTACATTTGTATTAAGCCAGCCTGCACCAAACTTTATACTCGGTCCATTATCGGATGTACCTATCATCCCTAAGCACCATTGGAGGGATATTACAAACCCTGATGAGGAAAGTGATCAATCTATTGGTAGTGGTCCTTATATTTTTGTAGAACATAGATCAGATCGTTTTGTGAGTGTGAGGGCTAACCATGATTACTTTAAAGGGAAGCCAGCTATTGAAGAAATAATCTTTCCAATTATTCCAGATACAACAGCGCTTTACACTGCACTCCGTTCAGGGGAACTTGATGTTATTGCACCAAGTTTAACTCCGGAATTAGTGGAACAGTTTGAAAGCAATCCGAACCTTAATGTTGTTACTGGACCTGGATTCGGGTCTACCTTGTTCCACATCAATGCATCTGAATATCCAATGTCAGAACCAGCATTTAGACAAGCGATAAAATATGCCATTGATCCGCAATATTTAGTAGATATTGTTCTTCTGGGCTACGGTGAAGTAGCTAGTCCTGGTTGGATTCATCCAGCGTCACAATTTTATAATGATGCTGTACCAGGTTATAGCATGGATGTTGATAAAGCAAAGCAGTTGTTAGATGACGCTGGATTCGTTGACCTAACGGGAGATGGATATCTTGAAGATCAAAATGGAGAGAGAATAGATTTAGATGTTCTTGTTGCATCTAATAACCCTGTACGTTTAAGAACAGCAGAGATCATTACTGAATGGTTGAATGATATAGGAATAAGAGCAAGAGTTCAAGCGATGGATTCCGAGACTTCTGTAGAAATGATGTGGCCTGGATTTGATGTTACACAAGGTAGAAACTTCGACTTAGGTATGTTTGGCTGGTCTGCCCCTGTCCAGTTAACACCTGATAGAATGATTGATTTATTCTATTCTGACCTTGAAATCGGTTCGTTAAACTTAGGAGCTTACAGCAACACTGAATTTGATAAATTAGCAGATCAATTAAACGATGCTATTGACCCTGATGAGAGAATGGAAATTATCTATGAAATGCAGCAATTGGTGGCTGCAGACGTACCGATTATTACGTTGTTCTTCCAAGAGGTTATCAATGCCTATAATCCAAATGTTTACGATGGTTATGTATTCCAAGCAGGAAAAGGGATCATTAACAAGCTTTCTTTTATCAACCTAGGAGAAAACCAAGCAGTTGCAAAAGAGGAAGACAAAGCTGAGGCTGAAGCGACGGAAGAAGACAATACGGAAGTGTCTGATCAAGAAGCCGCCGCCCCAGCAACTAGTGGAGATCAATCCAATACTAATAACGCATTATTTGTTCTCCTTGGAATAGTTGTCGGGATTGTAGTTGTTGGTTTTTATATTAAGAAGAAATCAAAAAATAAAAATGAGGCAGCATAAAATAAAAAATCTTTCCCTAAAAGAAAGGGAGATATACCTATTTCTTTTACGGGATTTTAATAATCTGCTTTGTTCTATTTAGTTTATAGGAAATTGAGATTTTTAGGAGGTGCAAAAGACATTGTCAAAATTTTTAACAGGTAAAGTTGTTCAGTATGGTTTAGTTATTTTTATTATGTTGACATTGAACTTTTTATTTACCACGAATGATGCCAGGGGATCCAATGATGTACCTAGCTGGGGAAGAGGTGGCCTATTTAACCACTGCAGAGAGGGAAGCTATCTTAGAAAGACACGGATTAAATGATCCGTTAATTATACAATATGGAAACTATGTGAAAAGTATCTTTTCAGGGGACTTTGGTTATTCGTTTCAAAAAAAGCAGCCAATTGTAGAATTAATACAGGAAAGAATCCCTTGGACCTTATTATTGGCAGGACTTAGTTTAGTTATTTCGACTATCATTGGAGTTTTATTAGGGGCTCTCTCTGCGTGGAAACGTGGTACAAAAGCAGATGTGAACTTATTAACGTTTATGATGTTTTTAAGTGCTATGCCTTCTTTCTGGATAGGAATGATCCTAGTATCCATTTTTGCAGCTCAGTTAGGATGGTTGCCGGTATTTGGTGGTGAAACCTCATGGGCCAACTATACGGGTTGGGATAGAGTTCTAGATGTAGGACGTCATCTTATACTCCCATTAGTTACTTTAGTATTACTCTCTGTAACAAATACTTATATGATTATGCGCTATTCCATGTTAAATGTTTTGGGTGAGGATTATATTTTAATGGCAAAGGCTAAAGGTGTTAAAGAACGAGTTATTAAATATAAACATGCAATGAGAAACGCTTTGTTACCAGTTGCAACAGTATTTATGTTAAGTCTTGGGTTTATGTTAGGTGGAGCTACTGTTATTGAAACAGTATTTGCCTATCCAGGATTGGGTCGCTTAATGTTCGAAGCAGTTATTAGTAGAGATTACCCTTTAATTCAAGCGACGTTCTTAATCATTACTTTTACGGTTGTAATAGCGAATTTCTTAGCAGATATTTTATATCCATTATTGGATCCAAAGGTGGGAAGAGGGAATGGATAAACAAAAATGGAAAAATTAACTGGTCTGTATTTTCGTCGTAGTAATTTAGGGATAGGTCGGAGTAGGGATTTTAATTCTTTTTCTATTTATTGTCTTTGGCAGCATCCCTTGCTTGCTCCATATGTTCCAACTGAACGTGTTGGCGCTCCTTTTATGAAACCGAATGGTCAATTTTTACTCGGTACTAATGATGTAGGTCAAGACATTTATAGCGAACTTATTTATGGAACACGTATTTCATTATTAATTGGTGTGTTAGCTTCTGTATTGTCAATAGGTATTGGGTTACTAGTTGGAATCACTGCTGGTTATTATGGAGGAAGAATTGATTCTGTATTAATGAGGGTTGTTGATCTAGTTTTAGTACTTCCGTTTTTACCTTTAATGATATTACTAGCAGCATTTTTAGGACCTAGCTTTTGGAATATCATTTTTGCTATTGCAATACTTGCATGGGCAAGTCCAGCACGGGTTATCCGTTCTCAAGTTTTATCGTTAAAAACGAAAGGGTATGTAGAAGCAGCAAGGTCAATAGGAACGAAAGTGCGAACCATCATGTTCCGTCACATTTTACCAGGAGTTGTTCCTATTGCTCTTTCCCAATTTGTACTTGCCGCAAGTATGGCAATTTTAATGGAAGCGTCTCTAAGCTTTCTCGGGTTAGGAGATCCATTAAGTAAAAGCTGGGGAACCGTTCTATATTATGCACAAGCTCGGGGAGCCTTTCTAACCGATGCTTGGTTATGGTGGGTACTACCTCCTGGTATATTAATCACCACAGTAGTCGTTGGGTTTGCTTTCACAGGATATTCTCTGGAAGAAATCCTTAATCCAAGGCTTAAGAAAGGAAGAGCATAATGGACAACATATTAACCGTTGAAAATTTATCTACACATTTTAAAACAGATAAGGGGATAGCTAAAGCAGTTGAAAGCGTCTCTTTTACTCTAAAAAAAGGTGAAATGTTAGGGTTGATAGGGGAGTCAGGCTGCGGTAAAACGACAGTAGCTCAATCTATCTTGAGGTTAGTTGAGGATCCAGGTAGAGTCGTTGAGGGCAAAGTAGATCTAGATGGTAAAGATCTTGCAAGTGTATCAGAAAGTGAGTTAGAGAAAATACGATGGAAAGAAATATCTGTTATCCCCCAAAGTGCCATGAATGCTTTAAATCCTGTTTACACTGTTGGGGATCAAATTATTGAATCCATATTGCTTCATGAAAATATAAGTCACAAACAAGCACTAGCACGTACTAAAGAATTACTAGAAGTCGTAGGTATTGATGGGGAAAGGTGGAAAAGTTATCCACACGAATTTAGTGGTGGGATGAAGCAACGAGTTGCTATTGCAATGGCTCTATCTTGTAATCCGAAACTCGTAATATCTGATGAGTCCACAACTGGTTTAGATGTATTAACACAAGCACAAGTTATTGCTCTTATAAAGGAATTACAAAGAAATTTCAACTTATCTGTTATTTTAATTTCTCATGATTTACCAATGGTTACAGCCATATGTGATCGTATAGCAATTATGTATGCAGGAAAAATCGTAGAATGGGCAGATACGCAAGATATATTACAAGATGCTCGGCACCCTTATGCAAAGGGGTTGCTAGATGCCACACCAGATTTAGCGAACCCTGATAAAGAAGTAATATCTATACCTGGAAGTGTACCGAACTTAATTAACCCACCTAAAG
Source organism: Bacillus sp. (in: firmicutes) (assembly GCA_021208645.1). GTDB lineage: Bacteria > Bacillota > Bacilli > Bacillales > Salisediminibacteriaceae > Evansella. Next base: position 10,027 of record JAJOJL010000127.1, on the reverse strand, counting down.
GTTGCAGATTTCATCCAAGGTGTAAATATGCTATGGATATTTGTAAACAGAGGTACCTCCATTAATAGAAGTGAAACAGGGCCACTATTCTGCTTGTTTTTTAGAGGAGGTTGAAAAATGAGTTCAGAAACTACTTTAATTAAAGTAAAGAATTTGAAGAAGACTTTTACTAAAAAATCAGGGACCATTTTTAAAAGAAAGATTACAAATGTCCACGCGGTTAATGATGTTAGCTTCGAAATAAAAAAGGGTGAAATATTAGGAATTATCGGGGAGAGTGGTTGTGGAAAAACTACAACTGCACGAATGGTAATGAGATTAATGCAAGAATCAAGTGGTGACATCATATTAGATGGAGAAAATTTGTGTCAGTTAAATGATAAAGAAACAAATAAAAGACGAAGAAAGATGCAAATGATATTTCAAGATCCTTATGATACTTTAAACCCCGGGATGCGAATTTTAGATATTATTATGGAACCTTTAAATGCACATGAAAAGAACTTACCATATAAAGAAAAGCTAGAGCGAGTGAAAAGGGCTGTAGAAGAGATTGATTTAAAGCCTGCAGAAGATTTTATTTATCGATATCCACATCAGCTGAGTGGAGGTCAAAGACAAAGAATTGCTATTGCAAGAGCAATTATTCTTGAACCGTTGTTTATTGCAGCAGATGAGCCGACATCCATGCTTGATGTATCTGTCCGTGCAGGTATCTTGAATATTTTACTGTCATTAAAAAAAGAAAATGGGCTTGACCATGATGTTTATAACACATGATTTATCTACAGCCAGTTACATGTGTGATCGCATTGCGGTGATGTATCAAGGTAAAATTGTCGAAATAGGACCAACCAATAAAATAATACGTAATCCTTCACATCCATACACGAAGGCACTTGTATCTGTTGTAGCGGATTTAAATTATTTTATTAAAAATAGAAGGAAGATTATACTGGATGGGGAAGTAGATGCTACGAAAGTTCACGAAGGCTGTGCATTTGCAGACAGGTGCCCACACCAAGAAGCAGCATGTCTATCTCATCAGCCTCACCTAGAGGAAATCGAGAGCAATCATTTTGTTTCGTGCCACTGTCATATGGACTTAATGACAGTTCCAGCTCCTGAAAAAAAAGCTAATGCCAATTAAGGCATTAGCTTTTCTAACCATTTTCAGATAAAGAAGAAGCAGATTGTTTAAATTTCTCATGTATCCATTCGTTTCGTTGGAATTTTTTCCAAAGGAGAATGGCACGGAATAAATTATCTAAGCCAATTGCAATCCATACACCTGCAATACCAAGCCCTAAGGAAATTCCTAAGACGTAAACCCCTATGGTTCTGATGAGCCAAATGCCAATAGTGGTTATATACATTGGATATTTAGTATTCCCACCACCTTGAAATACACCGGTTAATACAAGTACTACGGCTAAAACTGGTTGTATAAAGGCGTCGATTTGTAATGCAATACGAATTTCATTTATTACTTGTGGGTTTGAAGTGAAAAACTGTCCGATCCAACCAGCGCTAATAAATAAGAAAAGACCTAGGATGCTCATGATGACCACAGATAATAATGTAGTTAGTTTTCCAAATTCTTTCGCAAGGTCAAGTTTTCCTGCACCTAAACTTTGCCCGATTAGCGTTGTCGCTGCAGTGGCAAATCCGTAACCGATCATGTAGGCGAATACTTCTATACTGCCTGCAATTTGGTGAGCAGCGAAAGTATTCGTTCCAAGTTGAATAATGAAACCAAAATACAGCACTTGGCCCACTCTCATAACAAGTCTTTCTCCTGCTGCAGGCCCACCCATGGATATTAAATCCCATTGCATTTGTTTGTTAGGAGTCCAATAGCTTTTCACCAATTCACCGATTCTTTGATTGAGTCTTAAATATCTCCATAAGAGGATGACACCGACCACTCTGACTACAACGGTAGCAATGGCAGCACCGACAATTCCCATGGCTGGAATGATGAAGAATCCAAAAATAAAGATATAATCCAACAATATATGAAGGATATTGATCCAAATACTTACCTTCATGGGGGTCTTAGTATCTCCAGTCCCCCTCAAGATGCTTCCCATCACAAACATTAATGCGATAAAAATAGAAGGTACGGCTACAATTTGGAAATACAATGTACCAGCAGAAATAACGGACTCTTCTGCCCCCATGAGCCGAAGGAAATCTGCTGCGAAAAACAATGTTAATATTCCGAAAATGATACCACTAAAAGAAGCGAGTAGGATAGACTGCTGTGCTACCTGCTTTGCTTTGTCCTTATCATTTGCGCCTATGTATTTAGCGATAAAGATATTCGCTGCTACACCTATTGACATGAAGACAGCAAAATAGACCATCAATATTGCATTCGTAACTCCGACAGCTGATACTTCAACCAATCCGACTCGAGACAGGAACAGGGTATCTACAAAACCGATAACTGTTTGAAAAAAATTTTCAATAATAGCTGGAGTAGCTAAAAAAAAGTATCATTTTAAGTTTATCTTTTCTTGTAAGATTATCAGAGGGATGGTCTATCAATTTTTCTCATCTCCTTATTTAACGTATAAATTTATCAATTGCTGCCTTTAGTTCCTTTAATATCTTTTCTTCATCACCAGTTCGGACTGCATCGACTACACATTCCTCTAAGTGATCTTGTAATATTATTTTTCCGCAACTATCAATGGCTGAACGTATGGCTGCTAATTGTATGAGGATATCTCCACAGTCGCGTCCTTCTAAGCTCATATTTTTAACCGATCGAACATGACCTTCAATTCTGGCTAAACGATTGACAACTACTCTTCTTTGTTTATGATGATCAGTCATATTTTTTACCACCTCTCTATATTGATTATATCCCCCTGGGGGGGATGTTATCAATGTAAATATTGAAAATTCAATTAAAATTTGAGGGTTATTTTGAAATTATTAAATCATACGGCACTGGGGTATGTTGTTGAGAAATTAAGACGTGGAGGGAAATAAAAAAAAGCTACCAAAAAAAGTTGGTAGCCTAATTGGACATCACGCTATTTTGAATTCTTTAAACTAACATTCATCAGTTTTTTGGAGAAAGTTGATTAAGCAGAAACAGATTTAAACTTTTTTTAATCGTAATGTGTTTAACACAACGGATACAGAACTAAATGCCATTGCAGCTCCGGCTAGAGCGGGATTAAGGAATATCTATGAAAGGAAAAAGGATACCTGCTGCAACTGGAATCAATACGACGTTATAGCCAAATGCCCAACCTAAGTTTTGCCAAATCATTCGCATCGTTGTTTTGGCTAACTTTAATGACGTTACGACACTCATGATATTACCGCGCATTAAGGTAATACTTGCTGTTTCCATTGCTACATCAGTACCTGTTCCAATAGCAATACCCACATCGGCTTGAGCAAGGGCAGGGGCATCATTAATCCCATCACCAACCATGGCAACTATTTCGCCATCAGCTTGTAATTTTTTGATTTCTTCTGCTTTGTGCTCTGGAAGGACTTCCGCAATAAATTCATCGATCCCGGCTTCTTTCGCAATTGCTCTTGCTGTTCGGTAGTGGTCCCCAGTAAGCATAATGACTTTTACATTCATTTCTTTTAGTGCCTTAATTGCAGCTACTGCATCTTTCTTGAGGGTATCTGCAACGGCAATAATACCGGCATATTCACCGTTAATGGCCACATACATTGGTGTTTTTCCTTGATCGGCTAGGGTTTCAGCCGTTTTAACCATATCCGGATTTGAAATGTTGTGTTCTTTCATCAATTTGAGATTACCAACTAGTATTTCTTGATTATTAAGTGACCCTATTAATCCATGACCTGTTATAGACTCAAAGGTATCTGGCTCTTGAAGTTCAAGATTTTTTGAAATTGCTTCCTGAACAATTGCCTCTCCTAGTGGATGCTCCGATACTCGTTCAACAGAAGCCACTAGCGTTAGTAATTCTGTTTCGGAAAAAGAATTACTTGGTACAATATCTGTTACTTTCGGTTTTCCTTCTGTAATGGTACCTGTTTTGTCTAATACAACCGTCTTTACTTTATTCGCTCTTTCGATACTAGCGGCATCTTTAATCAAAATCCCATTTTCTGCACCTTTCTCTGTTCCTACCATAATGGCTGTAGGAGTAGCTAACCCTAGAGCACATGGACAAGCAATGATTAATACAGCAATAAAGGATGTTAGTCCAACAATAAAGGCTGGTTCTGGCCCGATAGCCCACCAAACAAAGAAACTGATAAAAGCAAGTACTACAACTGCAGGTACAAAGTATGCTGATATTTTATCTACGACTCGTTGAATAGGAGCTTTTGATCCTTGTGCTTCATTAACCATACGAATAATTTGAGATAGAGCTGTATCCTTACCTATTTTCGTTGCTCGTAATGTAAAGCTTCCAGTTTTGTTGATGGTAGCTCCAATTACTTCATCGCCGATTTGTTTTTCAACAGGAATCGATTCTCCAGTAAGCATGGATTCATCTACGGAAGACTTTCCTTTTATTACTTCACCATCTACTGGAACTCTTTCTCCAGGACGAACAACGATGACATCATCAATGACAACGTCTTCGACTGGAATCTCCAACTCTTCACCATTGCGGATTACTCTTGCTGTTTTCGCTTGCAAATTCATTAATTTTTTAATAGCAGAAGAGGTTTCACCTTTTGCCTTCGCTTCAAGGTAACGTCCTAGAATAATTAATGTTGTAATAACGGTTGTTACATCGTAGTACAACTGAACTGGAAATCCCATATTAGATAGAGTAGTAGGGAAGAGTGTCATAGCACCACTATACGCCCACGCTGCGGTGGTACCCATAGCAACGAGTACATTCATATCTGCGGACTTATTTTTAAGAACTTTGTAGCTATTAGTATAAAAACGCATCCCTGGACCTAACTGTACAATACTCGTTAATAAAAGTAACCAATAGGCGTTACCAGCAAGTTCCATTAATGGCCAATTCATTCCCCATCCACCTATCATATGGGGGACACTACCATATAAAACAATGGAAGTGAGGATAGCACCAATGATAAAATCTTTTTTAAGCTTTTTCGTTTCTTTTTGCTGTTCTTGGCTAGCATCAATCTCATTGTTTTCATCAATAACGTTTCCACTATAACCAATGTCTTTAATGGCCTTAATAATGTTATCAGTATTAGCTACGGAATTATCATAAGTGACTTGTGCTTGATTAGCCGCAAGGTTTACGTTAACCTTTTCAACGCCTGGTACTTTAGCAATCTTTTTTTCCACTCGATTAACACAAGAAGAACAAGTCATTCCTCGAACGGAGAATAATGTTTTTTCCATTTTTCTTCACTCCTTATATTTTCATCAGTATACAATACCGTGGTAGGGTATAAAACTTGGATAAAAGTACACTTGAGCACAGGGTTCAAGTGTATATTTTTTTCGAAAAAGAAGATGTCTTGCTGATTAATGCTTTTTACAGTGGCATTGTCCTTTTAAACAATTACATTTCACTTCTTTAACAGCGGTTTCTTTTTTCTTTTCTAATGCTTTTTCTAATAAGTCAATATCGTCAAAGCTTAAGGTAGAGGTAGAAATCATTTCTGCTATCGTTTTTCCTACATCCTTGCTACAAATATTATCAAAGAAGCCAGTAGTTACATTTTTGACTGTTTCATCTTCACTAACAGCTGCAGAATAGATGTAGCGTTTTCCGTGAGACTCTGTATTAAGCATTCCTTTTTTCACGAGTCGACCGATAAATGTCTTTGTCGTTGCTGGTTTCCAATCTTTTTTTTCTTGTAAAACTTCAATAATTTCTTTACTGGTCACTTTATTGAACGTCCAAACCACACGCATAACTTCCCATTCTGACTCAGTAATTTTCGTATTAATTTCTGTTGCCATTACTTCACCACCAATTGTTTACGTTTGTAATCGATTAACTATAGTTTACAATTGTAATCGATCTGTGTCAAGGGTGTTTTTGGAAATTTTTTTTTGAGAAAAACTAAAGCTACGTATCGATAGAAAGGTAATAAATGAAGGGGGGATATAAATGGTTTTAATAAGAAGACGAGTTTAAATAAAAAATACCTGAATGGTCTCAGGTATTTTTAATGATAAGGGATGTTTACTTCATAAGATAAGCAATCCCATCTGGGTGAATGCCGACGTCAATACGACCATCTTCTTTCAATGTGTTCATATTGATAATGGATACATCGTTTGTTTTATTGTTTGCCACATAAGCGAAGGTTCCTTCCTGGTTAAAGACAACTCCGCCAGCCCAAACACCAACAGGTAGTCGTTTGATTTCCCAAGGTCGAACTTGTCCATTGATATGCTGTTCCGTTTCAATAATAGAAACATCTCCTGACTCCCGGTTTGCGATTAAGGCATATTTGCCGTCAGGGGAAAATACGAGTCTTACTGGCACACCACCGACACGGCGTTTAAATAAAACCTCGTACGATTCTGTATCAATCACAAATAATGTATTGTCTCCTTGGTTTGCTACATAAAGGTGCTTTCCGTTCGGGTGAACGGCGACTCCTTCTGGACCAGGCCCAACAGGAATGTGGGTTATAATTTTTTCTTTTTCAACATCCATGACCGTAATATTATTGCTGCCGATGTTAGGGATATAAACGGTATTCCCATCGGGAGAAAAGGAAATCATGTGAGATTTATCTTGATAGGTTGGGATTACCTTCTCAATTTCATCTGTATCCGTATTAATAATAAACACCTTTTCACTGTATGTAGAGGCTAAGTAAAGCTTTTTTCCATCTTTCGTAAGAGCTACTCCGTGAGGAAAGTTAAAATCAGGGTGTTCGATCCGTTTAACGATTTCAAACGTGTCATTATTAATAATATCCACTTTGTTACCTAAGGAACAGGCAACATACGTTTTTTTTGCCGTCATGAGTAATGACTACTTCATGGGGATTATGACTTGTTGCAATCGTCTTTTCTACTTCGTTTGTGGCTAAATTTACAATAGAAATGGTGTCTTCATCTTTATTTAGTACGATTAAATGTTCCGACATGTCTTCAACTCCTTGATTTTTATACTAGAACAAGTTTAACACACGTATTTCGAGAGTAGAAATATTTTGGTCAAGGAAATAGACCATGTTAATTCATATTACATATTTAAACATAATGAATTGGCTGTATATTTAATTGTGTCCATTTAATGAACTTAGCTAGCATATTAGAGATATTTAGAGGAATGGAAACAAAAGTGAGGATGATTGACGCTTACATTCCATTTTTGTTTTTTATACCAACGTGATAAACTCATTAACGTTCTTGCCGACCGAACTTTCTACGGGAGAGTTCATTAAAACAAAAAATGAGTATCCCTTTTGCGTCAAAATGATATTTTAATTTGAATTGAAGTGTTGATGAGATCGGAGCGAACGAGACTCCTGCGGGAAAAGCAACGGCTGAAGACCCCACAGGGTGGGTTTTCCCGAGGAGGCTGAAGCGTTGCCCGCGGAAAGCGAGTTCGAGGAGATCTCATCAACACGTTACCATCTTAATGCATTATTTAATGATTCTGAGCTAGAGGTATACCTATAAAACAAAATAATAAAACGAAAAAGAGGTGCATCAATGAGTTTAACAGAAAAACTGAAAATGGATTGGTTTGGGAACGTTCGCGGAGATATTTTAGCAGGAATTGTAGTGGCATTAGCCCTGATCCCTGAGGCGATTGCGTTCTCTATTATTGCTGGAGTAGAGCCAATGGTAGGCTTATATGCCTCCTTTTGTATTTGTGTTGTCATTGCCTTTATTGGGGGGCGTCCTGGAATGATATCAGCAGCAACAGGGGCGATGGCTCTCCTAATGATTACGTTAGTTGCTGATCATGGATTAGAGTACTTACTAGCAGCGACCATATTAACGGGGATACTGCAATTTTTATTTGGAGTTCTTAAGTTGGCTAGTTTTATGAAGTTTATTCCAAGGTCCGTTATGATTGGATTTGTTAACGCTTTGGCAATTCTTATTTTCACAGCCCAATTACAACACTTTGTTAATGAAACGTGGATTATGTATGCTTTAGTAGCTTTAACGTTGGCCATTATTTATATTTTACCTCGTTTTACAAAAGCAGTTCCATCAACATTAGTTGCCATAATCGTAGTAACGGCCATTGCCCTTATTACGAATGTAGGTGTTCGTACGGTTGGAGATATGGGAGCTTTATCACAAACCTTACCCATATTTGCTTTGCCTAATATTCCATTAAACCTTGAAACACTGGCAATTATTTTTCCATATGCATTAGCATTAGCCATTGTAGGTTTATTGGAATCATTATTAACTGCTTCGATCGTTGATGATATGACAGATACGGATAGTGATAAAAACAAGGAAAGCCGCGGGCAAGGAATTGCTAACATGGTTACTGGTTGCTTTGGTGGTATGGCAGGATGTGCCATGATTGGTCAGTCCGTGATTAATGTGAAATCAGGTGGTCGTGGGAGACTTTCTACATTAGTAGCTGGAGTTTTTCTCATGATCCTTATCGTTGTTTTAGGAAATATGGTTGTACAAATTCCAATGGCAGCCCTTGCAGGTGTCATGATTATGGTGTCTATCGGTACATTTGATTGGAGTTCGTTAATGAACCTTCACAAAATACCTCGTACAGATGCAACAGTAATGATTGTAACAGTAGGGACGGTTGTGTATACCCATGACTTATCTAAAGGGGTATTTGCTGGTGTGATTTTAAGTGCAATTTTCTTTGCTATGAAAATATCAAAGGTGAAAGTTGAATCTTCATTAGAGTCTAATACGATAAAAGTCTATCACGTCAGAGGACAACTGTTCTTCGCGTCTGTAACAGATTTATTAGCAACGTTTAACTTCAACGATGATGTAAAAAAGGTTATTATAGATGTATCTGAGGCTCACCTTTGGGATGACTCTGCCGTTGGGGCTATGGACAAGATCGAAGCCAAGTATGAACAAAAAGGTATTGAAGTGGTCATACGAGGATTAGATAAAGAAAGTTCGCGCTTAATGGAAAAAATCGGTGGTTTAAGTAAAGCTTCAGGACATTAATAGACCATTAGTATTGCAGTCAATACTTTTTGGTGAAGTAGGGGGACTACTATGTTTACAAAACTAGTATTGGCTACCGATGGTTCCGAACATTCCCATCGAGCAGCGGATAAAGCTATTGAATTGGCTAAACTAACTGATGGTGCAATCATTGAAATACTCTATGTTGTGGACAGTAATCAATCGAAAGCGGACGTGCTGCATTACGGAGATGCAACTACTGTCACGAAAAAGCGGGAAGCAATGCTGTCTATTTTTCAAGATAAAATTAAATGGGAAGGAATCCCAGCAAAAATAACTGTTTTACAGGGACCGCCTGCAGAGACGATTATTAAACACGTAAATGAAAATGACTATGATTGTTTAATTCTAGGAAGTCGCGGCAGAAACACCGTACAAACCATGATTCTTGGCAGTGTGAGCCATAAAGTCATGAAGCACGTAACAACTCCTGTACTAATGGTTAAATAAAAATGAAATTGGACCTACACTTTGTGTGTATGGTCCAATTTTTATTTTATAGGAAATTTACAAACATGGAGCAAGAAATCTAAGGCTTCATAGGGGGAAGGACTGTAACCATTCTCCCTATTACTTATAATTTGTGAAAATAGAAAATAGGGTGGTTTGCGTTATAATATCAATAAATACAACTTGAAAAGCTGAGGGTAAAATTTGGATGTTATAAATTTAAGTAACTGGAAAGAGGTGTCATTAATTGAACAAATTTATTAGCGCCGCATTCCCCTTCAAAATCTTGATTTAGTGGGGGTTAGGCGCTAAGGTCTTATTCTCCTTGTCTTTCAATATATTTTTTTTATTACATCAATGGTAGCACCACCGGTGGTTAAAATCATATAACTTCGACTCCAAAAATAAGGTTTCCAATAAAACGTTTCCAGTTCCTTAGGAAACTTTTCTAATATAACGGGAAGTGAC
>JAJOJL010000103.1 GCA_021208645.1 Bacillus sp. (in: firmicutes) | reverse complement strand
GTTTTTGAAAACTTCATTTTCTTTCAGCTGTTCTTTTGCTCTAACTGGTTTAATTTTACGGAAACAAGAAAGAGAGATTGGGCAATCCCATCGTGAAGCTCACGTGACAAATTTTTCCCGTTCTTCTAAAATGGATTTTTGCGCCTTTTCCTTTTCAAGATCTTCCTTCATTCGCTCTAATATAGTAATTAATTTATAAACAAAAATCATTGTCACAAAAAATACAATAACAGGTGACAATAGATTGCCAAGATCCATGGAGATATATGGTAGTAAAAATTCATGACGTACGTATTCCCAAACTCCTATTGTGATCGTTGGAATTAAAATAATTAGCCATTTTATTTGCTTATATGACATGGTTTTATCCCCTTCTGAAATACAAAATTCCTATTTTTCCAAGTCCCTATCATTCATTTTATCGATGAATTTATCTTTAGTATATGACCCTTTAGAGCCATTTACGAATCGTCCTTTCCTTTGTAGACTTAAGGTGCTGATATGATCTTGCAGATTTAGTTAACTAACAAAATGGGGTGTGGGTTATGAAAAAAATCATTTCTTTACTTATTATCAGCTTAGTTTTTATACATTTACAAGCTGTTGTTGCATCTGCTTTTTACGATGTCAATTCACCTGAAGTTCGCAAAATAGCTGACCAACTTTCCATGCAAGGACACGAAAATCATGATATTGCAACATGCACAACGATGCAAAGCTATTATGAAGACATTATCGAACTATTAAATGAAGGTAAAACAGAGGAAGAAATAGTAGATTACTATTATAACATGTATGGAGAAGCAGGCTTACGAGCGCCAAAAAAAGAAGGCTTTAGTTTGCTAGCTTGGGTTACTCCCTTCATTGCATTAAGCGTTGCTGGAGTTGGGGTAGTATCCATGGTTCAACGAACGGTTAAAAGAAACAGAGGAATAGAAATTACTAACGAAACTGAGGACTCCCACGATGAAGTAGAAAACGAAATTTTAAAATCAATCATTGAGGAAGTAGCGAAAAAAACAGTTTTAGCAGTGCCTAGTGTGTAAAATAAAAAACAGTCGATTTAGACGGTCGACTGTTTTTTTACTATTTAATTGTCGCCATCTACTAGTTTAGTGGAAAATTGAATGAAGTAATATTAGCGAAGTAGTCTGTAGTGGTTAATTGTTTAGAATCTGTTTTTTTAATCTTTCTATTTCTCTTTCATTCTCAACGGTCTTTGCCCAAGTAATTTCATGATCTGCTCTTAATAATTCAAGCTTCCCAATGACTTCAGCATGTTGCTTTTCTTGCGTTAATTTTAACTGATTGACGTCTGCTTTCACATTACTTAAATCTGCTTTCACATTACTTAAATCTGCCTTGACATTACTTAAATCCTCTTTAACATTACTTAAATCAGCCTTCACATTACTTATGTCTACTTTGATCGCTTCTACATCTTCCCTTAAATGCCCGACCATAGAGACTAATTGCGTTAACATGCCTTCAAATCGATCCATTTGCTTTTCAGACATTTTGTCCCACCTCCCCTCAAATTGAATTATACAATTATTTTTTGAGGTTTACTAGAACCTATCTCGATTAAATAACTGGCAATCACCCATCAAAAAAATGCCCTCATGCTGAAAAGTTTTTACTGTACCGCAGGGCAGCCACAGCAACTTCAGACCCCAGCTCTCGTCTGCACAAAAAACAGTTTCCCATGTAACAACCTTCTACTTAACGTTCCTTAGTATCTCAATCCCCTCTTTACAAACCCCGTAAGGCAGCCAACTACAGCCTTCACAAAGATGGTCCAAATCGTCAGGTTTTACTGCCCGTGCCGTCCATTCCACAAGTACACTTTTTGTATACGCTTTACCTTCAATTAACCCTAAATGCTCAATGACACGCTGATCCATGGATTTCACGTGAGCGTCTGACCCTTCGCTCGCTACACAAATCGTTCCACCATTATGGGGGCACGCTTGACATGTATCATCTAAGTCCTTTACTACCTTTATGGAAAAATCCTTTTCCCCGTTTCGAATATCTTTCACAATCCCATCCATCTCTTTCACAAACGCTGGACTATACCCCATCCCTTGAAAACCATGGACACAGAGAAGATGATGTCCCCGTAAAGTTCTCTCCACCCAAAACACCCCTATATGAAACTAGTATTAGAACTGCAAATACAAACGGTTCCTGCCCCCAAGTAACATGGAACAATACTGGAACGTTACGCTTATCATTATAGCTCAATTCCCCCTTATTTTTAATCTTCAATATTATTTACTGGAAAAAAATGTAGACCCTATGTTAAACTAGGATTAATTCCATAAGGTTATCAAGAGTGAACGAGAGTCCTGGCTCCATGACTTCACAGCAACCTGCCATTTGGCAAGGTGCTCCCACCAGCAAAGCAATGCTTTGGATGATAACGATCGGCGAACGCTCTTTGTTGCATCCTGCAATGAAGAGCTTTTTTCGTTCACCCAACCCTTGATACCTTTTGAAAAAAAGGAGGAAATAAGATGAACACAACAGGTTTTATCAGAGGATTAATGTCTAAAAATGTAAGGAGCGAAGATTATTTAAAGCATGTCAGCCATACGGTGGAACAGCAGCTGCAAGAGTGGAACCCAGCCTACGAGGTATTTGTCATGAAGCTTTCTAACTATGAGATCATCGTCAAAAAGGAATTACAGTATTACAATATAACCGTTCCTGAGGCGGAAGTTATTGCCCTTCAAAACAAATCACCCTACTCATTGGATCACAAAATCTGGACTGAACTGGTTGACCAAGGTCTCCAACTCCAATGGGGAACAGGGAATTATTTGGAGTACGTGTTTCGATGAAAGATTAAGTCTGTTGCTTAATTAACAACAAAGTGCCTTTAACAGTGCCTGCCCCCCGGTGCGGTAATGCTTTACTCCGCCGGGGGCAGCACTTCTTCTGACAGCTGGCTCAACTTGGTATAAGTGTAAAACCAAAACCTAGTTGTTTTAAATATTAATCGGTGATTGCTCCTTTGGAAGCGGATGAAACGGACCGAGCATACTTCCCTAGGATCCCCCTTAAATTTTGCTCTTTAGGACTCCAATCCTTTAATCTTTCATTAAAGTCTTCTGGAGAAACATCGACAGCAAGCTCTTGTAATTCACTATCAATGGTAATCAAATCTCCTTCTTTAATTAAGGCAATCGGGCCACCAACCTGTGCTTCTGGGGAGATATGACCAACGACTAGTCCATGTGTTCCTCCAGAGAATCGACCATCGGTAACTAAACCTACTTTTTCCCCGAGACCCTTTCCGACCACAATCGCTGTAATGGATAACATTTCCGCCATTCCAGGTCCACCCTTTGGACCAACGTATCGAATGACAATGACATCTCCTGCATGAATCTCATTATTTAGAACCGCATTGGTTGCATCAGTCTCTGAATCAAAAACACGAGCAGGACCCGTTATCTTTTTAATTTTCAAACCGGACATTTTTGCCAATGCACCATCAGGAGCTAAATTCCCCTTTAAAATTACTAATGGTCCTGTCTCACGTTTCGGATTGTCAAAGTTGATAATTTCTTGCCCCTCTTTTAAAGGTGGAACTTCCGCCAGATTTTCCGCTAATGTTTTACCCGTTACGGTTAAACACTCTCCATGAAGAAGTCCTTTTTCAAGGAGTAACTTCATGACTCCAGGTACTCCGCCAATTTCCGATAAATCTTCCATTACAAAACGACCACTTGGTTTTAAGTCGGCGATATGAGGAACTTTCCTACGGATACGTTCAAAATCATCTAAATCAAGGTCCACATCGACCGTATGAGCTAATGCTAATAAATGAAGGACAGCATTGGTTGACCCTCCAAGCGCCATGACAACCGTTATCGCATTTTCAAAAGCTTGCTTCGTCATAATATCTTTCGGAGTAATTCCTTTATCAAGTAAACTCATGACAGCTTGTCCCGCTTTTATGCAGTCTTCTAATTTTTCTTCTGTCTCCGCTGGGTTCGATGAGCTGCCAGGTAAACTCATCCCCATCGCTTCGATGGCCGATGCCATTGTATTGGCTGTGTACATCCCACCACATGAACCAGCTCCTGGGCAAGCATGACATTCAATTTTATGCAGTTCATCCCGGTCAATATCTCCGTTATTGTATTTTCCTACTGCTTCAAAAGCAGAAACAATATCAATGTCCTTTCCATCTACTTTCCCCGGTCGAATCGTTCCCCCGTAAACAAAAACGGCAGGTAAATTCAAACGCCCTATGGCAATCATGCAGCCTGGCATATTTTTATCGCATCCCCCAATGGCAACTACCCCATCGTAGTTTTGAGCGCCTACAACTGTTTCAATAGAATCTGCAATGACTTCACGGCTTGGTAAGGAGAAACGCATCCCCTCGGTCCCCATCGAGATACCGTCTGAAACGGTGATCGTATTAAAAATAAACGGAGTGCCCCCTGCATCTAACGCACCTTTTTTTGCTTTTCTAGCTAATTCATCAATATGCATATTACATGGAGTCACCTCGCTCCATGTACTAGCAATTCCTACAAATGGTTTATTAAAACCTTCATCTGTAATCCCCATTGCCCGTATCATTGCACGATTAGGGGCACGGTTAATATCGTTAAAAAACAGAGCTTCGACGTTTCGATGTATGGTTATTCATTATCCTAATTCTCCTTACATATTTTAGAATTTGTAAAACGGTTACTATTTCAAGTGAAGTTTAGGCTAAAAACTCCATGGATGTTAAAGTAAATTTCTCCTATCTATGTACCGCTGAAATCCCGTCTCACTCAAAAATTCAAGAGGGTTTCAGTTTTGATACAGTTGAACCCTGCCTTCTAGGGTAACGTTCTCCAAACCATGTCACCTCCTTTTTCAATCTAATTATTGCAATAATCCTTTTTTATTAAGAATTACATCAATCACAACAAGTGGGAGAAGATTGTAACACCATTTAACGAGGTCCCTCTTTTTTTAACTATTGCAAAAATTTAAACTAGGGGAGCCTGATACTCTTCTATAGCTATTTGTACCTAAAAACTACAACCTTCAGAAGAAAACGGCGAACCGCATTCAGTTGACCTACCTTTTTAATCATACTAATTTATGTTTATACATTAACTTCTTAACAAAATCGGTATATCTCTAATCTAATTTCCCTAGATTAAGAAATATACCGATTTACATTACTCACTCATTCTTCTACTTTAGTAAACTTTTTCATCCAGTCAATTTGAATATTAACAGAATGCTAAAGGCCTTTTAAGAAGTTGAAAAGAAACATCTATCGATGATTAAATTATATCTAATATATAAAAAGTTTATAAGTCTGTCAACATAAAACCTCAGGCCATAGTGGCTGACCCAATGGCCTTGCATTGATTTTAAAATTTAACATATTTTCAATAAAATGTATTTACAAACATTAAAAAAACTCCTATTGTAGAAGGTGTGTTGACCTTGTTTTGTTCCCTAAAACAAACAAGTCTTCTACAAAGGAGTTACAAAATGAACACTAAAAGTATAGGTCGTGAAATGCTAATTTGTCAATGTTTATCTCTACTTCCGTTAGAAGATTTTGACTGTCCTCTGATGGATTATGGGAAGTATAAGCTCTCTACGAAATCTCTATTAAAAACGTTTGTATCGGCCCAACTCGATCAATGGAGTTCTTATGCTCATATGGAAGAGAAGCTGGAAGCCTACCCAAAGTTGCAGAAAGAAATTGGTATATCCGGCATAAGCGCATCTCAACTCAGTCGCCGGATCAATGACCTTCCAACAGAGGTTCCTCAGAAACTGTTTTTAAATGCTGTACAGAAACTAAAGCAGATTACTCAATACCGAAAAGGACTACCTCACGGTATCGGGCGTTTGAGCATTATTGATTCCACTGAGATTAGACTACCCAAACAACTATGCGATTGGGCTTATATTTCAAAAGAGTATAATGCTGTTAAAATGCACACTAGACTTCAAGTAGTCTCACCTGATGTAGTGTTTCCAGACAAGATTGTGCCGTCTACGGGTATTGTTGGAGATGTGGAAACATCTGATCTCTTGATCGAAGAGGCAGACAGCACTTATTTAACAGATCGCGCTTATCCTTCCAAAGATAATCTGATGTCATGGCAGGAAAAGGAGATAAATTTTCTTGTTCGGCTTTCAAAATCTCTACGTCTTATTACATTGGAGAAATATACACCTACAAATCCGTCTATCATAAAAGACGAAAAGGTCCTGTATGGTGTTTCTGATATTCCTCTTCGGTATATCGAATTCTTGGATGAAAAAGACCGTCGGTATCGAATTTTAACGACTAGGTTTGACCTGTCAGATGAACAGATTATGGACCTCTATCGGCATCGATGGATGATTGAATTGTTTTTCAAATGGATTAAGCAACATCTAAAGCTGACAAAAATATGGAGTACAAAACCACAAGGTATATGGAACCAGATGTTTTTAGCATTAACAGCTTATGTTGTTACGATGATCGTAAAGCTCCAAATGGAGTCATGTAAGTCACCATGGGAGTTCTTCAGGCTTATGCAAACACATCTCTACAAAACCGTTTCATCTTTTAAAAAAGCAATCAGGCGTAAAAAGAAAAGTACTTCGAAAGGCCGGCAGAAAGTTCCGATACCAGACAGGAAAGCTGAACCCAATTATGGAAAAGTCGCATTAGTTAAGCTGAAATCCAGAGAAACTCAAGAAAGAACACGAGCACCTAAATTAGGTAATTATTAAAAAAAAGGAAAAAAAAGGGAACAAAGGTCATGATAATGCCCTGTTCACTTTTTTCAATTTTAAAGAGAAAAAACTACTGTAAAAAATATCATATTTATTGGATTTTATAACAGTCATGCAAGGCCATTGACCTGGTCCTGTATGGGTACTGATATCGTG
>JAJOJL010000013.1 GCA_021208645.1 Bacillus sp. (in: firmicutes) | reverse complement strand
CGATAAGATGAATAAACAACTTGAAAAAGAAATACGTAACGTAATAGCAAAAATGAAAGAAATAAATGTAGAACCTTGGTTATTGGGCCACCGTGTTTGGGCAATGGACTATAAATTTTTCGATACGTTAAATTGGGAAGAGACTGGTTGGCAGCAAGCAGAGTTTAATATTAATGTTGATTTTAAAGTTGAAATGACAGGTCAAAGAGGAATGTTGGAGAAGAAGAAAATCGGACGGTAGACGATGGTACCTAAAAGTGTCTGGCACACAACAAGTAAACTGCTTATTTGGGCAAAAAGGATTTAAAGTCTGTCTAGATTTAGTTGTAGAACGGTGTCTGACACTTTGTTTTATGAACCACCTCTAAGCTGCATTCATTTGTTAGATCAGCTTTTTATCTGGCGAGTAAAAGTTATGCTGTGGAAACTTGAAAATACTGGTATGTGAACTGACCAAAAAAGTTTAAGAAACTTTATGAAACTTGTCTATGGTAAGCCTCTAACTAAGTTGCAAGTATGTAAATCCTCTCAAAAAGTGTGACAACCTTTTGAACGTTATTGACGTAAAAAAAAAAGCCTGTGATATAATTGCCCTACAATGAAAATCATTATCATTAGGAATAGCTGTTACTAATATATATGAAACTAAGTAAGGCAAATACATATTTTGTCTAAGGGGGTAGGTATCGTGAGCTTTATTCATCTAGAGCAAGTGTCGAAGTTTTTCAATAAATCACTAAAGCCAGCTGTAGATTCAGTTGATTTAGCAATTGAACAAGGGGAAATTATTACATTATTAGGACCTAGTGGTTGTGGAAAAACGACAACATTAAGAATGATTGCAGGCTTCGTGCAACCTAGTACGGGGAAAATTTCAATTGGTGATCGAGTCGTATTTGATGACGGTCTAAGCTTACCGCCAGAAAAACGTGGGATTGGAATGGTATTCCAAGATTACGCTCTGTTTCCACATTTAACAATTGAGAAAAATGTCATGTTCGGTTTAGATAAATGGAAAAGAAAAGAACGAAAAGAACGGGCTAAGGAAGTTTTGGAGCTAGTAGGTCTTGCGGAGTATGCTAGCCGCTATCCAAATGAGTTGTCAGGCGGTCAGCAGCAACGTGTCGCTTTAGCTCGTGCATTAGCGCCTCGTCCTCTCGTTGTATTAATGGATGAACCGTTCAGTAATTTAGACAGCGGGACTTCGTGAAAAAATGCGTTATGACGTCACAAATATTTTAAGAAAAGCAAATACAACTGCGATCATCGTTACACATGATCAAAAAGATGCCTTTGCGGTGTCGGATAAAGTCGTTGTTATGAAGGATGGAGTGATTCAACAAGTTGCTTCACCTCGCGAAATGTATCGCTGCCCGAAAAATTGCTTTGTCGCGCAATTTGTTGGAAAAACGAACTTGATTTCAGGAAAATTAGAAAAAGATTTGAAGCATGTTACAACGACAATTGGCACAGTTTGTTTACCTAATCAAACGGATGGTTTATGCGAAAACGTGAAGCTTTCGATTCGTCCAGAAGGTTGCCAAATTGTAGCTGAAGGTGAAGGGAATTACTGTGGAAAAGTTGAACGAGTGACATATAGTGGAGAATACCAAGAGCTACATGTAAACCTTCAATCAGATTCTTCAGAAGAGCCAATGGTTATTTATGCACCAATTGAACAAGATATTGAGGTTGGTTCTATTGTGTCCTTTAATATTAAATCTGATCTAGTATGTGTTGTTGAATAACACTTTAATTTAAGATTATGCTGCCGCTAAGTGTCAGTTTTCTTAAATCTAATAAATAGTTTTGTAGACTTTGTTTGCATTCTATTTAGTAGTATTTAAGGTGCTGGCACAGTTTTTTTATTTTACGAGCATATTTATTTGACAAATCTGTGAAACTAGTAAAAATAAAATATTTTTTTTGAAAATCCGTTGACAATGATTATCAATAGCAATATAATTCAAATTGTGATAAACAAATGAGAATGAATTTCATTCTTCAAAACCTAATAAAACTACATAGGGGGAAACAAACAATGAGTAAATCTTTAAAAGCAATTCTATTCGCAATCCTTGCATTAGGATTACTATTCGCAGCAGCTTGCGGAAATAACGACGATGCAAACACTGCTGATCCAGAAACACCAGAAGTAGAACAAGAGCAAGATGAACAACAACAAGAAGAAGCAACAAATGAAGACGCAGGAGTAGTAAACCTTTATACTAGCCGTCACTATGATACTGACCGTGAGTTATATGACCTTTTTGAAGCAGAAACAGGTATTAAAGTTAACGTAATCGAAGGTAAAGGTCCGGAATTAATCGAGCGTATGAACATTGAAGGAGATCAAACAGAAGCTGACGTATTTATTACAGCAGACGCTGGTAACCTTCACGTAGCAAAAATGGATGGATTATTCCAACCGATTCAAAGTGATATTTTATTCAGCAACATTCCTGAAAAATTACGTGATACTGAAAACCAATGGTTCGGATTAACTCAAAGAGCACGTGTATTCGTTTATGCAAAAGACCGCGTTGACCCATCTGAACTTTCAACTTACGAAGCTATCACTGGACCAGAGTGGGAAGGTAGATTATTAGCTCGTACATCTGAGAACATGTACAACATCTCTATCTTGGCTTCTTTCATTGAACTATACGGTGCTGAGTGGGCTGAAGAGTGGGCAAATGGCTTCGCTAACAACATGGCAAGAGAGCCTCAAGGTGGAGACACTGACCAAGCAAGAGCAGTTGCTGCTGGTGAAGGTGATGTAGCATTAATGAACACGTACTACATTGGGCGTCTACTAAACTCTGAAGACCCTGGTGATGTTGAAGTTGGAGAAGCTGTAGGAGTATTCTTCCCTAACCAAGACACAACTGGCACACACGTAAACATCAGTGGTGCTGGTATTACAAAGCATTCTAATAACCTAGACAACGCAATTAAATTCTTGGAGTTCCTATCTGGTGAGCACGCACAACAAGTATTTGCTGAAGGTAACAACGAGTACCCGGCAAACCCTAATGTTCCTTGGTCTGACACAGTTGCAGCTTGGGGAGAATTTAAAGCTCAAGATATTAACTTAACGATCTTAGGTGAAAATCAAGCTGAAGCAATTCGAATCTATGACCGTTCGGCTTGGAAGTAATAATTAATAAAATATGTACCGGAAACTAAAGTTTCCGGTACATTGTTATTTTCAAGATATGTCCATATCTTTTTTTTGACGATTTCTGTATAATTAAGTAGGTATTGATACTATTTTATTAAGATAGTGAAAATAAGTAATATAGTTGCTAGAGGGTTAGGATGTGTCAGCTATGAAGTTTATACAAAAAATAAAAGAACATCTAAATATATGGGCATTGCTAAGTATAATATTTATGATTATTATATTAATTCCAAACTTGTTAATAGCGTTTAATCTATTTACGGAACCAACAGAAGATTGGGCTCATATTAAAGAACACTTGTTACGGAATTATATAAATAATACGTTAATCCTAATTAGTTTTACGGCACTGTTTACCATGATCATTGGTACAAGCCTCGCTTGGCTTATCACTAATTATCGGTTTCCATTACGTAATTTCTTTAAATGGGGACTAATATTACCTTTAGCAATTCCTGCATATATTGGTGCTTATACGTATCAAGGCATGTTAAATTATTCTGGTATTATTCAAAGGACCCTTCGTCACGAATTTGATATTCATGTAACAAGTCAGAAATTCTTTAACATTATGAATATCCCAGGTGCTATCTTTATATTTACTATTTTTCTCTATCCATATGTTTACGTAATTACTAAAGGTTTTTTAGAAAACCAATCTGCTTCTTTATATGAAAATGCTAGAATACTAGGGGCAGGCCCCTTTACTATCTTTTTCCGTACAGGGTTACCCCTTTCAAGGGCAGCCATCGTCGGGGGAGTTGTTCTTGTCATTCTTGAGGTACTGAACGATTATGGTGTCGTAAGTTATTTTGGAATTCAAACCTTTAGTACCGCCATTTTTAGAGCATGGTACGGATTAAGAGACCTTGATGCGGCCCTGAAATTAGCTGGAATTCTCATGCTCATCGTTATTGTCGTATTAATACTAGAAAGAATTGTAAGGGGAAAGAGAAGCTATAGTTATTCTTCCGCAAACTTTCGTCAAATAGAAGCAGTACCAATCGAAGGGTATAAAAAGTGGATTGCTTTTGCTTATTGTTCCATTGTTTTTGGAATTGCTTTCTTAATACCCTTACTGCAATTGATTTACTGGAGTTTCATGACCTATGAAAAAATATGGAGTTCCGAGTTCTTGTCGTTAGTTTATAATTCCGTATTTGTTGCTTCCATTGCTGCCTCTATTATTGTCGTGATGGCATTGATTGTTGGTAACTATACTCGATTGCATAAAGGACTATTTACAAAAGTGGCAGCAAGAATTGTTACCCTTGGATATTCCATTCCTGGAGCAGCCATTGCCATAGCTGTTATTACGATATTTGTGGCATTGGATCGCCATATCGCTTCGCTGGCACAATTTTTTTAATTTTGATTCTGTTTTTTGTACTACGGACATCACTTGTGATGTTAACGTCTGCCTATATTATTCGCTTCCTTGCAGTTGGTTATAATGCCATTGAAGCAGGGTTTGAGAAAATTGGTACCAGTTATACAGAAGCCTCAAGAGGCCTCGGTATGTCAACGATTACCACTTTTTTGAGGGTGGACATTCCCATGCTAAGAGGCGCTATTTTTGGCGGATTTATCCTTGTGTTTGTTGATATATTAAAGGAATTACCGTTAACGTTGTTCTTGCAGCCTTTTAATTTCACCACTCTTGCGACACAAGCATTCAGGTATGCAAATGACGAAATGGTGCAAGAAGCTGCGTTAGCTTCTATGTTAATCATTATTGTCAGTGGAATATGTATTTACTATTTCCACAGAGTACTAGATAGAGGTAATTAAAACAAGCTTAAAGCATCTCCATGCAACGATGGAGGTGTTTTTTTTTGTGCAAAAAACCAGTATGGTAAAATTTAAGATTTATTTAAGAAATCGTTTAGAGGGAGTTTATTTCTGTTGGATAAACTTAAAGCAGATCAAAAAAAGTATTTTGGTAATGGCTACGCTCGTCGCTCGCTGACAGGAGAAACCCACTCCTGTCAGCTCTTAAAAGATTGCGACGGCTACGCTCATTACTTCGAGTCTGGTCAAAAAGCTCAAAGAACAGCCTTTTTGACCAGACTCTTAAAGTTTTGAGACTACAGGGGGAATTCTATTGTATTCAGCAGCATATGTCCTTCATCTTATTGGAGCCATCATCTTAATTGTTTTAGCAGTATTGCCATTTATGGCTTTTGTGAAGGGGAGGAGAAATAAACCTTTACCAGGAGCTAAACTATGGAGAAAGTTTATCATGCTTTGTAATTTCAGTTTGATATTAGCCATCATTACAGGTGTCATTATGTATCCCTATTTTTCCATGGGAAGAACTTGGGTAGCCTTACTCCTAACGGTCGCTTTAGGAGGGACGCTAGGGGTTATGGCCAAGGGTTTAAAATTGCATATAATCAAGGATGGGGAAGAGGCCAGAAAAGCTTTAATGAAAGTAGCCTATGCTGGTTTTGCCTTTGTCCTCCTTCTCTTATCCATACTTTATATGATGTCAAAATGGTACTACATTTAAAAAGGAGGCAAGAACAATGAAAAAGAAATTACTAACGATCGTTGCCATTGCTAGTGTGCTAGTTATTGGATTAGGAGCTTATTCTGTCTTTGCTGCTTCACCTGGTTACGATGCATTTAAGGAAGCGTGGAAGAATACGCACCTATTGAAGAATGCTACCACCACGACAGAGATTGTTGTGAAAGATAATGGACAAGTGATTCATGAATTAGAAATGACTATGAAAACAGACTTTGAGGAGGGGCTGGGGGAAGGTAAGATCCACCACGCAACAGAAAATCAAGAGCTTCAATTGACTGCCCTTATCCAAGATAAAGATTTAGTTATTAAGAATGGAGCAGGAGAGTATTTCGTCCTTGAAAAACAAACAACTGACGAGGGAGCAATGAAAAAGCATAACGACCCAGAAATGATGAGGTTAGTGGAGTTCATGATCGATAGCATAACTTCCCCGTTACATGATTATTTCCAGGTAGATGAAAACATCTTAACATTCGCTCTGACAAATGAAGAAGTCCCACCGCCTCTTCGTAAACTAGGGGAGCTAATGATAAAGATGGGGATAAAGCATCACCATGATATAGAACTAGCTACAGAAGACTATCCGTTTTTATTAGAAAATGTTAAGGTGTCACTACCAAATCTAGAAAATGATATTGTCATGGAAAAAGTAAATGTACAAGCTGAATTAACAGAGGAAGGTTTCGTGAAGTCACAGGACATCCTCATTCTTATTAGTGGTAACACTGCTGATGGAGAATTTCATGAACTTGAAATTACCATTAAAACAAAGACCACTCATGTTGGATCAACAAAAGTTGAGTCTCTATTATTAGAAATGATCGACTATGAAACTTTTCAGTTTAATAAAGTTCATAAGTTTCATTAAATCGTTAGAATAGGGCTGAGTGTCATGGCCCTATTTGTTTTATAATGGTTAAAAATAAAAAAATAGCATGTTAGAAAGTAGTGGAGGCCATGTCCATACAGAAAAAGCTCATTCTCTCTTATGGTGCCATGATTGTTATTCCCATCCTTCTCTTTAGTATCGTTGTTGGAGCAATGTACATTATTTTTTCCAGCGAAGAAGGTTGGTGGAATCCGGCAAATGATATGGAGCGAATTGAACATAGGAACAGTATCTTTGCTGAACTAAAATTAGTAACAACGGATAATCCGGATATGCTTGTAGATCAAGGATTTTTGCAAAAGATGGATGAAACGTTAGGTGATTGGAAGTATGGATTATTTATGCGAGTGGATAATGATGTAATTTATTCTTCCGATCAAGGTTTTGACAAAGCAATTGCAACAGAGTTTTCTACATTTGGTTCCTTCACCACTCATACACATGAAAGTGTGATGGTGAACGGAAATCCATATAAATTCAGACAACATGATTTTTACCTTCCAGATGGGAGGAAGGGGAGTATTTTTTTTAGTAGAGGAAACAAGTAATATTGAACAATTTGCCGAACAAAATTCTCTTACTATTTTTATTCTATGTATTATGATTATCCTCCTTACTAGCGGATTTCTGTCTTTTCTCCTGTCTAGAAATATTGTAAAACCTATTAAGGCCCTTCAGGAATCTACGAGGCAAATTAAAGAAGGTAACTTGGATTATGCGTTAAGGAAAGACAGAAATGATGAAATTGGCGAACTCATGGCAGATTTTGAAGACATGAGGCAGAAATTAAAGCGATCGGAAGAATTGCAACTACAATATGAGCAGGACAGAAAGCTTTTGATATCGAATATTTCTCATGACCTTAAAACTCCCATTAGTTCCATTAAAGGATATGTTCAAGGTATTCAGGAGGGAATTGCTTTTTCGGAGGAAAGAAAGAACAAATATTTAACGACAATTTATCGTAGGGCCCATGAAATGGATGTTTTAATAAATGAATTGTTTTTGTTTTCAACGTTAGATTTAAAGCAAGAGAAATTTCATTTTCAACGGATAAATCTGACTGCATTTTTACAAGATTGTATCGATGACTTTCAGCATGTATTTGAGAAACAGGGGATTGAATTAGAAGGACTCCCATTAAACGAGAGTGATCTCCATGTCATGGCTGATCGAGAAAAGTTAACAAGGGTGATGAACAACCTCTTTCAAAACAGCATGAAGTTTATGGACAACTCAGAAGGTAAAATTTCATTGCATCTACAAAGAAAAGGAGATGCCGTGCTCATTGCCGTGGAAGACAATGGTCCCGGTATTCCAAAGGAAGAAGTGGGACAAATATTTGAAACCTTTTATCAGGTCGATGCTTCTCGGACGAAAACGAGAACCGGGTCTGGTCTAGGCTTAGCCATTGCAAAACAAATTATTAACGAGCATAAAGGGGAAATTTGGGCAGAAAGCAAGGAAGGTAAAGGAACAAAAATTATCATTCAATTGCCGTTGGATGATAGTGAGGAGAGGGGACAATAATGCCAAAAATATTAATCATTGAAGACGATCAGGACATTGCTGAATTACAGCGGGATTACTTAGAAGCAGATGGTTTCGAAGTGGTTATTGAAAGCAATGGTCAAGATGGATTAGCTAGGGCATTAAACGAATCATTTGATTTATATGTACTAGATATTATGTTGCCAAAGCAAAATGGTTATGATATTTGCCGGGAACTCCGTAAAGAAAAGGACCAGCCTATCGTTATGATATCAGCAAAGCAAGAGGATGTGGATAAGATAAGGGGGCTTGGTCTCGGGGCCGATGATTATATGGTAAAACCCTTTAGCCCCAGTGAAATGGTGGCAAGGGTCAAGGCACACCTTTCTCGCTTTGAGAGGCTTAGCAGTAAAGGTGCTGCTGGAAGTGGAAAGAGAATGAATATGCTTGTTTTAGGAGAGTTAACTATTGATATGGATGATCGGAGGATCTACGTACGCCAACAGGAAGTGATTCTCACCACGAAGGAATTTGATCTTCTGATGTTTCTTGTAAAACACCCGAACAAGGTATTCAGCAAAGAACATTTATTTGAGGAGATCTGGGGCATCGATGCCTTTGGGGATATATCTACTGTAACTGTCCATATTCGCAGACTTCGTGAAAAAATTGAAATGGATTCTTCTAGACCACAATACATTGAAACGGTTTGGGGAGCAGGATACAGATTGAAAGCATAAAGGAACGCCAAAATCTCCACTAGAAAATGTAAAGTATGTGAAGGGTTTCAAAAAGTTATTGACAAAAAACAAAAGGAGGAGTAAATTACGTTTATAAATTAAATAAATTACCTTTTTGATCGCTTAATTTGTTTTCTAACAAAACGGAGGAACCATCTTTGATAAACAGGAATAGCTGCTTATCTTGGGGTGAATCTTAAGTAAGAGGGGATACTTCCAATCCCTAACCCGACAGCTAACTTCGTCAGCGTGTAAGGAAGAAAGGTCTAGCAAAGAGACCCTTCTTAGGAATGGTCTTTTTATGTTAAGGAGATGGAAATATGCCGGAAAAAAAACAATTTGTCGTGATTGGTCTCGGCCGATTTGGCGGAAGTGTTTGTAATGAACTAATAGTACAAGGCCATGAAGTTTTAGCTATTGATACGGACGAAGAGAAAGTTAATAATTATGCCAATGTAGCAACCCATGCTGTAGTGGCTAATTCTACGGATGAAAATACGCTTCGTTCGTTGGGGATCCGTAATTTTGATAATGTTGTTGTAGCTATTGGGGATAACATTCAAGCAAGTATACTAACGACGTTACTGTTGAAGGAACTGGGTGTGAAAAACGTCCTTGTTAAAGCAAAAAATGACTATCATCACAAAGTATTAGAAAAGATAGGCGCCGATCAAATCGTTCACCCTGAAATGGACATGGGAAGACGGGTTGCTCAGCAAATGTCAG
Organism: Bacillus sp. (in: firmicutes); assembly: GCA_021208645.1. Lineage (GTDB taxonomy): Bacteria > Bacillota > Bacilli > Bacillales > Salisediminibacteriaceae > Evansella. Next base: position 24,091 of record JAJOJL010000013.1, on the reverse strand, counting down.
ATGAGAAGGTCATTGATTTCATTGAGCTGTCCGATGAATACAGCATTGTGGAATTAATTGCTACAAGAAAGATAGAAGGAAAAACATTAGTTCAACTAGATATCCGTGCGAAATTTGGGGTAACTATTTTAGCAATAAAAAAAGGGGAAGAAATAAATATTTCTCCAGAACCGGATTATGAAATACTTGCTGGAGATTTACTAATTGTTATAGGCCACAATAAAGACATTAGGCGATTTGAGGATGTGGCAATGTAAGCATAGTAAGGTAAGTTACCAAAAGTAATGTTAATGATCACGGATATGGAGATATATCTCCGTTCATAAAGATATCTTTTCATTTTCAACCTTACATACACAATAAACCCAAGACCACCATTTGGTAAAAAAAGATGCCACCGATTTAAGAACAATCAGTTGGCATCTTTTTCATCATGTTTTATTCTTTTCTTCCCATAAAACTCATCATTCTTCCTGTCTTTCCTTTATCCCGACGGTGGGAAAAGAACAATTCGCTGTTGCAACTTGTGCAGTAGGAGGAAACGTGAATGTTTTCCTCTCGAATACCAGCTTTCATCATTAGTAGTTTATTTAAATCTTTTAAGTTAAGGGAATACTGCCCCTGACTTACTTCTTTATACGGTTTAGCATCATTATTGGAAAGCTTATCTTCAACAAAATTAATGACATAATCATCCACCAAATAACAGCAATCACCGATGGAGGGACCAATGGCAGCAATGATTTCAGACGGGTGGACACCTTCTTTTTCCTGCCACTTCCTGACCATTTCCCCAGCAATGTCTTTGACTGTACCTTTCCAACCAGCATGTGCCATACCGATTAACTTTTTGTTTGTGGCACAGAAATATAACGGCACACAATCGGCATAGCAAAGGGTAAGGAGTATATTGGCTTCTTTCGTATAGACACCATCTGTACCTTTGATACTTTCTTCGTAGTGAAAGACGCCTTTACCTGCTTCCTCTTTTGTAACTTCCATGATTTGATTATCATGAACTTGGTCGGAGCAGGCCCAATTGGAAGTGGGAAAGTCCAATAACTCTGAGAGCAGTTTTCGGTTTTCGGCAACGGCACCTAGGTCATCGTTCACGTGAAGCCCTAAATTAAGGGAAGAAAAGGACGATGAACTGTTGCCACCTATTTTTGTCGTAAACCCGGCAGTTAATCCAGGTAAAAAATTGTTCCAGTCAAGGGTTAAGAATTGGTCTTCCGCCTCTTTAAAAACCTCTTTTACCATGTAAAACATCCTTTTTAGATTTCAGTTATGATTTCATAGGCATTTAAATCACCGATTACTTTACGGTCTCCATCAATAACAGGAAGTTCGTCTAGGTCATGCTGAACCATTTTGTTTAGCGCATCTTCTAAATTGTCCTCTAAGGTAACAGAAACGATGCTTCTCATAATATCTTTTGCAAGCGTTTCTTGAGAAACATATAAATAAAGGGAGCGTTTATTAATGCTAACATTTTGATGGGCATTTTTTTGGACAGAGATGGCTTTCAATAAATCTTCAATCGTTATAATCCCAGCCAACTCCCCTTTACTATCAACAACATACAAGGAACGTTTTATGGGAGCAGCTTTTTTAAAGAGTCCTTTAATTTCTTTAATATTGGTAGTTTCTGCAATAATGGACGGAGATTTGGTTATTTGTGTATAAACATCCTTTACTTTAGGCATCATCATCACCAAATTTATTATTTATCATTCGATTTAATATATGGTTAATGCCGATTGTCCGTTCCACTTCAAGTACGAAAGCAATTCCCTTTCCAGGTTCGCATAGTTCCGCATCCATATTTATTCGGTTCAAAACGTCTTCTGTTTTTTTCCGGTCAATTAAGGTAAGGACCACTTCTTTTTCTGGTTCAATCATAATATTTAAAAAATTTAGCCTGCTCATGAATTCCTGTACCACGACCAGAAAGAATTGTTCCGCCTTCTGCACCGGCTTTTTTTCGAAGCGTCTACAACTTTATCGGAATCTCCCTTGTTTACGATCGTCACGATGAGATCATAAAGCATCGTTTGTGTTTGCATTCTGTCCTTTTCTCCTTCCTCGTCCTTCCCTGAGGGAATGGATACTCCCATAAGGTGTGCAATGCCTGTGATTGTTTTCGTGTCAATGACAATTCCCAATCCGGCACCAGGTTTCGCTAGGTTCCCTTTCGTTTCAATACTGTGAATGACATCCTCTGCGATTTCATCTTTTACGAGTGTAAAAATAATTTCTTTCTCTGGAGCAATGGGAATTCCTAAAAAGGACTTGTTTTCATGGACACCGGTTCCTTTTCCGAGCAGGATGGTGCCACCTTCTGCCCCAGCTGCTTTGGAGGCGGAGACTACTTTCTTTGCTTGTCCCTTTTTAACAATGGTAATAATGAGTTTATGCTTCATGTTTACTTTGTTCTTTAACACGTTCTCGCCCCTTTCCTTCAAATAGTAAGCCTAATGTGAGAACGGAAATAATTGGTGACAAGGCCACTAATGCAATCATCCCAAAGCCGTCAATCAATGGATCTCGACCTTCCGTAACAGAAGCAACCCCTACGGCGATTGCTAAAATAAAGGTTACGGTCATGGGCCCAGTTGCCACTCCTCCAGAATCAAAAGCAATGGAAGTGAACGTCTTGGAAGAAAAGAAGATCATAATTAATGCAATTAAATAGCCTGGAATAATAAAATACCAAAGGGGAATCCCCAGTAATATTCTAACCATCGATAAGGCAATGGAGACAGCAACTCCAATGGAAAGTGTATAGAGCATTACCTTTTGTGATATATAACCACCTGATACTTTCTCTACTTCGTGATTTAATATCCTGACTGCTGGTTCCGCAAAGGTGGCAACGAATCCGAAAACAAAGCCAATGGGGATAAGTATCCAGCTGTAAGAGATAACACCAAGTTTTTCACCCATCAATTGCCCTACTGGGAAAAAGCCAACTTCCACTCCTTGCAGGAAAAAAGCCAAACCGAAGAAGGAGAGGATCATTCCTTTTCCAATATTAATCAATTTTTTGTTTTTCCAGCTTTAAAAAAGAAAAACTGAAAGATTAAGAAGAATACCATTAACGGAACGAGGGCGAAGGTTACTTCTAGTAAAACATGATCGAAACCTTTAAATATGTGTATGTTCACCCGTAAATCACCCCCAAAATGAGAACAGCAATTATTGGACCGATGGATGCAAGGGCAACGAGGCCGAAACTGTCACTGGAAGATGTTTTCCCTCGGAGAACGGAAGCTACCCCCACCCCTAATGCTAATATAAACGGCACAGTCATAGGGCCTGTTGTTACACCGCCAGCGTCAAAGGAAATGGAAATAAACGAGGCTGGCGTAAAGGCTGCCAATAGAAATACAACGCCATATCCGCCAACGAGTAAATACGTGATCGGTATGTTAAAAACAATCCGGAGCATGGCCAGCATGACGAAGATACCGACACCTAATGCAACGGAATAGACCAAGATATTTCTTGATATTTCCCCACCAGAAACTTGATCAACCTGTAGGGCTAACACGCGAACATCAGGCTCAGCTACGGTGACAACAAACCCTAATAAAAAGCCGAAGAATAAAATCATCCAAAGCTTCCCTGTCTTCGGAAGACTAGACCCAATCATTTCTCCCACAGGAAGGAGGCCAACATGCACACCAAGAAGGAACAATATTAATCCTATCGTTACAAATGCGACTCCAACTAAAAATTGCAAAAACATTTCGAGTGGGAGCCAGATAATCGTGAATTGTAGTATTACGACTACAAAAGTAATGGGCATAACTGCGTATATTACTTCTTTAACTGTATCTCGAATCTCTTGCATATTTTCCCCCTTTAATAATCTGACTTTTATAATAGTTACTATTAATGATACCAATGTTTACTTAGGTTTGCTAATAGAATTGCTCACTGCAAAATATTGTTTTTCGATAGTACTAAAGAGCATGTTCTAAAAATATCTTGGCAATGGTTTTGCACGTCGCTTGCTGACAGGAGAAACCCATTCCTGTCAGGTTTTATAAGAATCGAACGGCTACGCTCATTGCTTCCAGTCTGTTCAAAAAGCTCCGAAACTGATCTTTTTGAACAGACTCTTTAAAGATAATCATTGCAATTCTCTTCATCTTCCGATACAATACAAAACGTAATAATTACGATTTGTTTTAAGGGAGGGCGACTGTTTGTACGAATGGGTAATCATCGGTGGTGGAGTTCACGGCTGTACGATCGCTACGTATTTATTAAAAAATCGTAAAACCACGTCTGATCAACTTCTGATTATCGATCCCAATCAGGAACCTCTTCAAAAGTGGAAACGAAATACCAATCTAATAGGAATGGAATTTCTTCGGTCACCATCAGTTCACCATATGGATATGGACCCATTAAGCTTGCATAAGTACGCAAAAGCAATGGAGGAAAGTCGAGCGTTTTATGGAATGTACGATAGACCAGCTTTACATTTGTTTAACGGCCATAGTGAGGAGATATTAAGAAATTTAAATATTTTCCACTCATGGTACAGGGGCAAAGTAATTCAGGTAAGGAAAGATGGGGACGTCTGGAAAGTAAAAACAGAAAACGGTGAGATAATTACAGGGAAAAATTTAGTGATTTCTGTTAGCGTTAATGATCAACTTAACATACCAGAATGGGCGTTCCATGCAAAAGAAAAAGATCATGCTCCTGTTTATCACATTTTTGGGGAAGACCTGCCTGACTTACATGCTCTTCCAACACCTATCACAGTTGTTGGCGGTGGTATAACCGCTGCCCATTTAACCATCAAAATGGCTCGTATATACCCAGGTAAAGTGACGTTATTAAAACGTCACCCATTCCGAGTCCACCCATTTGACAGTGACCCGGGCTGGCTGGGCCCTAAAAATATGTCATCCTTTGAAAAGGTTCAAGATTACACCTTAAGGAGAAGTATTATACAGAAGGCACGGTATAAAGGTTCGATTCCCCGTGAACTACATCTAATGTTAAAGAAATTACAAGCTGAGGAAAAGATAGGCATTGTGACTGGAGAAATAGACTCCATAAGTGAAGGCTCAGCTAAAGAATGTGTAATACATCTTAAAGAAAATGAAGTAATAAAGGGAAGAGCGGTTATATTGGCTACGGGCTTCCAATCGTCAATTCCTCAAAGAGACTGGATACAAGAATTAATTAATAATCAGCAGTTGAAGTGTGCCAAGTGTGGCTATCCAATTGTGAAAGAAACATTAGAGTGGTGTGATCACCTCTACGTATCAGGAGCACTGGCTGAGCTAGAAATAGGTCCAGTTGCTCGTAATATATCAGGGGCGAAGAGAGCAGCAGAAAGAATTGTAGCAAGTATATAAATTAAATGAAATCAGGAGTTGAATAAATTGGAGAAAAAAGTACCAGTTACGGTTTTAAGTGGATTTTTAGGATCTGGAAAAACAACATTATTAAATCATATATTAGCAAATCGTGAAAACAAGAAAATTGCCGTCATTGTTAATGATATGAGCGAAATTAACATTGACGCTTCCATGATTAAGCAAGGGGGCTTTTCCCGTTCAGAAGAAAAGCTGGTGGAGCTTCAGAATGGCTGTATTTGTTGTACTCTTCGGGAAGACCTGATTATAGAGGTTGAGAAACTAGTAAACTCAGGAGATATTGATTACATTGTGATAGAATCAACTGGAATTTCCGAACCTGTTCCTGTTGCCCAATCATTTACGTATGTAGATGAAGAGCTGGGAATTAATCTGCCAGACATCTGTCAACTGGACACCATGGTAACGGTTGTGGATGCCAATGGTTTTTGGCAAGATTACGCTTCTGGGGAAAACTTACTTGACCGAAAACAAGGCAATGATGAACACGACACGAGAGAAATTGCCGATTTATTAATCGACCAGATTGAGTTTGCTAACGTGATTATTGTCAATAAAACAGATTTAGTAGAAGCGGAAGATATAGTAGAGCTTAAGGGAATTGTGAAGAAGTTAAACCCTGATGCAGTTGTCCTTGAAAGTGTTAACTCCGTTGTGGAGCTTGATCAAATTCTAAATACTAGTTTGTTTGATTTTGAAAAAGCTAGTCAAGGGGCTGGTTGGATCAAAGAATTAAATGAAGAACATGTGCCAGAAACGGATGAATATGGAATCAGCTCCTTTGTCTATCGAAGAAAGCGACCGTTTCATCCAGAAAGATGGATGGCTTGGCTCGAGGATTGGCCAATTGACGTAGTACGTGCGAAAGGCTTCTTTTGGCTGGCCACAAGAAATGATATTACGGGATTATTATCACAAGCAGGTCATTCCTTAATGATTCAAGGTGCTGGTGAATGGGTAGCGGCATATTCCGATGAAGAGCGGGAGCAAACCTTGAAGGAAGAACCGGAGCTTCTCGAGAAATGGGATCCTCAATACGGAGATCGGATAACAGAGCTCGTGTTAATTGGCTTAGACATGAATAAAGAAGAAGTAGAGAGATCTTTGGATACATGCCTGTTAACGGATGAAGAAATGCTGCAGGATTGGAATACGTTAAAAGATCCGTTACCACCGTATACAGTGGCAGAATGATAGGATTCTCTTCTGAGGGAAAAGCGTGTGTTTTCGTTAAAATAGGGGAGCAAAAAGCTGGCTATTTTAACGAAAAAGGGAATTGCATTAAAATAGCGGCTGATATTGAAGCGTATTTTAACGAAATTGTGTGTTTTCGTTAAAATAGGGGAGCAAAAGACTAGCTATTTTAATGAAAAAGAGATTTGCTTTAAAATAGCAGCTGATTTAGAAGCGTATTTTAATGAAAGGGTATGTATTCGTTAAAATAGGAAGCAAAAGGCTATCTATTTTAACGAAAAAGAGGTTTGCATTAAAATAGAGGCTAATTTCAAACCGTTTTTAAACGAACAGAAAGAATTTCACCAGCTAATTCCATAAGAGCAGTTCAAAAACAATCTCAGCAATGGCTACGCTCGTCGCTCGCTGACAGGAGAAACCCACTCCTGTCAGCTCTTAAAAGATTGCGACGGCTACGCTCATTGCTTCGAGTCAGTTCGAAAACCCAAGAATCGACCTTTTTTAACTGCACTAATTAGAAAACCGTGACGAAGCTTAACCTTCGTCACGGTCTAAAAATCGAAACAGATCACGGTAAATGATTTTATCTGAATAATATAGCTCCCAAAGGCCTTTGTCTTGGAGAGGTTTACAAATATCTAAGTCCACCTCGGCACCAGTTTCATAGTCGAGGCAAATCTCGTTAACTAAAATATTCTCATCGGTTATCACTGTACCATCACGTAGCACGGCAAAATTCTCCCGATCCTCAGAAAACAGATCATTCCCGAACATGACATGATCCCCTTCTGGAATTCCTAACAAGTTTAATAATGTTGGCATTACATCAATTTGACCGGATATTGTATCCATTATCTCCCCATCAACACCTGGTATGTGGATAATGAAGGGAACCCTATCCAGTAATACTTCATCATGTAGGCTTATTTCTTTACCGAGAAACTTGCCCAGTTCTTCATAGTGACTCTTAGCGATCCCGTAATGGTCTCCGTACATAACGAGCACGGTATTGTCATATAGTCCTTCTTCCTTTAGCCTATCAACCAGAATCCGCATGGCCTCATCCGTATACCGTACCGTAGGGAAATACTGATTAACAATATGGCTCTCTGAATCGAATGGCTCTATGAAATGATCTTCTTCATCTAATTCATAAGGAAAATGATTGGTTAACGTCAATAAAGTACTGTAGAACGGTTCTGGAATTTCTTTAATATAATCCATGGATTGTTCTACGAAGTCAATATCCTTCAAGCCCCAGCCGACTGAATTTTCTATGGAAACGTCAAAGTCGGGTAAAGAAAAGGCACGATCATAGCCTAAATTTTCATACATAATTTCTCTATTGTAAAAAGAAAGGTCGTTAGCATGGAAATTTGCCGTATAGTAGCCCTCGTTAGTTAATGTTTCTGGCAATGCTTTAAATTTGTTTTCTGCATGTGTTAAAAATACAGCCCCTCGCCCTAAAGGATATAGGGAGTTGTTAATAAGAAATTCCGCATCAGACGTTTTTCCTTGTCCTGTCTGATAGTAAAAGTTCTCAAAGTAAAAGCTATCTTCAATTAATTCATTTAAGAAAGGAGTAATTTCTTCTCCGTTCACCGTTTCACCAATAACAAAACTTTCGACTGATTCCATGGAAACTACGAGGACATTCATGTCTTCTGCGATTCCAAAAAACTCGTCATTAGGTTCCACACGTGACTCCCCTAAATAGTCTTCGATGTCTGTCCAGTCATCCTTCTCTGCTACAACAGGTTGTGTAGTTGCTTGTGTTTGCAGGAATGCGTCGTAAATATAAAAATTATACAGCCCTAAGGATTGGATCAATTGCTGCCTGTTAAAGGCATGGGCTTTATCGATAGCATTGATTTGTGTTATGGCAATAGCAAGTACTAATATTACCGTCGAAATAACGGCTTTGCTCCTTAAGAAAGAAATTTTTGTTACTAAAATAATCACATTGTTTTTCTTGAGGAGGAAATAGCCTAAAATTATTATGTCGATAAAGTATAAAATATCTGCCCAATGAATTAAGGCAAAGATACTTGTACTTAGATCTCCCATGTTATTGCTCATGAGTAGCATCGGTAAGGTAAGAATATCGCTGAACTCCCGGTAATAAACAACATTGGCATATAAGATCCCTGTTATTGCAGCACTTGCAAGGAAAAAATACTTTGTTTGCAGTTTTGGTTTAAGGTATAAGCCGAGACCGAAAATGACAAACAAAAACAATAACGGGTTAAAGATAAAAAGGAGTATTTCTATAAACTGATTAAAGTTAGTATCAAAGGTTAATATGGAGGCAAGAAATGTCTTAAACCATATTAGCAGTAAGCAGATAAGCATAAATCGATGTTTAGCTGCAAAGGACTTCATCATTGCCATCCCTTTCTATAAGATCGTGATCTAAAAATCTATTTCTAGCTCAGAATCATTAATTAATGCTTTAAGAAGGTAACTTGTTGATGAGATCTTCTCGAACTCGCTTTCCGCGGGCAACGCCTCAGCCTCCTCGGGAAAACCCACCCTGCGGGGTCTTCAGCTGTTGCTTTTCCCGCAGGAGTCTCATTCGCTCCGATCTCATCAACACTTCATTTCAAAAATTAGATTTTAATACTAAGCAAAATTGATGCCCATAAAAATCTATTATTCTCCAATTCCACAAAACTGGTAATGATATTATCTTATTGTAATATAGAGATAAGCCCTCCATCAACTAATCCCTTTAATTTACATGAAATACTTAATGTTCTTAATAAATTCTTAATAATTATCGATTGTTTGTAATAGTGACGGTAGGTTTAGTCATGGTGATCATGCTTCTTTTATGGCCTTGACTTCATTTGTTTTGTAAAGGGAAGAAACATGAATAATCTCGGGAAAAAATATATATTTACGCAAAACCAGACGATGGATACACTAATGGCAGCGATGATATCCGTAGGGAAGTGTGCTCCTAATATTATCCTGCTAAAAAAATACGGCAACGATAACTAATGTATATAAAGTATATAAGGTAATTCTCATCGTAGCTTTGTTTACATATAGGCTAGTCAGGTATATTAAAAGTAGAAACATGAGTACTGTCCGCATTGTATGACCACTTGGAAAACTGTAAGATGCAATTTCTAGAGAATAGCCAAAAACTTCTATATAACTTATTTCCCCAGGCCTCTCCCGTTGAAACAACAGCTTTAATATAAAATTAAGAAATACGCCACTAACCGTAAGCCAAACAATAAAAATACTTTGGTACCAATTTTTCTTATAGAGGAAAAACCCCAATAGGCAAAGCATCATAAGGAATATAAACTCTCCAGAGCCAATAAAAGTTACAAAACTCATCAATTGCATTAGAAAAGGTGTTGAGATGGTCTCACTCCATTGAATAATTGTCTGGTCAAAGGGACTAGTCAAATTGTTTACAGATAACAAGGAGGTAATAAGAAAAACTATGGAACATAACACGAATAAACGAATAACAACTCTATTTGGCAAAACCATCCCTCCTTTAATGTCGAAAGTATTAATTTTAACATAAATTCCTTAATTTTTGTTAGGAGAAATGAAAAAAAGCCAGTCATTGGCCAGCTCTCTTCTGAAGAATTTTCTTTAAAATTGTTCCTACAATTAGACCAGGGATCACAAACGACATGGGGAGCCACATTGGACCTGGATAAACGCCAAAAATGTGGATTTTAGATGAAAACATAAGTCCAACAGTTACAAAATACGCAGAAAAGGCAAAAGGTAATGAAGCATAAGGCTCTTTTCCACCACCGGCATCCTTATACGCATCATACATGGCAAAAAAATAAACGCACGGGTAGAACATTAACCATTGATAATTCGTGTAGAAAAAGGCATTTTCAATATCTCCTATAAAGCTATAACGAATAACTTGGTTGAAGTTCGCTTGTACATTTATAATAACCTCCAGCAGTATGAACGTAATTCCTTTTACATACTTTCCATTTAATAATTGCCCAAATCCAGGTAGGGCAATGCTCCAATATAAAATTTCTCTTGGGTTCACATATATTACCTCTTAAAATTTTAATATGACTCCTGAAACAAAAAGACTGAAACCACGTTTGGTTCCAAAACTTCCTGTTATTAGGATTGGCGAAAAGAAATGGAAGCATACAATAAAAAAGATGTTTTTTTTAAAATATAATTCCATTTTCCTATCTTTTAACAATACTTTAGGTTTTGTCAGAACATCAGTAGTTGAAATAACAAGGATGAAATGATACAACATAAATAAAGAAGCTGTTTATTATCCCATTGAATAGATGTAAAACAGTTTTTCAAATACAACTAATTACAGTTTGGTCGCGATTAAAGGAGATGAACAACAGTATGGAAAAAACATTAATATTTGGTCACAAAAATCCAGACACAGATACAATCTGTTCTGCAATAGCCTATTCCCACCTTAAAAATCAATTAGGGTGGAATACAGAGCCTGTAAGACTAGGTGAAATTAACGGAGAAACAAACTATGCGTTAGAATTCTTCGGGGCAGATGTCCCTCGTCTTGTTGAAACGGTTGCTGACGAAGTTTCAACGGTTATTTTAGTTGATCATAACGAAAGACAACAAAGTGTCGCTGATATAGAAAAAGTTCGCGTAATGGAAGTAATTGACCATCACCGCATTGCCAACTTTGAAACGAATGATCCATTGTATTATCGTGCAGAGCCTGTAGGGTGCACCGCAACGATACTTAATAAAATGTATAAAGAAAATGGCGTTTCTGTTCCTAAAAAAAATTGCCGGATTGATGCTATCTGCCATTATTTCCGACTCCTTGTTATTTAAATCACCAACGTGTACAGAGGAAGATATTGCGGCAGCAAAAGAGTTAGCTGACATTGCAAGCGTTTCTAGTGAGGAATATGGGTTGGACATGCTAAAAGCTGGAGCGGATTTAAGTGACAAATCTGTGGAGCAGTTAATAAGCCTCGATGCAAAGGAATTCCAAATGGGAGCAAGTAAGGTAGAAATTGCTCAAGTGAATACAGTAGACGCAAACGAGGTATTAGCCCTTCAAGGAGAATTAGAAGCAGCCATCAACAATGTAATTGATGAAAAGGGTCTCGATCTATTTGTATTCGTAGTAACGGATATTCTGAACAATGATTCCATTGCACTAGCATTAGGAACAAAGCAGGAAGGTGTGGAACAGGCGTATAACGTAACCTTGGAGAATAATACGGCTTTACTAAAAGGCGTTGTTTCTCGTAAAAAACAAATTGTTCCTGTATTACAAGGGTATTTTACGAAGTAAATGTTTCGTATCATACTTCCTTTTCATGTAAAAGATAGTAGTGACATTATTTTTTCCAAGAAAGGAAGTAGAGGGAATGGAGCATCTATCACGTGACACTATTTTAACTGGAATGACAGATACATTTGAAGGTAAAATGGAACAATACGATTTAGACGAAATTGGTATCTTTGAAGAGCAAGGTGAAGGGGACCTTTATTACATAGGCTATCGCGTAAAAAAAGGTGACAACGTTTATATGATTCACCAGGCGTACCATAAAAGTGAAGACGGTTTGGTCATTCCAGGGCAGGATCACTGGGTGATTGAATCAGAAGCAGGTGACAACGGGGTATTTGGAACGCTAGACGAAGCATTTCAGGAAATATCAGAGTTACGTCACTAATCCAAGTTCAAAAAACCCTTCTCCAATTTGTTTCGGAGAAGGGTTTACGTATACTTTTATTGTTGTTTTTTGTCGTTTTGCTCAGGTACTTCCATTTCGTAGGCTTTGATTTCCTGTGATTCTTCCGTTTTCTTGTTCGCCTTCTTTAACTTCCTAACAGTCAGGGAAGCGAACAAAAACACAAAAATTAAGACAATGTATGCATAGGCAAAATTAGTTTCCGATGGGTCAGGCATAGTAAAAAAATCCATTTATTTAACATCCCTTCTTTATGTGAAAGAATTTGATTTATATTTTTTGAATACGCAATTATAAAATAACATATTTCAATAAATTGAGCGAACAAAACAGATTGACAATTATACCTTAAATTACTAACTCAACTACATAACCCATGGTAAAATGAAGATAGCATATAAAATAAGGGGAGAAAACAGATGAAAGGATTAAAAATAGAAGATGGATTACTGCTGACAGAAATGAAAGTGGATTACAATGGAACATCCCTTCAGTTGAGCCGTGTGTTGGTTGACACCTGTGCAACTGCAAGTAAACTAACTCCTGAAACTGCTTCACAATTGAATATCCCTTATGCCAGTCAAGATGCAAGGGAAGGAGCTAAATTTAGTACTGCAATAAGCGTTGGCCCTTTAAAAATTGCCGACTTTTCCATCGAAGTCTCCCCACTGCGGAGAGAGGACTTAGATGCCGTACTAGGCCTAGATTTTCTTAAGCGGGTAGGGGCAAAAATAAATTTAGACTCCATGACCTTATCTGGCTCTAGAGTGAACTAGTTACTGCTTTTCCCATGGAGAACGAAAAAGTATGTTCATTACAAACCATCCGTGGCTTCATGGCGGTTGGTTTTATTTTGTTAGTAATTGGGAGAGCGTGTTCTGATATATGAGCAATAGCAACGCTTATTGCTTAGAGTCAGTTTAGAAAGCAAAAATCGCAAACTGACTTATAAATGTGGCTTGGGGGATGAGAATGAAGAAAATATTAGTGATTGTTTATATTATACAATTTTTTGTTTATGTAGGGTTTGGTATGGTTATCCCTGTTTTGCCAGAGGTCGTTCTCGATGTCCGAGGGGTGGCTACTCATATTGGTGGGCTTTTAGCTGTTTATTCCTTGGCATCATTTGTAACAGCACCAACGTGGGGGAAACTTGCAGACCGGTTTGGGAAAAAGAAAATATTGCTGTTTGGATTAGGGGGATTTGCAACTGGCTTCATATTATTTGGTCTTTATTTAGACAATTTAACGCTCATGTACGTATCACGTGCTTTGAGTGGTGTCTTTTCTGGAGCCCTCTATGCGGCAGCCATGTCAACCATTGCTGACCTTTCCGATGATTCCAACCGTACAAAACATTTAGGCCTTGCTGGTATGGCCATCGGGTTAGGATTTTTAGTTGGTCCAGCATCTGGTGGACTGTTGAGTGTTTTTGGATACGATGTTCCATTCTTCATAGCAGCGGCAATTATGATTGCTCTAATTCCTTTTGTATTTGTATATATGAAGGAGATTCCTAAACAGAAATCAGTTGCTAAAGCGAATGTGCGCTGGCTACCAGGTTTAAAGCTTCCTGAATCAGTTACACTAAGAACGATTTTAATCATTGCTTTCGTTACGGCATTTTTACTAGCTGGTTTAGAAGGGGTTTTCCAAGTATATGGGATTGACGTCTTTGCCATGACTCCTCAGCAAATGGGTATGCTGTTTCTTGTCAGTGGTGTTGCCTTGGCCTTTGTACAAGGGGGCGTCATGCGCATGGTTAAAACGGGCCACGAATTCCGCTGGATGATCGGAGCGCAGATTTTATCGGCCTCCGCTTTTATCTTAATGGCGCTTCATTTTAATTTGTTTTTAGCAGGAGTTTATTTAGTGTTGTTTACTGTAGGGAATACGGTTATCCGAACCTTAACCCTATCTTTAATGACCAGGGCAAGTGGCGCTCGAACAGGGTATGCCTCTGGCCTGCAATACTCGGCTGATAGTATCGGTAGAATTACGGGACCACTCTTGTTTGCATTATTGTATGACTGGCAGCAAGAAGGGCTGTTTATAATGGCAGGAACTGCCGGTTTATTCTTTGTATTATTTATTTATATTAATCGAAACAAAATGTATGAGTTAGTTCAATGGAATAAATAAAAGGAAATCGTCGATTGCTCTTGTTAGAAAAAAGGATTCTGGCTCCTTCCGTCGAAATTAGTAATATTAGATTGATGGAAGGAGCAGGTCTGTACAATGAAAATATTAATCCTTGGTGCAGGTGCAGTTGGTGGCTATTTCGGAGGAAGACTGATAGAAAAAGGGGAAGATGTTACTTTTTTAGTAAGGGAAAAGCGAAGGCAGCAATTAAGGGAACATGGACTTCAAATAAAAAGCCCCCATGGCGATATATCCGTTAGAGCAAAAACAATTCTGGCCACAGATCAAGATGATCCCTTTGATGTGGTGTTGTTAGCAACTAAAGCCTACCATTAGCTGATGGCTTAAAGAGTATTGAGCCCTTTGTCCGGGAGTATACAATGGTCATTCCCCTCTTAAATGGTATAGAGCATATGGAGGAAGTTAGGGCATACTTCTCACCAGATCAAGTTTTAGGAGGACTTTGTTTTATTGAATCCACGTTGGATGGAGACGGGACCATCGTTCAATCCAGTGCCATCCACGACATGGTTTTCGGTGAGTGGAATGGAAAACGAACGGAAAGGGTAGAACAACTAGCAGAAATTTTTTCTGAAACGAGAGCGAATTTCCGGTTAAGTGAAAATATTCAGCAGGATATGTGGCATAAATACTTGTTTATTTCCACTTTAGCAGGAATCACTTCTTTAATGCGTTCGCCAATCGGACCAATTCGTGATACGTTAGAGGGCCGCACGTATATTCAACAATTATTTGAAGAAATCAGGCTGACAATGGAGGAATTTGGTGCCCCTATTGCTGAGGGAATAGTGGAAAAGCAAATGGAATTAGTAGAGAAGCAGGCACCAACCATGAAATCTTCCATGCTAAGGGACATTGAAAAAAATGGAGAAATAGAAGCGGACCATCTGCAAGGCTATCTGTTATTGCTTGCGGAGCGCCTTGGTGTGGAAACGCCACTTTTGAGATTGATTTATCAGCATTTAAAAGTTTATGAGAAGAACTTAAATCAATAGTTTTTTTAAAGGATAGGTAAAGGTCTATCCCACGGTGGTGTGGGCCACTGAAAAAGTACAAAACAACTTTTTCAGTGCCTTTTATTTTGTTAGGCAATGGCTTCGCTCGTCGCTCGCCTGATAGGAGAAACCCACTCCTATCAGGCTTTATAAAGATTGCGACGGCTACGCTCATTGCTTCCAGGTACTGAAAAAGTGGAAAAGCACTTCTTTTTCAGTACCCTCCGGTGGTGTGGGTTGGGCCTTTTTCAATTGAGGGAGTGTTTAAGCGTGAAACGGGGTTGGAGAGTTAGTCTTAGTGTCATCTGCTTTTTACTTATGCTCGTTGGACCTGCCATGCGAGCCTTTGGAGAAATGTCTGTTTATTATTATTTGGTAAGCGTAGCAGGGCTCATTGGTTTACTTGCGGTAGATTGGTTTTGGAAAAAAAGTAGTCGAACGTAAGGAATGGGATTAGAATAGAATACATAGGTATTTGGGTAAAGAGTTGATTGCGTTGAAAGGGGAATATAGTGTGTTGATACAAAGGAAATCCCAGCGTGAAATACAGAAAATGCAGGAAGCTGGAAAGCTTGTGGCAGCCATTCATAAAGAACTGAGAAAAATAATCCAACCGGGGACAACAACGATGGAAATTGACGCATTTGTGGAAAAATATATGCTTGATCATGGAGCAATTCCATCACAAAAGGGCTACCAAGGCTACCAGTTTGCTACATGTGCTTCGATTAATGACGAAATCTGTCATGGCTTCCCGAGGAAGGAACCGTTGCAGGCGGGGGATGTTGTTACGATAGATTTCGTGGCAAACTTGAACGGTGGCTTAGCTGATTCTGCATGGACCTATTTCGTTGGCGACATTTCAGACGAGGTAAAAAAAACTTTGTGAAGTTACGAAGGAGTCGTTATATAAAGGAATTGAGCAGGCGGTTGTTGGAAACCGCGTGGGAGATATTGGGGCTGCGATTCAGGAATACGTAGAAGCATTCGGTTATGGGGTGGTACGAGATTTCGCAGGGCATGGAATTGGCGCATCTATTCATGAACCGCCGAATATTCCACACTTTGGAGAGTATGGCAAAGGCCAGCGTTTGAAAGATGGCATGGTCATTACCATTGAGCCCATGGTAAATATGGGATATTGGCCTTCACAAATGGACAGTAACGGCTGGACGGCAAGAACGATCGATGGCAGTATTTCTGTTCAGTATGAGCACACCATTGCCATTACGAAAAATGGGACAATGATTTTAACAGAGCAGGACGATATTTAAGAGTCTGTGCCAGAGCAAAAAGCTCGGTTCTTGAGGGTTTTGAACAGACTCATCTAGTCTATTTTGGAGAGTGGACTGTATTTGTTGGTGGTAAAGTAGTGGGGATGGGGAGCTTCAATACCTTTTAAGGTATTGGAGTTTTTTTTTTGTTGACTTTGGGGGTTCAATTTGACCGTGTGGGGGGGGGGGGAGGGGATGGATTGGTCAAATTGGGAGGTTTAATTTACCCACGCTCCTCCTCTTTAGGCTAATCCTCCAAAAAATAGGCAAGCACCTTGTCTTAGTTTATGGAATAAAGTATATGGAAATTAACCTAAAGGAGGAAGATATATTGTATACACAAGGACCTTTCCAAGGGATTTTCAGTTACCTCTTTCCATACACAAATATTGGACAACCGCCCATTCCTGGGTCAGGGTGGGGAAGATTCCCTGGAGCACCAGGAGGAGGGTTTCCTGGAGCACCAGGGGGAGATTTGCCACCAAGACCACCAGGATTTGTCCTGCCAGGAAGTCAACCCCCTGGGCCTCCACCAGGGTTTGGGCCAGGAGTCGGGCAGGATGGACCACCACCAGGACCGCCACCATCAACAATTCCCCAGCAACAAACTATTGGTACATTTGCTGTTGATCCTGGATCACTATTTGGTTGCTTACGCCGTTATACGTACATGAGGTTAGAGGATGGGAGTAGATTTTGGTTTTGGCCTACATTCATTGGTCGTACATCCGTTGCTGGATATCGCTGGATTCCATGGCAACAGCGCTGGATATACACTGGATTTGACACAAGACTAATCCTATCCTTCCAATGCTACTAATTAGAAACTTGAGTCAAAAGGGAGAACTAAAGACCATTTCTCCCTTTCCATTTACCCTAGAATTATTTAAGGAAAAGTTGGAAATTTCACAACAATTAGGAGGGGAAAAATTATATAATAGAGAATATACATAGTATAAAGTAATAAACTTTTTCTACTTTTAAAAAAAATCAAAACGACTAAACAAAGTATTTATATTAGATTAATTCTGAGTATTCCTATATGATATAGATATGGGCAGAAAACAAATCCAAAAGCGGGGAGTGGAAGCTATGATCATTCGGCAATTTACATCGGCAACGGAAGTGTTAGGGAAGGTCGAGGAGTGTTTGATGGAAAGGGAAGCGGAAAACAATCTACCACTTGGCCTGTTGAATCGTTTAAGGAAAAATGAGCAGAACAATGTAAAAACGGATCAAGAAAACCAACCATTTTTAGCAGTCGGTGAATTACCAGATGGATCAGTAGGGATGATCATGGTTCAGACACCTCCTTATAATCTTGTAATTTGTGGCAAAGAAGAATGTGTGGAAGATGCGGTGCATTGGCTAGTTGATCTAAACAAGAGTTTTCCAGGATTTGTTGGATGCAAACCGTTAGTAGATAAATTTGCTCAACATTGGGAACAGGTGACTGGCCAAAAAACAAAGGTGTCTATGCAACAACTTATTTATCAATTGGATGAACTAGAGCAAATTCCTCGTCAAAAAGGTCGCCTCTGCTATGCGACGGAAGATGATCTTGCTTTAGTCACGTACTGGACTCAATTATTTTACGAGGAAGCATTAGAGACAATTGATAAAGAACGGGCTGAGGCTTTTGTAAAAAATGAAATTAAAAATAATTCTATTTTTCTCTGGCGAAATGAAGATTGCACTCCTGTATCTATGGCAAAGCGAGCGAGGGAAACGGAAAATGGGGTAGTAGTCAGCTTAGTGTATACCCCTGATGAATATAAACGCCAAGGATATGCAACTACCTGTGTATCTGCTTTGAGTGATTGGTTGTTGAAAGAGGGCTTTAAGTTTTGCAGCCTTTATACGGATCAAGAGAATCCGACTTCCAATAGTATTTATGGCAAAATAGGCTATAAGCCGATAGCAGAATCGGCTGAATATAAATTTATAGATTAAGATTATGAAAAAGGAACAGACTGCTGCTCGTGAGTATGTTTCTTTTTCTTTTTATGAGCATGTGAAAAAGATTGGGAGGATTCTAATGAAAACGATCGGGTTAATTGGCGGCATGAGTTGGGAATCGACAGCAACCTATTATCGATTAATGAATGAAGAAGTCAGGAACAGACTTGGTGGACTTCACTCTGCAAAATGTTTAATTTACAGTGTTGATTTTTCCCCCATTGAGCAAATGCAGAGGGAAGGCAAATGGGAAGAGGCGGGGGAGCGGTTAGGGGAGATTGCGGCAAAACTAGAAGTGGCAGGTGCTGAAGGGATCGTCTTATGCACCAATACAATGCATAAAGTAGCAAGTCACATAGAAGAAGCCATCCATGTACCGTTCTTACATATTGCAGAAGCAACTGCCCAGTCCGTGTTGGAGGAACAGGTAAAGCATGTGCTCCTGCTAGGAACAAAGTATACAATGGAACAAGCCTTCATTTCTGATATTCTAAAAAAAACATTCTTTGCATGTGTCTACCCCAAAAGAATCAGAACAGGTGGAACTGAACCGGATTATTTTTGATGAACTATGTCTTGGAAAAGTGAATCATGGCTCAACAGAATGGATGAGACAATTAATTTCAAACTATGAAACGGAAGGGATTGAAGGGGTCATTCTCGGGTGTACCGAACTAGATTTGTTGTTCCATGAAGGGATGACAACCTTGCAAGTGTTTGATACGACAGCCATCCATGTAAATGCAGCGGTTGATTTCATGCTAAGTGATTGAAACCTATAAGGTGACTTTAACGTATTAACATGTAGAAACTGGATAGGGGAGGTCGAGAAGATGATTTTACTTTTTCATATAATGGGAGGTCCTGGTGGATTTGGCATCATTAGTACACTATTTCCTTTGTTTTTTCTATTAGTTTTTGGTCTTGTTCTCTTTCAAATTATCAGGGGAATTAGAGAGTGGAGCTCCAATAACAAACAGCCAGTCCTAACAGTCAATAGCAAAGTTGTTTCGAAGCGGACGAAAGTGAGCCGAACTTCGCATGGAGCTGGAAATAGGCACCATCGTCACAGTAGTAGAACTGCTTACTTTGTTACCTTTGAAGTGGAAAGTGGTGACCGGATGGAGTTAATGGTTTCCGGCAAGGAATATGGGATGATTGCTGAAGGGGATGTGGGAAAAGTGACTTTCCAAGGAACCCGCTATCATGACTTTGAGCGGGTTGGTTCCGTAAGCCAATCTTAAAGACTATAATATCTTAGTTATAAAAGCTGGTAGATCTTACCGGCTTTTTTGGTTTTATACTTTGAAACAAATTGGCATGATTTAACGTTCTATGAGTAAAGAGGATGTAATAGGGGCGTGGATCAGGATGAAAGCTATTTTAGTTCATATAGGCTGGGTACAAAACCCGAAAACGGGATTCTGTGAAATGACTGAAATAGCGGCGATGGAGTTGCAGGAGATCGATGGGTTAGTTATTAGTGGTGGGAAGTTCCATTCCTATATTCGACCTGTATTTCAGCATTGGAAATTAAAGAGAGCCAACCATGGGCAGTATTCTCATTGGTGGTTAGCTCCAACCTATACTCAAGTGATGAATGATTTTTCTCAATGGCTAGAAACAAAGAATGATTTTCCTTGGATCGTTTGGAGTAAGAAAACATTTTCCGTTTGGCAAAAAAACGGAGCGAGGCATGACTACAAGTTATTTTTTCCAGAAAATGTCGTGTACATGAAGAAGGAACTGGAAAGAATCAACCACCTTTACGCGTTGGATAACGATCGTTTTATGGGAGATAAAGAAGACCCTTATTCAGTAAAGATTGTAAGGGAGTTAAGCCAAATCCTAACTCAGTTACCATTAGGATCTTTAAAACTCCACCCCCTCCAACAGCCTATAGCACAACGTAAAATCGTTGGGAAAAAAGAGACCGTAGTAAATCAGTTGTTGCAATTGGTAGACGACCAAAAGGTGAGTATCGATGAAATTGCTGAATGGAGCGGGTTAAGTAAATCCCATATTTTAAGGATTTTTGGCAACGAAAAAAAATTAAATAAGTTCGAACGGGAAAGACTGATGGAAGCTTGGACCATGTGGGAAACAGTCATTGATCTTCGAAAAAACTGGTTGGATTCATAAATCGTTAGCTCTCTATTAAAGGTGACCAAATTGGATACACTAGTATATTAGCGTATAATTATTATAAGAAAGAACTTTTTTTGGAAGGGAATGTTTAAGGTATGAAAAAAGGATACCTAGGCTGCCTGATTTTTTTAAGTAGCTTTATTTTCATTGCCGCTTGCACAACGGAAACGACTGATAATGGTGATGACGCTACAGCAGTTGAAGTGGACGCTTTAATCGAAAGTTATGAAGAAGAACAGCTTGTCCTTGAACAGCGTATTGTGGAACTAGAACAAAATTTAGAGCAACGAGAGGCACAGTTAGAAGCTTTGCAAGAGGAACTTGATAGGGCAGAAGGGGAGAACGGAGGACAAGAACAAGATACTCCTCGTCCATTTGGAGAAGGATTTTATGAGCAACATTGGATGTATTTCTTAAAGAAAGCAGATAATCCACTTGGCCATGAGCCAGGTACGACGGATTGGAGACCTTATAGTGGAGATGGGGGGCAAGGTTTTTCTGAAGGGGAAAGTACATTTGCTGCTCCGGGAGACCTTGTTTATGAGTGGATCGGCGAAGCGACTATTCCTAACAGTTGGGGTGAAGTGGATGAAACGGCCGTGAGAGTCAGGCAAGATGGCGAGGATGCTGCAGAAGCGATCATCCTTCATTGGGGCTTTAAGGATGATTCCATCAGAGGGACGGATTATTTATTAGAAATGAGGCAGTCTGATAACGTCTGGTATATTGAGTCCATTGAAGAAAGGAACCATTGTGGAAGAGGCGTTACGGAAGACGACATATGTCTTTAATGGTGGAAAGGTAAGGGGCAGTTTTTTTCCTAGACATGAAGTGATGGAGCATGGGGTAGTTAATTAACCTCATGCTTTCGTTTTGTGTAAAAAAAGTAAGATTTACGATATAATAGGGTTTGGTTCTAGAAAAATTGCAGTCGAATGGGAGAAAGGCGTTCATGAAAGTTATCACATTATGCGGTTCAACAAAGTTTAAAAATGAATTCGAAGAAGTGAATAAATTTTTTACATTAAAGGGACATGCAGTTATTAGTGTTGGTTTTTTCGAGCAAAGTGAAGGAATAGAGATCACAGAGGAGCAAGAGAAACTCTTTGAAGCCATCCACCGGAAGAAAATTGATTTAAGTGATGAAATAGTAGTTATTGATGTGAATGGTTATATTGGCAGCAGCACAAGAAAAGAAATTGAATATGCGACAGGTAAGGGGAAAGGGATAAGTTATTACTCCCGTCTATTTCCCGAAAAATAAAGTAATGACATTGAGGAATCCACTGTTTCCCTTATGTTGTGGGGAGTTATGGTAGTTGATAAGGAATGAGGAGCGGAAGCCATGTATAAATCAAAACGGGAAGAACGAATGAAAAAATTAATGAAGGAAGGCCGGTTAAAGTTTATTTTAAAGGAAGGCCTTGTTAACTTCGGATTAAAATTAGTGGGAGTATATTTGCTGGTAAAACTGATTGTTTCCTATGGGTTTGATTTCAGTTTGTTTTTTTTCTCCAGCAGAAGTTCAGAAGAATTTTCTATATAGTGTAGCCATTATGTTCGTCGGTGCTTACTGGGGGTTCATGTGGCATTTCACGTTGTCTACAGAACAACGCCGGAAAGAAAGGGAAGAGGCGTACGAGAGGGATAAAAATAAGTGATTTCGATAAATGAGTTGGGATGAAGGAAGCAAAAAGGTGAAACAACAGGGGAGTGGTACCTGTTATTTCACCTTTTTTTGTATAGATTGAAGTTAAGTTTTAGGTTTGTTATAAATTGATATGACCTCCACGTTTTTGAGCCACTCTTTTGCGTCAGAACCATCACGATTACTAATCCAAAGCGTCCTTTCTTTATCAATTAACGAAGATTTTCTTACCCAAATTAGTTTTTCTATAGAGGGGGCATATTGTGGTTCATAGTCTCCAAAGCCTTCTGGAGGGTCGGTTATCTTTGTCTGATGCTCTCCCACCAGTTGGATGATGTATAGGGAAGGAAGAGGGTGCTCGCTGAAGTCATTGGTCCACTCCTTCTCTTCTAAACGGGAAGCAACGAGCGTTGTATCCGATACCCAGTCAAAATCTAAATCTGCATAGTTTTCAGGTGTTAAAGGTTGCGACATGGTCATTTCCTTGAATTTCAAGGTCTTATTCTTGAAGCCAAAAACAATTCTGCCGTGACCGGCGATGAAAGCTATCGTGTCTTGTGACGGTGCCCATTTTGGTTTTCCCACCTGGAGAATAATTTCATCAAGAACTTGAAAATTCTCTCCGTCTTGGGAAATGACACAGAGCATGTTGCTGTCCATGGCCATGGAGGCGGTGGGTGTGACAATAAAGGAAATCCATTTGTTGCTAGGTGAAAAGCTAAAATGATTTGCATGGACCGCAATAATTTTACTTCCAGGGATACCCACTTCTTTAGGCAATGGAAAAAATTGTTCCGCTCCGTTCGTTAGGAGTTTTTTTTGGATAATTGCCTTTTAGTTTTTTTTGTGTATAAGTTTGCACCGGTCCACCCGTCTGGACGAAGTTCGCCACGAGAGGACAGGAGAATTTCTTCCCCCTTGGGAAACCAAGCGAAACTATTGACCCCTAAAGCTACATTATAAAAATGATGCAAGTCGGAGATATTTAGAACGCCATTTGACGTGAAGGCAAGGGTGTTTTCTGTTGGTGCCCAAGCAGGGGAATAGCCGTCATGAAAGACTTTTTTCTTCTCCCCAGTTGCTAGATGATATACCCATAGTTCTGTTTGCTCTTCGCTTTTTAATGGTTGTGGTGATGATGTCTTTAATTGATATGCTAGCCACTTCCCATCATGGGACCATTGCGGTGTGCCCACAGCGGTGTTTGTATTTGTAATTTGTGTTTCTTCTCCAATTATGTAGAGCCAAACATTTCCTTCTCTTAGGAAGGCTGCTTGTATATCGGTTTGATTTGTAGCTATGGCAGGTGAGGCGAAAAGAAAAAGTAAGATGATGGTGGTGAGGATTGGGAGTTTCATGGGCATCTGTTAAGCCTCCTTCGATTTCTATTATTGTATTTTTTTGCTTTTTTTTTGTGTTTTTTATTTGTTGATTTGTTGTAAGTGCGTGAAATTGTATAGATAGAAGCCGTTCAATGAACGGGAAAATGAGGTTGTGGAAGGAAAACGAGTAGATAGAAGCGTTCAATGAACACGAAAATGAGATTGGGAAGGAAAAACGTGTAGGTAGAAGCGTTCAATGAGCGTGAAATTGAGGGTGGGAA
>JAJOJL010000093.1 GCA_021208645.1 Bacillus sp. (in: firmicutes) | reverse complement strand
GCAACAGGCGAAGACCCCGCAGGGAAAAAGATCGGCAATGGCTTCGCTCGTTGCGCGTTAGCTTTGAGAAGAGCACTCAAAGCTAACATTAAGACCATGCAACGGCTACGCTCATTGCTACGGCAACTGAACGGCTAAGAACGTGCCTTTTCAGTTGCCTCCGAGGAGGCTGAAGCGTTGCCCGCGGAAAGCGAGCTCCTGTAGCATAAATCAACAACAAAGACTAACAGAGCCATTAAAAAAAACAACAAAAAGATAAAGAGGAGTGTTTGAAGGATGAAAAAGTTATTATCATTGCCTTAGTATTAGTACTATCATTTACATTAGCAGCATGCGGTGACGATGCTGGAGAAGGTCAAGAACTTGAAGTGTTACGTGTAGGAGCAACTGCTGTTCCCCACGCTGAAGTATTAGAGTTTTTGAAAGAAACATTAGCAGAAGAAGGTATTGACTTACAAGTAACAGTATTTACAGATTATGTAACACCAAACAGAGCATTAGCAGACGGAGATCTAGATGCAAACTACTTCCAACACCGTCCATATTTAGCACGTCAAAACGAAGAACATGACTACGGTTTAACAGAAGTAACTGGCGTACACATTGAGCCGATGGGTGGCTATTCTAAAGAATACAACTCCATTGATGAGTTACCAGACGGAGCGACAATTTTACATCCAGATGCTGTTTCTGAAGAAGGACGTGTCCTTGCATTACTTGAAGAAAAAGGCTTAATTAAATTAGCAGATGGTGTTGGCTTTAACGGTACTGTTAGAGATATCGTAGAAAATCCTCGCAACTTCCAATTCCAAGGAATTGAAGCGGCAATGCTTATTACGGCTTGGGTAGACGCTGATTTGGCAGTTATTAACACGAACTATGCGTTAGAAGCAGGTTTATCTCCTGGAGACGATTCCTTAGTTATTGAAAGCCCCGATAACAATCCTTACGTGAACGTATTAGCGGTTATTGAAGGAAACGAAGATAATCCAGCCGTTCAAAAGCTTGCAGAATTACTAAATTCTGATGCTGTACGTCAGTTCATTGAAGAGCAATACAACGGTGCTGTACTGCCGGCATTTTAATAGATAGTTGATAAGAAAAGGTGCTTAGATTTTTCTGAGCACCTTTTCTTCTACGTTAAATGATCTACAATTCTTCAATTATCGTATTTTTCAATTCTGCTAATTTCTTTTCATCATAAGCAATGGCTAAGATGTTGTGAATCAACTGCTCTAGTTCATGAACTCGGTGCAGGTACATCGTGCCTTCTTTCATCACAGCCTTATACTCTTTGCCTATTTCTGTTAATGCTGCCATCTTATCCTCATCTTCCTCTACTGCCGGATCGATACACCGTTCAAACATATCAACGACCGAATCACTTTCCCGATCAGGATCAATAACATGTGGTGCAGTACCGTCAATGATGGCAAAGGACAGTTCAGGTATTACTACCATGTCGAGGCTCTCTGGATCTAATGCACAAGAGAAGTAATCGTAAGACAAGCCATGTTCCTCAGCGGCAGCTGTTATTTTTCGCATTAACGTGGATTTCCCGCTTCCTGATCTTCCTTTAATAATAATCCGCTTAGCTAAACCTTCTGTTATATCATTGATAAAATTAATTGGTCCAAAGGCCGATGCTGCTCCGAAAAACAGCTCCCTTTTTTGAACATTAGCTTCCTTTTTTTCAATACCAGAAAAAAGATCTTCCAAAATCTCATCAGCTACTTTATCTGCTTTTGTAAAATCCATGGCCTCTAAATATATTTCTTCCTTTTTCTCGTGGATGGCTTTCCCTTTTGCAAAGCATGTATACGCAAGCTTTTGCTGTGTGTGAACCTCATCAACTAAATGACGTATTTGCGGCATTTCTTTTACGTGGTAGGTATCATTGATGCAGTCATTCACATCGAATACTTTCGAGACAAGCCCTCTGTACCTGCTTAAGGGAAATAACGGGTCATTATCAGAGAGGATTAACACTTTTTTGTCCTTCAATAAAAGACCATCGACTGTTTTTCCATCGTTAGGATGTACAAAGACATCCACGTCTTCATTATTGTTATCAAAGAAATTAGCGATTTCCGCTACTATGTCTCCCCTTGAATACATACTACCGCCTGTTACTACCCAAAGGGCGTAATCATTCCAATATTGACTAGCTAAATGGTAAAAACCTTTACTTGTATGCCCATTGATGAAATAAGTTTGCACCACGTAACCCTCCTTTGTTTGTCAATCTATCATATTCAGGACCGCCCAATTTTGTGAAACCATTACTGGAAAAACAAAAGGTTATTACCAAAAAGAATACTCATAATAGAGGTTGAAGACCCACCCGATTGATTATATAGACGGAAAAATTCCGCTTAATTTAGTAATTACTATTTAAAATAGCTCAAATAGACGGAGAGATTCCGCCTATTGACTAGGAAAACTCGAAAATGAGCGATTTTCCTTTGCATAACCGAAAAACCTCCCCTTATTTACACCCGAAACAAGCTCCATTCTACACATAACCGGAAATTTTCCGTTTATTTTACTATTGCTGAAAACTCAATTAAGGACGAAACAACTTATTATTTTAATGAAAGAACCCTAATTTTATGTTGTTATCTAAGAAGTGGTATCTATAAAAATCATTTTATCTATTCTCATTGTGAAATTAGTTATTCCAATAATAAAAAAGACCTACTTTTCCTTCTTTCGAAAAAGTAGGTCTTTTATAATAATTAATCAGTAAAAATTCGTTCCCCTATTAAACTGTTTCCACTATATCTTCTTTCCTCTCAGTTACGATAGTTTCGAGGATGTATGATTTTTCGAAGGCGTCCCGGGTTGCCGCTTCTAAGGAGGCATGGCCTGCTGCGTCACCTAATACGAACACATTATCCATATGTTCAACTAGTTTTTCTTCTAATGGATTGTATGCTTCAACACCCATGGCCACAATAATGATCTCTGAATCTATTTCAGTCAGTTTTCCAGTAGCCTTTTCTTCAATCACAATGGTGCTTGCAGTTATATTTGTCACTTGATGGTCCGTAATAATATTCACATTTATTTGTCTTAGTTTGTCAAGTAGTCGTAATCTTGTAGGTGCTCCAATTCGCTTGCTCGCCTTTGTTGGAATTTCTATTAAGATCACTTCATTGCCAGCTTCCGCAAGGCGGCGAGTCGTTCCATGACAAATCATTCCACTACCAACTACCGTAATCTTTTTGTTTTCAAAAACTAGATTTTGTAGTTTCACATCTTCATACGTATAAACATGCGGTAGAGTATTTCCTTCAACCTGCGGAAGCTTTGGCACTCCACCTGTCGCTAGGAAAACAGCATAAGGATTTAAAGCGTTGATTTCTTCCACAGTTGCCTCTGTCTCCATTCGAACATCTACATTTAAACGCTTCATTTCATTATCGAGGTAATTAATATGCCAATTCATTTTCTTTAAATATTGAGGGTCAGATACAAGATGCAATTGACCACCAAGTTTTTGTGATTTTTCAAAAACAGTTACATCATAGCCTTTTAATGTAAGTGTACGTGCCGCTTCCAGTCCACCTGGTCCACCACCAACGACAACCACATGGCGCTTTTCCTCAGCAGGAATACGTTTAAGCTCTTTAAACTCCAGTTCTCGTCCCGCTCTAGCATTGATGGAACAATGAATATGCTTGTTCGCCATACAGGAATGAATACAATGGAGACAGTTAATACAGGTTCTTATTTCTTCAACACGGCCTTCTTTTGTTTTCTTTACCCACTCTGGATCTGCAATTAAGCCTCTTCCAATCGCAACGAAATCAGCGCGGCCTTCTGCTATAATTTTATCAACAAATTCTGGTTGACGAATTGCTCCAACAGTAATTACTGGGATCGTCACTTCTTTTTTAATTTCTTCAGATAAATAGACTTTCCAGCCTTGCTCTAGTAAAGGTGATTCAATGATAGTTTCCATTGACTCATAAGTACCACAGCTAATATGCAATCCGTCAACACCAATTTTTTCTAAGTGACGTGAGATCTTTTTACTTAACTCTAAATCAATACCACCTTCAATAAATTCATCTGCACTGAGGCGAACTGTTACTGGGTAATCATCGCCACATTTTTCTTTAATGCCAATGACGATTTCTTCTAAAAATCTAATTCTGCCTTCAAAGCTACCGCCATATTCATCGGTTCTTAAATTAGCTTGTGGACTTAAGAATTGGCCAATTAAGTAACCATGAGCACCGTGAACTTCAACGCCATCCACACCTGCTTGCTTACATCTAACAGCAGTTTGAACAAACTTAGTAACTAAGTCTTTAATTTCTTTCGTCGTTAATTCACGAGGGACTTCTCCTACTGCTGCACTTGCCACGCTACTAGGTGCAACAATTTGTTTACCATTTATTAAACTAGAGTTCGATTGTCTCCCTGCATGATGAATCTGTATAAACGTTTTTGCACCATATTTTTTGATTGCATTAGACATACGATGAATTCCAGAGATGAAGCGGTCATCATCAAGGCGTAATTGGCGAGCAAATCCTTTTCCATATTCATATTCAACACAGGTAAACTCAAATATAATTAGTCCTGTTCCACCTTTTGCCCTTTCTTCATAATAAGCAATTAGTTCATCCGTAACTTCCCCATCATGCCCGGCCATGTTTGTTCCCATCGGTGGCATGACAATTCTGTTTTTGAGAGTTAGTTCACCAATATTACCTTGTTTGAAGATGTTTTGGTATTGCATATAAAAGCCTCCCCTTTTTATACATAATGTGTGAAAAAGTTCACATAAACTAATAAAAAAATATCCTACATTTATTATAAAGCTAGATACTAGATTTTTCTCCCCTACTTATGTGTATGGAGTGACAAAATATGTAAAATTCATGAAAAAAATGTGAAATCCATGGGAATTAATTACAAATCAAAAACGCATGACTACTTTTTGTAAAAGTGCCATGCCCTTTTGCTGTTTTATTATAACGTAAATTTAAACTTGTGAATCCATGGTTTTGTTATCTACCACGCTTGATTAGTTCTTCATATAGCAGTTCGGCCGCTTCAAAAGGTAAGCTAGTTATGCCGAGTTTTTCTCCCTCTCTGCCGAAGGATTCATGATGGAAATCGGAGCCACCGGTAACATACACATGGCGTCCCCTTTCCTTTTCCCCCTTCTTGGCAAGGGTCAAAAACCTTTCGACTGCTGCCTTATCATGGTCACGATGATAAACTTCCACCCCATCAAGATTGTCATTTAGAAGCCAGTCATATATATCCTCATCGAGAGAATAATAGACAGGGTGAGCAACGATGGCAATCCCTCCCGCTCGATGAATAAGTTGAATCGCTTCTTGAGGTGTCATTTCCTTTTCCTTCGCTACATAACAAGGCTTTCCTTCTTTAAAATAAAGTTCAAAGGCTTCCTTCACATTTTTTACGTAGCCTTTATTCACTAAAGCTTGGGCAATATGGGGCCTTGACAAAGTGTCCCCTTCTGCCAACGCATTGACTTCTTGAAAGCTAATGTCCAGTCCATGGTCTCTACACTTTTTGACCATTTTTTCCATTCGTTCAATCCGCATATGCTGTTGAAAAGAGAGGGCTTCTTGTAGACTATTACTTTTTGGGTCAATTCCGTAACCAAGAATGTCAACATGGGTATTTTTTACCCGTGTGGAAAGCTCGATACCGGGAATGAATCGTAGTCCCTTTTCCTCAGCTATTCGTTTTGCCCCTTCAATCCCTGTCGTCGTGTCATGATCCGTTAGTGACACCATTTGCAGTCCTGCATTTGCACATTTCTCCATCAACACTTCAGGGGAATACCTGCCGTCAGATGCCGTAGAATGCATATGTAAGTCTGCTAACTTTTTATTGGATGACTGGGTCTCCAATTATTTCCACCACCGATCATAAAGGGTAACGGGCAATTGTCGCTTATGCTCTGTCTTCAAATAATAACCCTCGATCGTATGTTGAACAGCCTCACTTACTTGTTTTCCCTCTAAATAGTCGTCAATTTCCTCGTAAGTTATCCCTAAAGCATCCTCATCAGGGATCGCTGGCTGGTTATCCTCTAAGTCTGCTGTAGGAACCTTTAAGTACAATTGTTCAGGGGCACCTAGTTCCTGGAGCAACTGTCTACCTTGCCGCTTGTTTAACCCAAATAATGGTGCAATATCACAGGCACCATCACCAAATTTCGTATAAAAACCTGTTACTGCCTCTGCAGCATGATCTGTTCCAACAACGAGGCATCCGTAATGGGCACCGAGATCATACTGGGCCTTCATTCGTTCCCTCGCCTTTGTATTTCCCTTAACAAAATCTGTTAACTCTTCTCCTGTGGCCTCATGAAATTGATCGAAGGCAGCGTCGACAGCAGCTTTAATATTATAGTTTATTCGATGATATGGTTGTATAAACTCCAATGCTCTCTGTGCATCTGCCTCATCTACTTGGACTCCGTACGGCAGGCGCATGGCGTAAAAGGTATATTTATCCGTTTCTTCTTCCTTATTCAGATCTTCCATAGCCAATTGAATAAGTTTACCTGTTAAAGTTGAGTCCTGACCTCCTGAAATACCTAGTACATACCCATTCATATTTGTTTTTTTCAAGTAATCTTTCAAGAGTTGAATCCGTTGACGAACTTCTACCTCGCTGTCAATGGACGGTTTAACTTGTAAAGCGTTTATAATTTCTTTTTGTAAATCACTCATTACTTCCCTTCCTTTCCATACGCTGTTCCAGTTTTATTAATTGTTCCATCAGGTTTTCCTTCATTAAAATTTCCCTTTGCCGTGAACCTAACAAGTCAAAATGGGGGAAGTCATGGCGATCGTGAATCCATTCCGCTTTTAATCCATACTTTTTTCCCCATTGGATTAACTTTTCCCTATCAGAGCAAGCTGCTTTTGTTACTGTATGACATTCTGGAAATCGCTCGTCGTACCAAAAATGAGTCAAAAATGCTAACTCACCTCGGCAGCTTGTTTTTTCCATTGTTGTATATCTGCTCGTTTTATTCCAAAGGCCATTCTCCAATCTCCCTTCCTTTCTATTATAACAATGTACCCCATGACAAGTTCAACTGAAACAAACTGTGATG
>JAJOJL010000060.1 GCA_021208645.1 Bacillus sp. (in: firmicutes) | reverse complement strand
CGTAGCGAAGAGAGGAACAGACAGGTGGAGCTGAAAATCAAGTTGACGTGTCCGTAGCGGAGGGAGGAACAGACAGGTGGAGCTGAAAATCAAGTTGACGTGTCCGTAGCGGAGTGACAAGAGGACTAAGCGGGGCCGTTACTCCAGAAGCTCGGCCTTCCCCATCTTTGCAAATGGAGAAATAACTTGTTCAACTGGCTTCCCCTACTAAAACAAGTCCTGCACCAGTTTGTAACTTTCCAAAGAACCAATATCATACCGCTTTCCTTCAAATTGAAACACATAAACATCTTTATGCTTTATCAACCAAGGAATAAAATTACCTGGGGCATCTGGGTTGTGGCCTTCATTTAAGTATTCTTTTATTAGGGGCAGTGTTTCTTTTTTGTAAATATAAAATGGAGGAACAGCCAGATTAGAACGGGGATTCACTGGTTTTTCCTCAAAGGAAAGGACCCGTGCCTCCTTGTCTACCTCAATTACTCCAGATCCTTGGATTGCCTTCTCGTCTGTCAACACATGGGCAGTGATGCAGTCCTTTTCCATGGCATGGTAAAACTCACAAAACCTCGACAGATCAAAATCAAACAAATTATCCCCACCTAGCACCATCAAATCATGGTCATAAAGATTTTTCCCTTCCACCACAAATTGAATATCAGCAATGGCGCCGAGGCGATTATCATTCGATGTAGTCTTATCATTACAATAGTAATTGTTTTACAACTCCCATAGCCCTTCTCCCAAGCTCTGAAATCATCGTAAAATTTCAGATTGGTGACGATATAGACGTGGTTAATTTGTTCTACTTGTTCTACCTTGGCCATAATATGCTCAAGGATTGGTCTCCCACCGACAGGAAGGAGCGGCTTGGCCGTATTTGCTGTCAGGGGATAAAGGCGGGTGGCATACCCCGCAGCTAGAATTATGCAGTTCATTGTTTTCCCCTCCAATTTACGATAATTGCTAAACTATAATTAATTAAGTTTATTATACTACTTTGAGGTTGCATTTGATTAATCGATGGGCATTGGGAATGTCTTTTAAGAAAGGCTCTGTTAGTCTTTGTTGTTGATTTTTGCTACAGGAGCTCGCTTTCCGCGGGCAACGCTTCAGCCTCCTCGTTCCTGCGGGGTCTTCAGCTGTTGCTTTTCCCGCAGGAGTCTCGCTCCTTTCGCAAAATCAACGCATATCCAAAATCAACATTATCCACTAACAGAGCCTTAAGAAAAAACAAAGGTACACTAACACGTCGGTACCATATTAACATAAGCGTAGTAGCTAGCGCTTCCATCTTTTAGCTGTTTGATGGCATGACTTACGCTATCATTCTCCAATGGAAAGAAGATGACAAAAAGGACTCATTATCCCTTTTGTCATCTCTCATAAAAACGCAAGCTCACCGGTCCTTAAGATTATCTTTTCCTCCGTGGCCCTTGCTGAATTTCTTCCTCTCCATTTCCTTCACGCTTTTGAAAACGGAGCAAGTCTCCGTAAATAATCTGGTCTGAATAACTTAACTGCCGTTCCACTTCTTCTAGACGGGGCGCGCATAAAGATTCTTCCCCTTCTTCCAAAACTTGCGGCTCTCCTGTTTCCTTCAAGTAACAGGTCCCTCCTGTATAAATCACTTTATCCGTAATAAAGTTTCCGTTTCGGAAAATAACCAGTTCTTCCCGATCGTCAGAGAATAAATCATTGCCGAAAGTTGTTTGATTCTCCACTTCAATCCCTAGCAGATGCAAAAGGGTTGGTCTTAGATCGATTTGGCCACCGATTTTAGAGATGGTCTCCCCTTCCAGTCCTGGAATATGGATAATCAGGGGCACTTGCTGCAGTTGTACTTCCACAAACGGTGTAATCTCCTTCTCTAAATACTGAGACATGGCACGTTTATGAAAGCTGGAAATGCCATAATGGTCCCCGTAAATAATCATGATCGATTCCTCGTACAAGCCAGTTTCTTTAAGGCGATCAAAGAAAACCTTAATGGCTTCATCAGTGTATCTTACTGTTGGAAAATAGCGGTTTACGGTCCGGCTGTTAGAATCATACGGTTCAATGAAGTGATCCTCTTCATCAAGCTCAAATGGAAAATGATTCGTCAAGGTTATAAGTTTTGTGTAGAACGGTGCTTCCATCTCCGTCATATGCTCGATGGATTGCTCCATAAAATCAATATCCTTCATTCCCCAGCCTACTTCGTCCGTAACCTCGTAATCTTCGATGTCATAAAACCGATCGTAGCCTAGTTGCTCGTACACCACATTCCGGTTCCAAAACGTCCCATTGTTAGCATGGAGACTGGCCGTAAAATAGCCATTCTCCCCTAAAATTTCCGGCAAAGCATAGTATTCATTGTTCGGGTGGGTGAAGAATACGGCTCCCCGTGACAATGGAAACAAAGAAGTATTAATGAGAAACTCTGAATCTGATGTTTTGCCTTGCGCAGTTTGGTGGTAAAACTCTTCAAAATAGATGCTATCTTTGATTAACTCATTCAAGAACGGAGTAATTTCCTCTCCATTTACGGTATTATTAATGACAAAATTCTGCACAGACTCGGCCGAAATGAGAATCACATTTTTTCCAGAGGCAATCCCGAATAAATCCCGGTTTGGCTCTGTTAACCCCTCTTCTACAAATTCCTTGATTTCCTCCAACTCCTCAGCACTAGCAAAGACTCGCTGAACCCTTGTGGACGTATGCAAATACGTGTCATAAATATGGAAACTGTAAATCCCAATGTTCTTCACGATTAACTCCCGGTCAAAGGACCTAGTTAACAGCTGGGGCCGCTCAATATTGGCAAGGCCAATATTGACCACAAATGTTACCATAATTAACACGAAG
Organism: Bacillus sp. (in: firmicutes); assembly: GCA_021208645.1. Taxonomy (GTDB): domain Bacteria; phylum Bacillota; class Bacilli; order Bacillales; family Salisediminibacteriaceae; genus Evansella. The sequence goes on along the minus strand of JAJOJL010000060.1, from coordinate 69,269 downwards.
AACGGCTTTAGCTCTGGAAAGTGGTATTTTCTTGCAATAACTTTCTTTTTCCAGGCAAAAAACAGGATGAGAACGCTCATCACCATAAAGTCAAAAAGATAAATCATGTCCCTCCAAGCAACAAGCTCCACAATGCTTGCGCTTAGATCCGCCGCATTGCTCCCAACCGTTAGGAGAGGTATCGTAATAAAATCCGTAAACTCCCGGTAATACACCCCATTGGCATAGAGGATAAACGAGGTGATTAGCATAAATAAAAGCATATATACTGGCTGACGGTTGGCACTTCGCAAGAGAATTAGTCCCGTTACAAGGAAAATGATCGGCAGCGGATTGATTAGAAGAATGAGCAGCTGAAGTGGATTGGTTATACTAATATTAAAATCTATGAAACCGATAACGACTGTTTTTAGCCACAACAACACCATTGCTACAATTATCAATGGTGGTAAATTCTTAAGGACACCCTTTAATTTTTTCATGTCTATCTCCTCATAGGTAATATAATTTTTTCCAAAAACATGCAATTGAAGATTTCCCAATCCACTCAAATGTTGAGTTGTGTCGTCTTATTCATTAAATGCTTAACAGGAATAAACTTCCTACCAAGCATGGGACGAGGGAAGCCGTTTACCTGCGCCCGCCTATTTATTAAACAACATATATTAAAAAATTGGAAAAATATTCATGTTATTTACACTAATTAAATAGACGTTTCACAAGGGCAAAAAGTTTCAAAAAAAATGGAAATATACCTTTAGGCTTAGGGAGTAAAATATAACATTTTTAGGTGTATCATTATATTCCCTTTTTCTCCTATATGGCAAACATCTTTTTCCAAATAAACATTTCCGTTGGGTCTCTTTAGGGGAGATAGTGTATAATGTTTTAATAGATTACGGTAAACCATCAAAGTATAGCTCTATAGACATAGAAAAAATGGGAGATTGCTAGTTTTTATACAATAAATCATGATTAGATTGGGGGGATGGATGTGTACTGTCATCGTTGTGAGAAAAAATTGCCAAGTGAATATTTGTTTTGCCCCATGTGCGGCCTAAAGCTTGAGAAGGAAACGAAGGAAAGTGATGTAGCCGCTCATCCATTGGACCACTCCAATCTGGAAGGAAAAGCTAGGGAGGAAAACCTTGAACAGGATCCTTCACCTAGGGAGGAAACAGCTGCGAATAGTCAAAAATGGTATGTCCGAGCAAAAAGCCTGGAGACATGGATTTAGAAGATAAACCTAAGGAATCGGGAGAGCAAACAGAGGCTCAACCTGAGGAAGAACAAGAAGACCAGACAGAACAAGATGTGGATCATGGCTCTCTCGCTGAGGATACAAAGGAAGACACAGGTACTCCAACGGAACAGGACTTAGAAACGCCTTCCAGTGAAATGACGTCGAACACTTCAGAAAAAACAACTACCCATGAGCAACAAACGGAAACAGATGAAGGCCAACCTGGTGATCCGCATGATCACGGCGAAACGCAGGATAACATGAAGCAAGAAGCAGGGGAAATAGATGATCCTTCCTCTCAGGAACGGGAATTAGCATCTACAGCAGGGGATCAGCCTTCGGAGACTGATGAGGAACAAAACAGTCAACCTTCTAAGAGTGATGAAGCGTTAAAAGCTGATGAATCTTCTGCCAATGTGGATGAGCAAAACCAACAATCGGAAACTGAGGGGGTAAGTAGTCTACGTTCTCCCGTTGAAGAGGATTCACCTGCGCCAACTGAGGATGCGCAAAGCAAAGCTACGAATGAAGACTTGCAATCTACTAGTGGAGGAGAAGAATCCTCTATTGAAGAGCCTGTAGCAGCGTCAACAGGTGACGAGCCTGTCGAAGAAAGTAAGGAAGTAGATGAGAAAGCCTCATCCCCAGTGGAACAGCAGCATTCGAGTTTTCCAACAGAACAGGAAGAAAGAAAAAGCCGTGGAGGTTTGGTCTCTGCTATTATTCTAGTACTCAGCACCCTCCTGGCCTTTGGCGCAGTCTTTTACTTCCATTCCCAGGAAGCGGCCATTAACGAAGACGTGGCCCGCTTATTTGCAGAAGGGGAAGCAGCCGCCATCAATGGCCAATTAGAAGAGGCAAAGAGCTATTTGGAAAAAGCACGAGAATTACGGCCAAATCACACTGTTATTATGGATAGTTTAGAAGAAGTGGACCGAGCCATTGCTTTCGAAGCCTCCTTTGCAGCCCTTTCGGAAAAAATTGACAACGGGGAGTTGGAAGAAGGGGAAGAGTTGCTACTAAGTTTTCAAGAAGAATTAACTGGCCATCACGGTGTATTAATGGCAGAGTATATTAGCTTGGTGGAAGAGAAACAACGGCAGATTACGTTAGGAAAAATAGCCGCAGATCTTGAAGAGGCTTCAACCATTAATGAATTAGGGGAAAAATTAAATGACCTTGCCCCCTTTTCAACGGCCGAAGCAGAAGAACTTAGACAGGAAATTATTGAAAGAATTGCAGTTATCAGCCATGAAGAGGCGTCCGAATTCCTCGAGAATTATCATTTTTCTAGGGCTCGGGCCACCGTAATTCGAGGCTTAGAGCTGGCCGTTAACAACCAAGAACTCCTTGAACTAAAAAGAGAGATTGACGAGAGACAATCTGCTTTTACAATGGCAGAACAGGAAAGACTCGAGGAGGCGGCAGAAATGGCTGCTAGGGAGGATGAAAGAAACCGTACAGAAGCGGTGGATCTCACCTTATTCGAGACAGAGTTGACAGAAGATGACGAGCTGTTTATCTATGGAGAGGTTGTTAACCAAGCGACGAGAGGGATTTTTAACATTACCATATACTATTCCGTTTTGGATGAGGACAGTAGCCATGTGACTGATGGCCACATGTATGTAACTCCTGAATATTTGAACCCGAACGATAAGGGAACATTTGCAGAAAAAATTGCCTTTCCTTTTGAATACGAAGAACTCAAAGTTAGAATTGAAAGTATTACTTGGGAATTGGATTAATATATTGGTTGACGAGGTAAACGTAGTAACTGTGACAGGTGGACGGGGCTAGCGGTTTATTATTGGGACCCTAAAAGGCGAACAGCTGCCCTAAACGGATTTTTCAAAGAGGTGATTGCATGAAAAACAAGTGGCACATTGTTAATTATATATTCAGCCTACTTATTGTCATTGTTGGTGTCGTTGGCATCTTTTATGTGAACAATCAGGTGCCTGAGCAGCTGGAGCTCTCCTCAACCTTGTTAACGAGCGGAGAAAATGAAGGAGATGCACCTGTACAGGACACGCCGAAAGGGCTCAGCGATGTCATTGATGAATCACAGACTAGGGTCGTGAAAATTGAAACAAAAACTGGATCCATCGGGTCAGGTTTTTTGTATAACGATAAAGGGGACATTATCACAAATGCCCACGTTGTGGCAGGAGTGAAAGAAGTTACGGTCATTACTGCTACGGGGGAGCGCCTCGACGGAACGGTTATCGGTATTAGTGAGTCCACAGACGTGGCCCTCGTTCGGGTGGAAGAACTAACAGAAATGGAGCCGATGATCCTCTCCCTTGATGTTCCTGAGATAGGTGATGATGTGCTGGCCATTGGCAGTCCCTTTGGTTTTGAAAACACCGTGACCACTGGGATTATTAGCGGTGTAAACAGGAATTTCGAAATTCCACCGTATAATTTTGAAAATGTCTATCAAATTACGGCACAAATTGCTCCTGGGAACAGCGGTGGGCCGTTGGTCAACTTAAAGACCGGGGAAGTGGTAGGGATTAACTCGGCTGTTATCGAGCAAACTTCCATCGGCTTTAGTATTCCCATTACCAATGTTATTGGGCTCCTCCAGTTATGGTCCAATACTCCCATGATGGTACTACCAAATATTGATGACAGCGAATTTCCGTACAATGGAATCGATGGTGACGGGGATTCTGCAAAGGATATGGCTGTCTTCCTGATTAATTTATTCTATGAAAATATCAATTTTCATGATTATATTACTGCTTATTCTTTCCTAGGCAGGGCCATGCAGGTATCCACTCCCTACGAGGAATTCCGAGGCAAGTATTTAAGTACAGATTGGGTGACAGTCGAAGATATTTGGCTAGAAGAGGAAGGTTCCAGGGGAGATACGCACACGGTTATGGGGACCATATCCACACAAGAGCGGGTAGACGGACGAAGTACCTTGAAGAAGTATGAAGTTACGTACACCGTTGGTTTTGAAAATGACCAGTTGAAAATTATCACAATGGAAGAAGAAGAAATAGAATAGGGTTGTTTTTTCAGTGGATTGAGTGGCTGGCTGAGGCGGCTAGATTGGTATGTTTGAAGTAGATTATAATTGAATTCATTAGGGGGGCACAAAAAGTGGGGTTTAGTGACTTTTTATGTCCCCTTTAGGTTTGTATAAGCTCTGTTAGTGGTTAATGTTGATTTGATTTGATTTGATTTGATTTGATTTGAGGCATCGCCCGCGGAAACAAGCTCCTGTAACATAAATCAACAACTGGACTAACAGAGCCTAAAACATAAGCACCTAATCTAAAAAATAAGCGGAGAAATTTCCCTTAATTAGCAAATAGCATTAAAAATTGAGTTTATAGACGGAGAAATTCCGCCTATTAGCTCAAAGAACATGAAAACAAGGGGGTGGAGTTCTGCATAACCGGAATTTCTCGCTTATATAGCCTGAATTATGCTCCAAATTGGATTTAACCAGAAATTCTCCGCTTATTTTATTTTCCGAAGATAAGGGGAATGGGCCTTCTCCTTTAACAAGTGGAAGAACCAAATTTCCATTTTCTCAGCCTAAACCTATCCCGTTAGCCATCCATGAAGCAAATCTTCACCACAGAAAATGAAAGTTAGTAACATTGCTTCATGGTAGTTCTATAAATACTTGTCTTTTTTCACCCTCAAAGGAACGATTAAATTACTTAACAACACTTTAAAGCGGGAATAATTGATGGGCTTCTCCTCCCTTAATTCCTTCACCATCTCTTGGATCAGTATCCAGTCCTGCCGTAAGCCAGCTGGTATTCTCTCTTCCTTTTCCCTAACATGTTTCAACGTATCAATATGCCTTAAAAGCAATTCCTCGTACATGACACCACCACTTGCCTTCCTTCGCCTTTCTTGTTCGTAGAGAACAACCTCAGCTTGCTGTGGGAGAAGTGGAAGGCCTAAACGGACTTGCTCCTTCCACTCAGGGGCAACGTCCAGCTTACTAACTGTTTCCATTGGAACTACTCCACTCCCCTTTTTAATTAAATCCAACACCTCTCCCTGCTCTGACTCGTCCAGCATTGTAATAAAACTTTTTTGTTCCCCTGTCAATGTACGAAAAACTTCTTTCCGCTCTTTTGCAATCATTTGTTGCCGTCGGTACTCCCGTTCTCTTCTTCTCTCCTCTAGCTCTCGCTCCTTTCTTTCTGAGTATTCCCGTCTTAGCTTGTCCAGTTGTTCCCGCTGCCTGTCTAGTAGGGGGAGGCCTGCTTTAAGATGGTTGCTAATTTTTTCCGGAATCGTGAAAGGTTCGTAATTGAAGCGATCGTTGGGATTACCCTCGAGCATTTTTCTAAGTATTTCATCCTTCTCCTTGTCAGGGAGGCCATTGACAATTTCCCGTTGCACAGGGGGCAATCCTTGGTAAATAGCCTTCTTCCTTTGGGACTCTGCCAAGTTTCGTTTTTCTTGCAGAAAACGTTCCCACAGCTTATGGAGCTGTTCCGTCTGTCGATCAGATAACGGTAGGCCAAGCTTTACTTGCTGTTGAAGTAGTTCAGGGATTTCCATCTCCCCGTAAATGGCAAAATCGCTTCGCACCCCGTTCTTAAACTTAAGTAGGATCTCATCCCGCTCAAGATCAATAGAATGAAAACCGGCGTATATGTCTTTGACGATTTCTGGAGATAGTTCCGTGTAATTTTCAAAGCAAGTACTGCCAAGCTCGAGGCGCTCATTTTTTCCCCTGTGAAAAACAATATACTGAAACCGTAATTTTTGACCGCAAGCACAGCGATAGGGACGCTTTCCCAATCCACCGTCACGAACGTCCACCAGCACCCAGTCAGCTATTTTTGCCTCTAGATTTTTAAAGTCCAGTTCCCCTTCTATGGAAATTCCTTTTTTCTCTGCCAAGACCTGGAGCCATTTACTTTTTTTGCTTTGTTTTATGTATTCCTGCAAAAAATCCCGTTGTGACTGATTCAAAAGTGACATGTAGTGAGAAACCTTTTCTTCCGTAAGAAGTCTCATACCAACACCTACTTTTCTGAATTAATTAGCTTGGACGTTTACTGCACCATGAAGTCATTTGTCTTAAAGAAATTATACCAAATACTTTGCGACTGGATTAGGTGGTTTTCCCACCATTTTTTATGAAATTAGCAATTTATTAATTTTTCTAACCCATTTTCAAACCATTTAACCCCCACCATCGTCTACAATATAGGAAAGCAACCGGGCGGTGCCTGTCACCACCCGAATACTACTACAGAGATTCGACATAAACCGGGTGGTGACAGGCACCACGCAAAGGAGGGTAATGGATGGAAGATTGGGAGCAGGCTGCTGCGGTAACGGCGGCAGTTAATGATGAGGTCACGGACAGTCGCGAGGCGATTATTGATCAGCTCATGGAGGATTATGGCGATGACATCCTTCATTTCGTATATACATACGTAAGGAATCAGGCAACAGCAGAGGATTTGACACAGGAAATCTTCCTGAAATGCTACGAGAAACTGCCCCTGTTCAAAGGGGAATCTTCCATGAAAACATGGCTGTATCGGATTGCGAGCAATCATTGTAAAGACTATTTGCGTAGTTGGCACTATCGAAAAATTTCCTTAAACAATAAGGTGGCTGATTTTTTGCCAACTAAAGAAAAGGAAGTGGAGGATGAAGTAATAACGAAAAGCGATGAGAAACGGTTAGCTGATGCGGTAATAAGCCTCCCCTTGAAGTATCGGGAGGTCGTGTTTCTTCACTTCTATGAGGAGCTCACCTACACGGAAATGAGCAACATCACAGGCATCAATCCCAATACGTTAAAAACTCGCTTGAAACGGGCAAAAGAACTGTTAAAAGATTTATTAAAGGAGGAGTTTAACCGATGAGTGATCCACTTAATAAACTTAAAGGGGCCATGAAAAACGCTATGTTTAAGGACCTTTCATTTTCTGAGGAGCGAAAAGATGCAGTTAGGGAAGGGATGCGAGGCGGTAATTTAACGAAATCTCCCCTTCACTTTTGGAAAGAAGAAACGATTTACGCTGTTTTAGAATCCATCAAACAAGCTGAATGGCAAACGGGCTTCGCCATTTCCACTCACCTTTTCCAAAAAAACGAGTACAGTTTTTCGAAAAAGGAAGGACAGCTTTATAGCTTACTTCACGAATTGGAAAATAGAGGAATTATTCAGTCCATGTGGAAGGAAGTTAAGGGGGAGGAACAAAAATTCTATTCTTTAACAGTTAAGGGAAAAAAGCAGTTAGCCAGCGCAACAAAAGAAAGATCCTCAGCAAAACAAACTAGTAGCTTAAGACGCTTGCTGAAGGAGGTATCAACATGAGCAACCAGTTTAATGAATTTTTAACAAAAGTGACCTCAAAAGTTAAGGCTAAAAGCGCCCATAGCATGATCAAGAAGGAGCTTACCCACCACTTGAACGAACTGAGTCAATCCTTCATGAAATCTGGGAGTGCAAGTTCGAAAGAAGAAGCAGAGGAAAAAGCCATCAAGGAAATGGGTAATCCATTTACCATTGGGGAAGGCCTTAACAAGATTCATCGGCCAAAAATGGATTGGATCCTCGTGGCCATATTTGCCGCCATCGTTACCATAGGCTTTCTCCCTCTGGTCGGAGGAATCCCCCGTTTTGAAATACCTGGATCCTTTTTCGTAACACGACAGGCAATTTGGTACAGCCTTGCTATCCTTGTTATGGTCTGCTTCCTGTTTTTTGATTACCGAAAGCTTGGACGGTATTGGATGGGATTTTACGGGGCCGGTTTGCTAATGGTAGTCATGATACTTATGACCGGTACAATGGTTAACGGGGCAAAATGGTGGCTATCCTTTCCTACATTGGGGATCCATATTCATGTAGCCATTAGCTTATTTTTCTTTTTCATTGCCTGGGCTGCCATTTTTAGCAAAATCAATGAATGGGATGGTTGGAAAAAACAAGGACTGCTGCAGGGCATGTTTTGGCTGCCGCTTTTCCTCTACTTGTTACTGCCGAACTTTATGCTTAGCATTATTTACTTTTTTTACCGTCGTTACCATGTTTGCCTTTTCTCAAATTCGAAAGCAGTTAGCCGTGAGGATTCTGCTGGCTAGCGGGGTATTGGTATGTTCTGGCTGATGGTCATTTACGTCTATGCCAGCGGCAGGCAGCATATTATAGATCGGCTATCGGCCTTTATCACTCCAGAAGCAGATCCCCACGGGGCTGGCTATATTATCTTGGTAATTAGGGATGTTCTCGCCGAAGCAGGCTGGTTCGGTCACGGGCTGATGAACGGAATCAACATGGAAGTACTGCCAGAGGCCCACACGGATTTTGTTTTTCCATATCTCGTTTATTCCCTCGGCTGGACATTTGGTATCTTCCTTTGCTTACTGCTGTTCGTGTTTGTTTTACGGATCACGATGAATGGACTTAAAACAAAAGATCTATTTGGCAGGCTCATCGTAATGGGCGGCGCTGCTATTTTTACTGTACCAATTTTCTGGAACATTCTTATGGGACTTGGCGTGTTGCCAATCATGGGTGTCTCCCTTCCCTTCATTAGCTATGGAGGGAGCATGGTATTCCACTACGGGGCAGTACTGGGACTTGTCCTCAGTGTCTACCGCAGAAAAGACATAGTAGAGCCAACAATGGTAGAGACCTCATAATCGACATATTTCGGGTGGTGCCTGTCACCACCCGATGTCCACCCGTTGAATTACTTCCTTTTCACCAGCGCATACTACTCAATAACTTCACAAAAGAAAGGCAGGTAATATGCGTTGGGTTATGTCCAAGACATTCGCAAGCTTGTTGGAAGTACCCCCATCATCCTTAACTCCGCTGGTGTGATCCTCACCGACAGGGACAACCGTATTCTATTAGTGAACCGCAACGACACGAACAATTGGGGACTTCCAGGAGGCTACATGGAACTTGGGGAAACTTTCGAGGAGACGGTGGTACGAGAGTTAAAAGAAGAACTGGCCATTACCTTAACTGGGTTTCATTATTTCAAAACCTTTTCGGGGAAGGAATTTTATCATCAATATCCGAATGGAGATGAAGTATACAGCATCATTACCATCTACACTTCCCATAATTACAATGGGAATATCACTCCTGACAACAACGAAGTGAGGGACGCAAAATTTTTCCCCGTTGAATCCATCCCAGAGAGCCTCACTCATAATACAAAAGCCATCTTGCAATTTTTCCAGAACGAAACGGATTATATTACTAGTGAGATGAACAAGTGACGATTAAGGATCATTCCCATTCATGTTATTGTACGAAACCGTTTGGTGTTGACCCAAACCAAAATAATACGATATGTATCCTTCCCCAAAAAACCACAACCCTTTTACGACAAGATCCGGGTGGTACCCCGGTAGTGTCTCACCACCCAGACACCACCCGATCGATACGCCCCATTCATTCTTTCGACAATTTCCGGGTGGTGACAGGCACCGCTTATGGTCGAAGCTTTCGGATCGCCAGCGTCAACGCCCCAACAATCACCAAACCGTAAACTGTAAAAAAGATCAACCATGGGGATACACTCAACCCTGCCAAGCTTTGAAACTCTTCAAGGAATCCAGGCTCAAACACGCTGAAAAACATAATTGGAATGTTCACAGCAGCAAACAAAAACGGCCAAATATAATCCTGCCCCTGATTTTGAAACGTCCAGCTAAAGCTCGTGAGCATAAGCGTAATTACAGCCAAGCCACCTGTCATAAAAAAGGCAATACTATACGTCGTCACCATGGCAATAATTGTCCGGCGAATTAACGTGGACAACAACACACCGATGCTGCCAATGACGAGCATCGCAAACACATACAAGCCAAAGCTTGCCAGTACATTTCCTGGCGAAATTCCACCATACAAAAACACAATCATATACAACGGAGCTGACGCAAACACGAGTAACACTAAATACGCCAACGACGAAAACAGCTTACTCAAAATAATCGCACTGGACGACTGGGCAGTCGTGAGCAAAATTGGCAGTGTCTGCCTTTCCCGCTCGCTGCTAATAACTCCGCCAGTCAAACCTGGAGCAATAAAAATTACCAACGCCAGTTGCAACATACTAATCAGTAAAAACATCCCTCTGCTCTGCTCCGGCTGAAACGTTCCCATGGCGTCAAAATTCAACGTCAACCCTATAAACCCAAGGGAAATTAACCCTAAAATGGCGAGGTAGGAAGCAATCCCTATAAAACTCTTCACCGATCGGAACCGCAAACGAATTTCTTTGTTTAACACTGGATTCATCAAGGCCGATTTCATGCTTCCTCCACCCCCTTTGTAATTTCCATGAACACATCTTCCAAGTTTTTCTCCACCGTCTGAAAGCTCAACAGCGGCAAGTCAGCCAACAGCGCTTTCTTAATGAGGGCCTGCTGGTTTTCATCGGTCCCCCGGTAGCTAAATTGCACCGTACTTGCACCATTTTCCACGACCGTCACATTCATGACTTCCGGCTCGTCTTCAAAAAATCGAACCGCACGGGCCAATTGATCTGCGCCCCCATTCACAGCAACTATCATCACTTTTTGCGCCTGAAGCTTCAGTTGAATATCATTGACTGTCCCTGTGGCCACTAGCTTTCCATTGTCTATGACGCCAATCTCATCACACATTTCCGCAAGCTCCGGCAAGATGTGAGAGGAAATGATAATGGTTTTTCCCATCGTCTTCAATTCTTTCAAAATTTCCCGCATCTCCACCCGTGCCCGTGGGTCCAACCCTGACGCCGGTTCATCTAAAATCAACACCTTCGGATCATGAATCAGCGACCTGGCAAGACACAACCGCTGCTTCATCCCCCGCGATAACAGGTCCACATAGGAATCCCGTTTATGAGTCAAGTTTACTAACTCAAGAAGCTGGGGGATCACTTCCTCCCGATCCCTTACAGACAGCCCGTAACTAGCTCCGTAAAAATCCAAGTATTCTTCTGCTCTGAAATGGTCATACACCCCGAAGAAGTCCGGCATATAACCAATCACCCGGCGCACCTTCGCCGGTTCCTTCGTCACATCAATCCCGTCAATATAAGCAGTTCCATAGGTTGGCGACAACAATGTAGCCAAGATTTGAAAAGTGGTCGTCTTCCCTGCACCATTTTGCCCCACAAACCCGTAGACTGTACCGTCTGACACCGATAAATTCAAATCATCCAATGCCGTGAAAGAGCCGTATTTTTTCGTAAGATTCACTGTTTCGATCATTCCCCGATCTCCCCTTTCACCACAATCTCCGGTACATGAACCATCTCTGGCCGATCGCCTTTTTCCATCCTGATGGCAATGTTGCCAAAATCACCAATATAGTTCTTTGGATTTGAAAAACTTGATGACGCCTCCTCCAGCGGTTCATACGACTCAGTCCCATGGTTATAAATCTCATATTCTATTTGCCCAATATCCCGCAAGCTAATTTCCAGCTCCGTAAAGGTCACAGACTCTCCCGTCAATTCCTCAGGCAATGTATAACCAAATTCAAACGTTCCAGCAGAGGCAAACACGTTCCGACCGCCCCGCTCCAGTTCATACGTGTCCACATGGCCTTTCCCTTCCGATGGATACACATAAAGGGTGAGATCATCGGTCGTTACCATAAACGGCCCCCCACCCATCTCCGATGTACTAACAGGTTGAATGAGCAAACCGACCCGGTTGATAATCTCGTTCCCATTCCCAGCTAAAGACGCTTGAAGCAACTCTCCTTCCGTAAACCCGACAATAGCGGCTTGCCCTCTAGAAAACATATTTAGATTATGCACCGATTGGAACAACTCTTCCTTCCGCCGCTCTTCCACATCATTCGTTTGACGAAATGATCTTCCTTGCCAAGAAGGAGCAGTCAACAGATTCCCTGCCAACTCAAAATCTAAATCAATTGTCTCCCCAGCAGCCACTGCCCCGAGGGAAACTTCTTGACGGCCAGACAGGAATAGTAACTCAGTGAAATCCAGATCCGTATTATTCGTCAATGTCCCCGTCACTTTTTTATCGGCCAAATGAATAGTCGTGTCCAACATCCCTACTTCGATTGGTAAGATTGGCCCCGAAACATTACGAATCGACCAATAATCTACATTCTTGAATAAAACATCTAACTGATCCCCTTGGTGGCGAATCCCCGAGTTAGATGTGGTCCGATCCATGGAAGATCCTCCGTCCATCGGAAACGGTGCGAATTTTTCCTCACCAACATGAATGGTATAATTGCCACTCCGGTTACTTAGTAATGCAATGCTCCCATAGCCTTGACCATACCCCTTCCCATCGAGCGTAAGGAGCACCACTTCGTTCATTTGCGACTGGGCAATCCGGTCTTTCCCACCAACACCAAAGATGGCAAGACAGATGACGAGGGACAATGCAGGCAATATCCACCACGAATGTTCCCGTTTATCAAATCTCTTTAATACGAAATAAATGAGGGGAAATACAACAATGACATAGCCAACGAACACTAATACAAGCACGGAAAACGGCAGGAACGTAGAAGCGAAATAGTTGGTTGCACTGGCAATTTCCCAACGTAGCCGATCGTAAATGGATTCATAATAGAAGTTCGAATACTGGAGCGCTGGTTGAACAGCATCGTTCCAGTAACTAGCCGCCCCGTCCCAATCTGCAAACGTTCTTGCCCCTGGTGAGAAGGAAAGCTGAACCACTTCCCCCTGCCCAAACGACCGGGTCACAACAACAGGCACTCCACCTGCTGCTGTCTGCACCACCCGCGCATTTTCTGCAATATCACCAGTGATAAGTTCCACCGACTCTCGCGGGTATTCCCGTTCGTCTCTTTTGTTGAAAAAATCAGCCGGTGCATTCTCGGCCGTTGTGTTTTTTCCCATAGGAAGAAGGGGCGCTAAATCGCCCAGTTTTTCCTCAAGACCTAAGTCACCGCCAACAACCAACTTGCCCCCATAGCCAACCCACGATTGAATTGCCAACTGCTGGTCTGAAGTCAGTCCAGACAAGGAAAATTGATCAATGATTATTAAGTCAAGCATGCCTAAACCGATAGCATCCGCCGGAATTTTATTTGGATCAAGGCTTACGGGGGTGAAACCATTACCGTGCTGAAGTTGCACAGACCTTAAAAAAGCATAGCTGTCAGGCTGGTTCACAAACAGGCCCACAAGCCGGTCCTCGTCATTATGCATTCTCGGTGAAAGGCTCGTATCACCATCAAGTTCTACGGCCGTTCCGCTCTGCCAACCGCCCTCATAAAAACGGATTTGCTCTACGTTTTGTCCTGAAGGAGAGTACATATCACTGTAGCCTGGTATACTGAGCTGAATCGTCCGCTCGCTGTTGGCCGGGAGATCCACTGCCGTAATAATCGCCCCAACAGTCGCATTCCAGCCAGGAGAAGCAGTAATCACCAGTTCACCGGAAATATCCGACCCCTGATTCGTAATAGTTACTGTCATGGGAAACCCTGCATGCCGCTTAATTCTTCCGTCAAAACCAATATCTGTAGAGATACTTAGCCGCGAGTTCCCGTCTGCTGGGTCGGCCATTGGTGAATAGGCTGGCATGGTGAAACTAGATATAATGATAAATAAGAAAAATAAATAAAATAGCTTTTTCGTCATCCTTTTGCCCTTCTCTCTTTTTTAATAGAAAACATGTCTGTAATGAGAACCGAGAAACTCCCCTAATCTAGTAACTATAATTTACCATAATCTAACACTTCAAAATGCTTTTTTTCTGACATTCTTCGAATTACTGGCATGTATATTTAAATAGACGTATTAGTGGAGAAAATTGTTTCAAATGATACCAATTTACCGTTGTACTCGCTTGGCGCGTCTTGCGGGAAATTGAATCTGCCAATTTGACCGACACACCCGGTTTTCACGCCTTCCGGGCAAATTAAACCCACAACTAGCGACCTGGCAATTAACCTTTCACAAATTTGTAAAATTTCAATCTATATACTACGCAAACGTATCCCTCATTATAGTATAATAACCATAGGAACCGATATGCTCACCACTTCACAACCACTAGACGAACTTCCACATATTACAACCACCATGATCCCAGCAAACTACCTGTAATAAGAGCCAGACATAACACCTGAACACCACTACCAACCAAGTAAACTAGCAACCAGACCAACGGCGGGAATCAAGTTTTCCCAACAACAAAGCAACTTCCAGCAAGTACATGAAATGAAATAATCTAAGCTTTCCCTAGGAAAATAATAAGCATGGGGGTTTTGCCTATGAAATTCTTTTCAGTTTTTAAGCTTCCATATAAAATCAACAAGCGGACAATGCTCATAATGCCTTCTCGCAGTTGGGATTACAATTCCACCGTAATTGAAACGAACAAAGAAATTCGTCTTCAAGACTGTCCTCTTGAAATAATTCAACGGGCATGCAATACAGGTGGGTCAACGATGGAGGAAAGACAAATGGCCATCACGTACTTAACTGGTATTGACGGGCGAGTGCCAACGCCCATACTTCCACGACACAATATTTACGCTTTCCCTACCCATATGCCCTATCATTACGAATGTTGTTGGGTTTTTCCGGAACATATAAGCAAAATCAAACCGAACAAAAACAACCATAAACAATCCATCATCTTTTTTAAAAATCAATTATCCTTGTTCGTAGATGTACCAGCGGTAATTTTAATTCAACAGTTGAATCGTATGCCCCGTTGCATTCACCGCTATTCCAACTGGATTAAAGCAGGACACACAGATAGTGATGTGTTTATTAGTTAAAAGCCCCTCCCCCCTTAAGAATGGGTGTAAAAATGTACTTTAAGAGCCAAGGTCCCCCAGACTTTGGTTCTTTTTACACCCTTTTACCACTGGGACTAACCCCCTTATGGACAGCTTAATTGCCCCCTTCCCCATCGTCCATCAATTGTCATTTACTTGTAAAAACTGTATGATGTACGTAGACATAGAATCTGTTGAAATAGCCAATCTTTCCCCTATTTGAACAGAGTCAGAAAAGAGTTTTCACAGCTAAGTAGATTGGGAGGATTCACCGTTGAACCAGAGAAAATCAAAACTCATACTAATCCTAATTATTCCCCTCGTTATGGCAAGCTGGATTGTTGCCTACTCCCTCGCTTCCGGACCAATCATTACGGACGAAGGACTTGAAGCTGCCATTCGTCTTGAAATAAATTATGAAAAAGGGGAGATTCGTCCAGATCAATTAGTGGACATTCAGTCCCTCCGCATCCGTGGTGCTGGCATTGAAAGCCTCGACGGAATCCAATACATGACCTCCCTCGTCTCCCTCGATTTACGGGACAACGAGATTACAGATATTTCCCTTTTAGCTGATCTAACGAGATTACAAGAATTGAACCTAAGGGGAAACCAAATTAGCAATATTGAAGCATTGGCAGGGCTCACATCATTAAGGGACCTTAATTTGCGGGAAAACCAAATTGACGATATTTCGCCTCTCAGGGGGCTTTATTTGCTAGAAGATATAAACCTCCGTTATAACCGGATTGAGAATATTGAAGTACTAGGTGAACTGGAAAGCTTGCGGCAACGCTTGTATTTGGAAGGTAACCCTATTGAGGATTATTCGCCGATCCTTCCTATTCTACTGGATATTGACGACCACGATGTGGACGTGGAGGCTGATTTTTTTAACGTATGAACTGGATTTTTCCCATGAAAGTGGTTTTTACGACGAGGAATTTGAGGTGGCCTTGTTCTCGGCCTTTGAGGGGAAAACCATTTATTATACGTTGAACGGCTCTGAGCCTGATCCGATACAAAATCAGGAACACACCTTTCTTTACGAGAGGCCCATTCCTGTGACAGATCGAATGGGAGATCCCAATGATATCTCTATGATTCGGACAAATTTTCTCGACAACCACCGCGCTTGGCGGGAACCGCAGGGGGAGATTCCTAAGGCCGCTGTGATTCGTGCCGCCTTATTTGATGACAGTCAACAATTTCGCAGTGCCGTTGCCACCCACACTTATTTTGTGGGAAAAAATCATCAGCTGCCGGTCATCTCCATTGCAACGGATCCCGTTCATTTTTTTGGAGTAGAGGGGATTTACGTTCCGGGAGCCCACTACGATCCTGAAGTGGAAGAGGAGAACCCTGGTACGACCGGGAACTTCTATGAACGGGGCCGGGACTGGGAGCGGCCGATCCATATGGAATTTTTTGAGGTAGACGGCACGTTAGGGTTTTCCCAAGGAGCAGGGGCAAGAATTCACGGGGCGTTTACGAGGAGATTCCCGCAAAAAACGTTGCGAATTTATGCACGGAATGATTATGGTAATAATCGAGTTAACTACCCGTTGTTCGGTGAAGGTGGCGGGGATGAATTTCGCCGGTTTTACTGCGCCAATCAGGGAACGACTGGGGCAGGACCATGTTCGCAGATGGTTTCATGCAATCTTTGATTGCCCATACGGATGTGGAAACGCAAAATTTCCGCCCTGCTGTTGTGTTTTTAAACGGTGAATATTGGGGGATCCATAATATACGTGAACGGTACGACCAACATTATTTCGCAATAAAATATGGGGTCCATCCGAGTGACTTAGTGGTATTGGAAAGGAACACGATCCTTGCTCGTGGTGAACCTGGAGACGAAGTGTTGTACACGGAGATGCTCGATTTTATTATGGAAGAGGACATGAGTGATGATGACAATTATCAGTTAGTAACGGAATGGATGGATGTGGAAAATTACATTACCTATCAGCTGTCGCAAATTTATTTTCGCAACACGGACTGGCCGCAAAACAATATTCGATTTTGGCGCGTGAAGGGGGAGTTGGCTCCAGATGCAACCCCACCATATGACGGCCGTTGGCGTTGGCTTTTGTATGACACGGATCAGGGCTATTCCTATCACGGGGACGATGCTTACTTGCATAACACAATGGAACACGCCGTTCGGGAGGATCATTGGTCTTCTCAGTTGTTCCTTGGATTATTAGACAATGAGGAGTTTCGGCTGGCCTTTATTAACGGTATGGCTGATCATTGAATACGACATTTGTGGCGGAGCGGGTGTTAGCGAGGATTGCTGAGATGCAAGGTCAGATTGAGTCGGAAATTCACCGCCATGTGTCACGCTGGCAGCATCCCCGTACCGTTGGGCAGTGGCGGACTCGTGTGAGCCATATGCGGGAGTTTGCTGAGAAGCGGCCGGAGGAAGTTCGTAAGCATGTTGCGGAGTATTTTGGCCTGCCAGGCGTTGCGAAGGTGAGGGTTTCCCTTGCTGATGTTGATGGTAACGCCGACAGTGACGGTATTGACAGAGACAGTGAAGATATTGACAGTGACGGAGATGGGAATAGTATTGACATTGGTGGGACGGTGTTGATTAATTCAGTGGATGTTCGGGAAGGATTTGCTTGGTTCGGCTCTTCTTTGGGCATAAACATGGGAAGTCATACATGGTCTGACGGTGGATTAGATCGTTCTTATGATGAAGGGGATATTAGTATAGGTGAAATGGTTGGAAACGATGGCGTAGCAGGTAACCTTGGCGCCGCAGGTGAGTGGACAGGTATTTATTTCAAAGGGGTTCCAGTGAGAATTGAAGCTTTTCCTGACGAGGGCTATGAGTTTGCTGGTTGGGGAGTTGGTACCGAGATACTTGGGAATTCAGCTGTTGTTGAAGTGAATTTAGAAGGAGATTTGAAGATACGTCCTATCTTTAATAAAGTGGAATAAGTAGGTTTGGATGAGTTTGTTTGGTTTGGTAGGCTTAACAACGAAGAAACAAGCAGAAGTCGTTATGACCTCTGCTTGTTTTTGTGTTTGTGTTGTTCGACATATATCGGGTGGTGACAGGCACCTATTCCCACTCGATGTTTACGCCCCATTTTTTGGCGAGTTTGTTTAATTCTGTTTCATATTCTTCAATAGTAGGTCCGATTGCTCGTAAAGCTCTCCCGAATCCTCTCCATCAAGCCATTTAAGATCCGCTTTTAATCGAAGTTCCATTGCTTGAACATGCAAATCATGAACTTCCTTTAATTTTGGGTTAGTAATCGTTTGTCCATAGGCCTTGGTATCCTCGTATATTTTTTCCAAAGCAGGAATAGACACTTCTTCCGTAAAAGCCACTAATTCATCTTCCGAAGTGATCATTTCCTCTTCTGCCAAGATAAGATTATAATCGTCTGTTAAGTAGTTTGTTTCTTCGATGTAGTTCAGCATTAAGTCTGTATTACCTGATACATCCTGAAAAAAATAATAGCCGGCAACAATAAAGATAACTGCAGATAAGATTCCACTTGCTAATTTTTTGTTCATCTTCTTTTCTCCTCTAAACTACTAAAATGTGTCGCGACTAGATAATTATAATCCCAAATCGGAAAAATGTAATAGATCCATTGGCCTATTTTTAGAGGTTAGTAGCTTTAAAAAATGTGGGTCTGTAATGCGGCCTCAATCTATAGACTAGCTGACTGAATTCATAGTGGTTTGTTTTTATTTGTAATGCTTCTGTATTCTTACGTTTACTGTTTAAATCTTTGGGTCGCCATATGTACACATTGGTATTAGAGCTTTCCTCCCCTTAATTCTGCTTGCCTGACGTTTTAGGGGAGGTTTCTCTCCTTTTCCTTCCCTTAAATCTACTTGCTCATCGTTTAAGGGCAGAATTCTTCTCTTTTCCTTCCCTTAATTCCTCTCGCTCATCATTTTAGGGCACGATTCTCCCCTTTTCCTTCCCTTATTTCAGCTTCCACCATGTTTTAGGGCAAGATTATCACCAAATGTTTTCGGGTAACTGTCTGTCCCCACCACCCCAACCAACAAAAAAACTCTGCAGTCAGACCTTACCCCAACTGCAGAGCTCTCCCCTCTATATAGATCATTAACAAATCTTCAGCACAACTCCCAATTAAAATCAGGCCAACCCAAAAGCTTCTGCTACACCTGTTTCACCTTCGCCAAGCTTCGAATGTCTTCATCCCTCAGCTTGAATAACTGATCGAGGAAGTGGATTTGGAAATGGCCTGGGCCTTGTGATGCGCCAAGCTCCGCTGCCACTTCCGCAGCAATTCCATAAAATCCAACAGCGGCAGCACAGGCCTCAACTAAATTAGACCTCCCCTGGGAACTAAAGGCAGCCACCACTGAGCTCAGCAGGCAACCTGTTCCAGTCACTTTGGCAAGCATGGGATCTCCATTCCTACATTCATACAGAACATCTCCATCTGTAATCATATCGGTAGCACCGGTCATGACAACCACCGTGTTCAGCGTCTGGGCTGCTTTTTTTCGCCAAAGCTGCCAAGTCAGCAAACTGTGCGCTGGAATCGACGCCCTTCATCTCCACCTGCTCATCCACTAAATTGGAAATTTCACCTGCATTGCCCCGTACCACCGCCACGGACAACGAGGAAAGGAGCGCCTTTGCCGTTTCCGTACGGTAACTGGTGGCACCAACCCCAACAGGATCCAACACAACAGGGACCCCATGCTCGTTGGCAGAGCGGCCGGCAATGAACATGGCCTCCACCTCCGTTGCAGTCAGGGTGCCAATATTCAGCATAACCGCCTGAGAAATCCTAGCCATGTCAGCCACTTCTTCGTGGGCATAAGCCATCACCGGTGAAGCTCCTACAGCGTAAAGACCATTTGCCGTAAAGTTAGTGACCACTACATTGGTGATATTATGTACCAGCGGTGAATTCTCCTGCACCTGTTTCCTAAGCCTCACAATCACATCTTCCATGAACAACAACCCCTTTCTTTTTTTCGAAAACTTAGATGCCCTTATCATACAATGTTCGTGGGGAGAACAACAATTAATTAGCTAGGAGCTTGATTTTCTTTGCATTGCTTGCTGTCCACGCTAGCTGGCCTTCTATCACAGCACACAACCCGTGACACATAACCCATCCAGTTGTAGAATAAAACTAGAGACAGGAGAAAACGTGAGTAAGTATCGTAACAGGATCAACATTGCGGCTAAATTCGACAAAAACCGGGTGGTGACAGGCACCACGGAGGAGGGATACGTATGAAGATTGTAAGGGTTGATATGGAAAGTTTAACGACAAAAGACGAGGAGGTATCGAAGTACAACAGGCTAGGAGGCAGGGCGTTAACGTCGAGAATTCTTCTTGATGAAGTACCTGCCACCTGCCATCCATTAGGACCAAAAAACAAACTGATTTTTGCTCCGGGATTATTAACTGGTTCTGGTGCCTCCAGTGCTGACCGGTACTCTGTCGGTGCAAAAAGCCCCTTAACTGGTGGAATCAAGGAAAGTAACGCTGGTGGCATTTCCGGCCTCACCCTTGGCAAATTAGGGATTCGAGCCCTTGTTTTCGAAAACACAAGAGAAGATTTTCAAATCATTCACCTATCTAAGGACGGAGTTACCTTTGCTGACGCCTCGCCAATCATGGGCAAGGACTTGAGTGAGGCGGCCCAATGGCTCCGTGACCAGTACGGAAAACACGTGGTCCTTTGGCTCATCGGTGTGGCAGGGGAGCAGAAGATGAACTTGGCTGCCGTGGCAGGACAGGACAAAGACGGCTATCCAACCCGATTTAATGGCCGCGGCGGCCTCGGGGCTGTTGCTGGGTCCAAAGGTGTGAAAGCCATCGTTCTTGACGCAAGCGGTGTGGAAAAAAATCGCCCGAAAGAGAAAGACAGATTTAAAAAAGCGTTGAAACAATATCACAACTGGCTGATGGAAACGCCGGCCACGGCCAAGGTGTTGCCAGAGCTAGGAACTGCTGGACTTGTGAAAACAACGAACGCCCTCGGGGCACTGCCGACGCGAAATTTTTCAACGGGAAAAATGGAAGGGTATGAATCCATTTCCGGGGAAGCTCTCCGGGACACGATAAAGGAGCGAGGTGGTGAAGGAACAACCACCCATGCCTGCATGCCAGGCTGTATTATCCGCTGCTCCAATGTTTTTGCCGACGAGGACGGAAACCGCATCACGGGCCCGATAGAATACGAGAATATTGGTTTACTAGGTTCCAACTTAGACATTAGCGATCTCGATGACGTGGTGAAACTGAACGATCTGTGTAATGAATACGGGATCGATACAATTGAAACGGGCGGCGCCCTTGGCGTTTTGATGGCGCAAAACATTATACCGTTTGGTGATGGAAAAAAAAGCGATTGAAACGCTGAAGGAAGTAAAGGCGGGCACACCTCTCGGCCGCATCATCGGTAGTGGCGCTGAAGTAATTGGTAAGATTTACGGTGAAGTCCATACGCCAACGGCAAAAGGGCAAACAATGCCGGCCTATGATCCAAGGGCGGTCAAAGGGCTCGGTGTCACCTTTGCCACTTCCCCAATGGGTGCCGACCATACGGCAGGACAGACAGTGCGAGCTCAGGTGGATCACCATTCTAAGGAAGGGCAAGTGGAAGTATCCCGACATGCACAGACGGTGAATACGATTTGGGATTATTTAGGGATGTGTATGTTTAGCTCTGGAGCAGTCAAGGAACGTTGGGACCTCCTTGCAGACATGGTATCGGCCTATATCGGTGATGAATACACAGGAGAAGATATTGTACGTGCAGCGAATGAAACCTTAAAGGTGGAACATACCTTTAACCGCCAGGCTGGCTTTACGAAAGCAGATGACAAACTGGCTGATTACTTTTATGATGAAGTGAATGAAGGCAGCGGTACGGTGTTTGATGTGGAAGCAGACGAGTTGGCCGCTGTTGGGATTGAACGGGATGACCTGTAATCGACAAATTCCGGGTGGTGACAGGCACCAATGATTACCATAAGTGTTGTGTCCTTTATTCCATATTTAGAGAATGTGCAAAGGGAATATAAGTTATCGACGCCTGTAACGATCGAGGAGTTCGTCCTAACACTGGGCATCCGTTGGGACGACGATGCCCTCGTCGTTGTCAACGAAAATATTGTTACGGATCGGGAGTTGGAGCTTAAGGACGGGGATTCGGTTCACCTTCTCCTCCCATTGTCAGGAGGATGAGGGAGGGTCATTTGCCATTCTTCCGTAGCATACTCTTCCTCCTACTAGGAAGAGTCCCTAAAACAGATTAAAAGGTACGAAAAAAGTGGAAAGCTCCTTTTTCGTACCTTATTTGGTTCTTATATTGCTGTTGCAGGCAATTATAAATCATTACAGATCATGACATTTTTGAAAAAGAGAACACTTTTGATTTATTCTAAAACTTTATTTTTGAAGTTAAATCTAGATGATCACTCAACCTTTGAACTTTTTTATATAAACTAGTCTCCGTTAAACAAATTTTCCTGCAGGTGATAGAGTTGCTCCCCTAAGGACATGATTAACTCTTTCTGAACGAGTTTTTCCCGCCACTTAAAAGGGATTGCATCCAATCCGTAATATACACCTGCCAATTGGCCGTAGATGGCACCTGTCGTATCCGCATCCTCCCCAAGATTGACCACCATCAATAAGCCGTCCTGGAAATTCTCCGTATGATAAAATCCCCAAAGGGCCGCTTCTAACGAAGATACAACATAGCCTTTCCCATTAATTTCAGGAGGGGTTCGAAACTTAAAGGAGCCTTCTGCCACTTCTTTTATTTTCCCTTTTAACTCTCTGCCAAGTAGTTTTTCCACCACAAACTGGGCAAAATTCCCGGACAACAAATTGTCTTTAGTCATTCCGTTGACTGCCCCTGCTATTAAGGCACCAAAGTAGTGGCAAGCATCCACAGCCTCCTCCGCTTGGTGGGTTGTCCTCGAGCTCTCTCCAGAAAAATGAATGGCCGCCTCCATGTCATGGGACCAAAACAACGGCACTGGCGCAAGTCTCATTATGGAACCATTCCCGGCACTCCAAGGATCCATAGAACCGCTAAAGGCCTCCCCTGTTGCCAAAAAGCGTTCCAATGCCTCTCGAACGGTCATGCCTATATCAAAGCAGTGACCACGGCTACTCAAATAACCTTCCTTGTACCACTTTACATAACGCTCCATTTGGTCCTTTGCGTTGAATCCTTTGTTCTCTAGAATGCTTTCAGCAAGACACAATGCCATTGATGTATCGTCTGTCCATTCCCCAGGATTCAAGCCGAACGGTCCCCCGCCTGTCACCACCCGGTTTATGTCGAAACATTTCGGTGGTTTTGGGGTAGATAGGTGACAAAATTCGGGGCGTGACAGGCACCATGAAATCAATATCTGAGCTTTAGCTTTTTATTTATCTGACTTAGATCGAAGCCGTATTTTCCTTGGCTCATGCTCCATGTTGCCATCTTTAAATAATCTGGGTGATTAGTGTCGCTTATGACTTTCATAAATTCTTCATACCCTCGTTCCCCACCCACATCTTCGGGCGGTGACTCACCTTCTCCATCCACACACAGGGGATAATTTTGCGGGAAGTCTTCCACCTCTCTCAACACTTCGATTTTGTGTACCCAATTGTCACCGAAGTCATAAATGTACTTCACCTTTGCAGGTAGAAGATTGGACAACTTGACGTGATAATCAGGTTTCTTAGGAATATCTCCCATAACCCCACTAACTTCTTTACTGTCAACATTCCAATCTTCTTCCCAATCGAAGAAATCCTCATCCCCACCTACCAAATTCATGATTGCTTGACGACCCTCCTCATCAAAAGCAGGGTGATTTTTCATTGCAGGGTTCTTCGATTTTTCCACATCACCATCACCATCACCATCACCAAAAATATAAAATTCATGAAGATGATAGTCTTTCCAGTCAAACACAATTTGTAATGTTTCATGAAGCTGTTCAAATGTCATTCTCGCAGGCACAATAACTCTGCGAAACACTCGATACTTGTTCAGTTGCAATGTTACGAGCAGGTCGAAAGCTCTCGTGCTAATGACTGGTTCCCCTGCCATTTCCTCTAAATCCTTATATAAAGCTTCGTTCGGGTTAAAATAACTGTTCTTACCGTCCCCTGCCAATAAACTGCTGATCCAGACACTTAAGTTTGGCTGATGGGTGGTCGATGAATCGAGCATCTCCTCGAAATATAGGGCATTCTCTGCTCCCTTATTCATCCGAGCGACCAATTTCCTATCTTTTGTTTTCGTATACGTTAGTTTTCCGGCTGTCTGGATATACTGTTCTATTACTTCGTCTTTAATTCCTTCTGCTTTGAACGTTTCCTTAATGGCGCTGACAATTAAATCATCTAGCTTTTTTAATATCTTTTGCCTTTAAACCATGCAAAACAACCGTATAGCGGTTTTGATCATTGACAAGGACAAGTGTTTTTCTTCGTTGCAAGGTGATGATATTGGCATGCCAAGAGGTAAGTGGAGCTTCTTCCTCTACCTGCTCTTCCGGTTTCCTTTTCAGTTCATCTAACATTTTCTTCGTACATTGTATGAGCATACGCTAACCTCTTTTACTTCTGACTTTAAATCTATTATTTATTATAGACTACCATTAAAGAGGTCAAACGCGCTCCTAAAAGTAATTATTAAATCCTTATATTAATTAGTGTTAATTAATCCCACTCAAGTATATCATCTAGACCTTCCGACAATTTTCGGGTGGTGACAGGCACCACTCCCGGAGTTGCATTCGTTTTTCTTCTAATGTACCTTGAAAGTAATCTAGCAACCGGTAGTTAAAATAGGGTTGAACTTCTAGCTGGTGTTGGTCTGACATGGCACCTAGCCCCATATAGGAACAAAAACTGCTCCAACGATAGTCCTCCAGTTGGGAAACAATACTCGCTTCCAAAGGGTTCATATGAATATACTTACTAACCTCTAACATTCCATATTCTGTCCCAATATGCTTATCATAAAAGCGTTTCTCAAAAAGATGGCCTGTTAAACGATATTTAATATTAAAGTAAGTGGCATATCGCTTATTTAACAAGCCCATAATTTTTGACATGGCATTTTGATTGGATCGAAGAAGTAAATGATAGTGATTTGTCATTAAGCAATAAGCGGCAAGTTCGATGGGGTATTTTTCGTGAAGTTTTCGTAGGATATAAAAAAATGTTATATAATCCTTTCTATCTAGAAACAGAGCATCACGCCGGTTCCCCCTGCAGGTAATATGATAATAACTGGTTGGAATCCATAGTCTTACATTTCTTCCCATAGCTTTCTCTCCTTATTAATTTTTAATTTGATAAATTCATACTGACCTATAAAAAAGAGTAATTTTAAGAGGGCTATTCTTTCAATCGTATCTAGCCAGGATAAAACAATTTTGCAGAGGACATCGATAGGAAGTTCTGAATAAACAGCATCTATAAGAAAACTCATGAAATTTACTGGAAAAGGATAAAAGGAGAATTGAAAGAAGACTTTATTTAAGAGATTTGAAGCAACTACACGCAGTAGAATCGGAAGAAACCACTCAAGGGACTATCGGAGCTGGAGCAATTATTTATCAAGCGAATACATTCCTTCCTTATTGAATACATCATATGCTCAACAATACACAAAGTCAACTCCCTTCATTCGACAAATCTCGGGTCGTGACAGGCACCAGAAAAGGGTGTCCTATTGGGAATAATTCCACTTCTAGGACACCCACACTTATCGACAAATTCCGGGTGGTGACAGGCACCACCCGGGCACCACCCGAGGCACCACCAGGTTGCTTTTTTATCGTCTTCCTGGCGGAACTGGTCTTTCGGTTGTTACAATTACCCGCAGTCGATCAGATTCCTCTGATACGCCAGCAAAGTTCTCCGCCTCTGCTACTAAGAAATAGTTACCATTATCTAAATCGATACTAGCTTCAAAGGTTCCGTCTGCTTTAGTAGTTACTGTTTCTAGCAAGGTGCGGTTTCTGCCCTGTACCCTGTAAATATGCACAGTCGTTTGTAATTCAGCAGTTCCAGTAACCGAGACAGGCTTATCTGACGTTCTAATTTGCTCTTCATCCCAGACAGGTGTGGAAGGTACTGCTTGCTCTGCTTCCATGGCCCATCGTAATGCTTCCACAAATAATTTTTTCCCATCGGCCGTCCAGCCGTAGTCAGGTCCAATCATATTTGTTACGGCAAAACTAGATAAGAAGAGGTGAACATGGCCCACGCCCTTAAACGCATAAGCGATACCTTCTCCTCTAACACGATCATCGACAGCTATCTCTCCTATTACCGTGCCTGGCATCCCTTCAAAAGCTGCAAATGGACTCATGGAGCTGTGAACGCGGATCATCTCCTCATCAAAGGCGTCAAAGATTGGGTGTTCACCATTAGCCTTCACATAAACAGACCCTTCATTATAACCATGATCCTTTAACACAGGGGACCCGAACGCCTTACCATACAACGGAATTGATCCCCCTGTGACTCCATACGTGCCAAGGAACACTAAGCTTATTTCTGCTTCGTCGGCCGCATCAACCAATGCCGTCAATTCTCCCTCTGACCCTCGGTTCGTGTTAACGATAATCATACGATAGCCAGATAAATCATCTGCCACATCCCAACCTCGCTCCTCTGCAAACAATTCGTTTGCAACTAGGAATTCAGCAAGGGCACCGTTCACATCACCGATAACTGCAAGGTCATACGCGTGCAACTGAACATCAACTACCACATCTTCTCCTTCAATCAGTACATCCAACGTCTCACTTACATAGCCGCTTCGCTCTACTGTCAACGCATAGGAACCATCCCAAAGGTCGGTGAATTCATAGCGACCATCTTCTTCTGTAACAACTTCCTCGATTACCCGATTATCTTCTAGAAAAACAAGGGTAACCTTTGCCCCAGCGAGCTTATCCCCATCGGCATTGGTGATTTCACCGGATAACGTGGAACCTTCCAAGGCAACTAATTCAAACAGCACCTCAACAGTATCTCCTACATTTTCCAACGTCACTTCTTGCTCCTGTGTTTCGTATCCCCTCGCCGAAACTTCAAGTGTGTACGTTCCTTCCCCAATACCAAACCTGAACTGTCCATTGGCATTTGTCGAGGTTTCCATCCCATTTTCGAGAATCTTCACTCTAGCACCACTTACAGTTTCTCCTGCCTCATCCGTCACAGTACCGGTAATTTCTCCAAGACTTGCGGAAATGGCCCAATCGACGGCGTTAAGGTAAAGTTGCTTGCCATCCTCGGTCCAGCGAGCTTCAGGATGACCATACGTGCTAGCAGCAAAGCCCCCTAACAATACATGGACGCTAGTGGCCGTACGGAATGCATAGCCCACGCCATCACCTAAAATGCCTTGATCCACATGAGCCAGCTGACCAATTGTCTCACCACTGTAGCCCGTGTAAAACGCGTACTGTTGGTTGCTCGTTCCGTTGTTGAGGATTTCAATCTCTTCCCCGACTTGGAAACCACGGAATATCGGATGTTCTTCATTTACCGTTACTTGCACAGCACTTGGAACGAATCCTTGGGTCACAGACTCTGGATCCCCATAAAAGCTTGCCAAGTCGCGAATCGTACCACTAGCAAATTGGCTTGGGAAGATGATACTCGTATTTGTTTCATCTGCCCTATCCACAAACTCCTTAAATAAATCTTGGTTCATACTCGTATGTCGATCGTTGAAAATCACCAACGCGTAATCTCCGAGATTTTCTTGCAACTCTTCAAAGTTGGAATTCACATATAACGTCGCTTCATAGCCGTCTTCCGCCAGCAAATTCACAATTCGGTTCCCTTGCAACGACGTTGCTAACACAGCGACGGCCTCCGACTCGGACATGGCGATCGTCACATCGGTCTCCGCACCAGCTATAACCTCCACCGACACAACTTCAGGTGAAAAACCAGATGCTGTTACCCTTACATCATAACTGTCAGCAGGTAAGGACACTCTAAATTCCCCTGCCTCATCGGACGTTGCCGTAACTGGTGTGCCAATAAACTGGACTGCCGCACCTGATATAGCTTCTCCCGACGTATTCACAACTGTACCGTTTACAATACCAGCAGCTTCCGATGTTAACACGATCGTTTCATCGAGTCTTACCCCGTTTTCCATCGTGAACGACACGGTTTTTTCCTCATGACCGAAAGCAGTTATGGTTAATTCATACTCACCTGTGGCTAAGCCTAAGTAGAATTCACCTTGCTCGTTCGTTTCAATCGTCCGGCCCGTTTCATGGATGTAAATTTCCCCTTGTACTGCTAAATCTTGGTCATTCACAAGCGCCCCGTGCAACTCACCAACGAGGGCTTCTTCCACCTCTAATGCCCAAAGGATCGCATTGTTAAAAATTCGTTCCCGCTGTTCATCGAAGACAGCTTCGTTCCCAGGATGCCACGAATGACTGAATGTCATGTTTGACAAGAGAATTTCCACAGAATCAATCGTTCGCCCTTTATAGGCAACCATGCTTCCAATTCGTTCATCATTAGCATCCAAAACATCTGCAATCGTTTCACCAGAATAGTCATCAAAGACATAATAGAAATTAGACGCCGCTGGTATAGCAAATTGCTCACCAACGTCTAAACCTTCCACTAATGGATGATCGGTCAGCACTTTTCCTTGCATCCCTTGACCGCTTCCACCAAAGGCAATCGCTGGATCTCCCTCATACTCTTGAAGGAATCGGATACTCCCTCTGCCTCCATGCTGCCCTGTCCAAATTACCGGTGTTCTCGAAACATCTAATTCCTTTAAGAACTTCGCAAATACTTCTTTTTCTGGAATTAAACTATTGTTAAAATCAGAGTTGGCAATCACTACATCGATTTCATTTAATCTGTCCGTTTCATCATAGAAGAAATGCTCTACGATGTAACCTCTTTCCGTTAAATATTCATCGAGCGTCACTGCACTAGAAGATGTGGCATCAACAATAACACCAATCGTCGGCGACGGTTTCATTTCTAGTGGCAAGTTCAGCTCCTCGTTTTCCCCTACCTCTACACTTAGACGTTTTTGCACATACCCATCTGCATTGATCAGCAACTCATACGTCCCCGGCATGATTCGGGTCAGTTCAAAGCGTCCCTGTTCAGTAAAAGCCTCACGAGGAACACCAATCAGATCCACATGGGCGCCTTCAATTGCCGACCCATCCAACTCACTTACAATGATTCCTGAAATGGAACCAACCGTAGCATCTACTGGCATCGGGATGGCTATTGGTTCCACATCGCTATCAACAGTTACGGCAGCCGTTACTGTATCGTAACCGTATGCACTGACCTCAATTTCATAGTCCCCATCTTTAATGGCGATGGAGAAAGCACCTGTCTCCAGGTCAGTTACAGCACTGAACGGTTCACCCACTACTTCAATATCCGCTAACAGTGGATTACCATCTTCATCTGTCACCGTTCCTTCAATCGTGTTGAATCTCGCATTTGCCGCCCAAACCATCGTTTGAACGAGCATCTCCAATGCTTCGTCTGTGTAATGGTCTTTGTGATGGTTAAAGGAGAAGCCGTGTCCCCCTAACAACACTTCCACACTACTGCCTGTCCGCGGTTTAAAGGCAACCCCAATTCCATGGGCTTCATCTCGAGCCTCGTGAGTAATTTCCGCCAATGAATAACCGCTGTAACCAGCAAAGTGAGCAACTCTACTATTGGAAGGGACAAGTAACTCAATGAACTCTCCAACATCTCTTCCGCCAAAAATCGGATGCTCCTCTAGTACAATGTAACCGGCAGCAGAGGTAGTATCTAAGACGGTCGTTCTTGAAGCAGGGTCTCCCCGTTGCAATATCAACTGGTTAAGACCTGCAGAGATTCCGTATGAATCCCCAAACACAAGACTCGTCCCATGCCCATCAGCAACCTCTATCATCTCGCCAATCCGGTTGCGATCTGCAGTCAAACTAACTTCATTGATAAAAATAACATCGTATTCCGTCATATTATCAATAGCTTGAGAAATGTTAAGCCCGTCTACATCTACTCCCAACTCTGCAAAAACCGCTCGGAAATTTCTACCAGATATAGAGTAATCCCCAACGACCGCCATCCGCGGAACAGGATTCATCGCTACCGTTAATTCTCCATTGTGGCGAGTTAAATCTACTTCTCTCGTTTCAGCGATAAAGCCGTCTTTTTCAAACGACAACGTATACACTTCACCCGTTAAATCAGCAAACGTAAACCGCCCATTGGATCCAGTCACGGCTTCGTCTACCACTTCTCCCTCTTCATCATAGAGGGTTACATTCACATCAGGCATCTGTTGGTTCGTTAAACCGTTGACAACCACACCAGAGATGGCACCTGCAGAACTTCCTGAAATGACCACATCCAACTCCGTTGGTGACCCATGGGTAAACGTCACTTCGTACGTTTCCACATCATAACCAGAGGCACGAACTTCTAATGTGTAAGTCCCTTCGTCATGGAAAACTTGGAACGAAGAATCATCACCATCCACTTCCGAATCAAACGTAACTCCCGTTTCTAAAATCTCGAAGCTTGCTTCCACCGCAGCGCCCGCTTCATTTACAACCGTACCTGTTAACTTACCAAACTGACTGTCCAGTAAAAAGTCGATACCATTAAAGAAAACCGTTTGATGTGCCGGCAGCCAGCCTTGCAATGGCGAAATCCATGGTGCCGCCGCATGACTTGCCAAGAGTAAATGGGCACTGTTTTCTGAAACGGCTTTATACGCCACACCAGTCCCAACAAATCCTTGTGTCGTACTTCCCACCGTCGCCAAATGACGACCAGAATAGTTGTTAAACCAGGCGAAGTCACCATTTCTTGTATATAAAGTGACGCGATCACCTTTACTAAAGCCATCCAAAATTGGATGCTCTTCGTCTACTTGCAAGCGGACTTGTCCCGTACCATAATGATGGGCAATTAAGGCTGGGTCGTGCATGAACTGCGTCAGATGACGAACAGATCCGTAGTTTGACCCCCATGCGTCTACGAATACAATATCCACATCGTGATCGTTCGCAGCCGCAACCATATTTTTAAACAACGTTTCATCTGGCCGCCAGCCCCCAGAGCCATAGGCACCATTCAGGAGTAAAATCTCATATTGCCCTAAATCATCGATTACATCCCAATCCCGTTCCTCTGCCGTATAGCCATTGACGTTTAAAATCGTTGTCATTTCCGACTGATAATCATTTAAAACGGCAATATCAATTGGTTGAAGAGCAACTGTCATGTTAGCTAGTTCCCCTGCTTCCACCGTAACGACCGTTGTTTTCGACACATAGCCCGTATGAGAAACAGTCAGTTCATATTCCCCTTCATAAACAGCATCGACGAAGAAAACACCGTCCTCATTGGTCACGCCTTCCAGCGGCGTATCTGCAAGGGATACTTCCGCATTTCCAAGAGCACTGCCTGACCGATTATCCAAGACTGTAATCTCTAAGCTACCTTCCTCTGCCGCTTCTAATGCAAAGGTCTCTTCTTGCTCATAACCAGACACAAACGTAACGTTAACCGCTTGTTGTTTCAAACCATACTTTCCAACCTGCACCGTATAGTCACCTGGATCATGTGTCAGACGGAAGCTGCCGTCTGCTTCAGCATACACTTTTTCCCCCGTCTCCAACACGACTGCATAGCCTTCCACTGGCTCTCCAGCCGAAGTTGTCATAGTCCCTGATAACACACCTGGCGATTCAAAAACATGGACCGTCGTCCGTGTTGGTACAATGATCTTGCCTGAAGTAACAGGAAGACCTCCCGTACTATAGTCGTTTAACGTAAATTCATAACGGATTTCTCCCGTTAAAATATCTAAACCGTACAGGACACCGTTCGTGTTACTCACATACAACGTCCCATCGGCCGTCACCGTTCCGTTATGAAGGGTGAAGCCAATCGTACTGTTTTCCCAAACCAGACTGCCCGTTTCTCGATCGAAAGCGCGGACAACTGGCTGCGATGCAGACCCCATCGCAACAATGTTTTCGTACACAACAGGTGATCCTGCTTGTGTGTCACCAATACCGTTATTTTGCCATAGGATGTCCCCCCCTCTGCGCATCAAAGGCAAACAGCGTTCCCCGTTCTGTGGAAAAATTCGTACTGGCCGCATACACGACGCCATCCACATAAACTGGCCTTGAGGCAAACCCTTCGTCTTCTAATGTCCTCTCCCAAACGACCGCGCCATTATTCCATAAATCAAGGGCCCTAAACGTACGGTTGTCATACGTACCGATAAACATCATGCCATCACCGATACTACCTCCGAAGAAGGATGGGCCTCCTAGCTCCTTCGTCCACTTGACCGAGCCAGTTGCTGCTTCAATGGCAGTTACTTTGGCATTTTCCGTCAACCCGGAACTCACATAAACGGTGCCGTTCTCATAGAGTGGGGATTCATAAATAGCAGGTGAACCAACGTCCACACTCCACAGCATCCGCCCTGTCCCTAAATCTAAGGCGTAAACATGACGGTCATCACCGCCTGACAAATACACCACACCTGATTCTATCGTTGGCGAGGTACGATTCGAATTCCCTAGCCGGATGCTCCACACTTCTTCCCCGCTGCTACTGTGTAATGCCGTCACCCAGCCCCTGTCTGTAACAAAAACGACCTTCCCATCATCTATGGCTGGCGTGGAGAAAAGGATATGCCCCTTATTGCCATTTGTATAGCGCCAAGCCTCCGCTAATTTTTCCCCATCAATGGCATTGGCGGAAATAGCGTTTCTGCTCATGTTGTTATTGGCCGTTCGCCAATCGGCATTTGCTGTTGCTGTCGCCGTTTGCACCTGGATGGTAACTTGTTTATTACCATCTACCATCACATCTAGCTCTTTTCCAGCAATCCCTTCCCCGCTTACATACAAGGAGTAAGATCCTTCAGGGAGATCAGCAATTTCAAAACTTCCTTGTGGATTGGTACGAACTGTTGGAAGTGGCGTATCTTTTACGCGAATAAAGGCAAATGGCACGGCATTACCATTCTCGTTCACTACGGACCCTGTCAAGGAATGACGTGCTGCAGAAGATAATACGAACGTTTCCAAAGTCGTTTGCCCTTGACTCACTTCTACTGTTTTCGTCACTGGCACATAGCCGAATGCCGAAACGACCACATCATACGTACCCTCACGAACACGGAAGGTAAATTCCCCATCCTCACCAACTTTATGCTCGATCGACAGGGCAGGAATATCAATTGTTGCTGCGGAAATGGCTTCCCCGTCACTATTAACGACTGATCCAGCCAATTCCCCTGCATAAGCTGCCTCTGTGACTGCTTGGAAAACATTAATGATACCGTACCCATACAGATCGTTCGGTACAGAGCCCATATGAGGCTCCACTCTGGCAGTGCTTTCCAATAAATCAGCTACATCATCTAAATTCAAATTAGGATTTGCCTGCAAAATTAACGCAATGGCACCTGCCACATGTGGTGTTGCCATCGATGTACCACTGATCGTATGATATTTTCCACGACCTAACGCTTCTGGCCAGGCAGAATAAATTTGATGCCCTGGAGCCGAAACTTCCGGCTTGAGGTAACGAACCTGCTCGCCCGCTTCATTTGGCCAATAAACCGGACCACGGCTGGAAAAGCTAGCAATATAGTCGTTCACATCCGTTGCCCCAACAGCAAAGGAATCTGGGAAACTAGCTGGTGAACCAATCGTTTGTGCTCCTGGCCCACTATTACCTGCCGCAAACAACGGGAATATCCCTGCGGACACCCATGCTTGTACTCCATCATAAAATTCTTCATTGTACGTGTTTGCATTTCCCCACGAGTTATTGACAACGTGTGGTGCTTTTTCTGGATCTCCACCAGGGGCCATGAACCACTCAAATGCTTGGTGAATCCCTGACGTAGTTGCAGACCCTCCATCGGTAAAGATTTTCGCTGCAATCCACTCTGCCTCAGGAGCAACCCCAATCGGTTCCCCTTGTCCACCTCCAACGGCAGAACCAGCTACATGGGTACCATGTCCGTGGCCATCGGCAGGCGTGCCGTAACCTTGTCCAGACACATCAATCCATGAATACGTGTGGTCCCCATCTTTTCCACGATAATTATGTCGTAATGCTTCGTGATTGGCGTCTACACCTGTATCCATAATTCCGACTACAATGCCTTCACCTTTAAGACCATATTCCCCCCACACTTGTGGCGCAAAAATCTTTTCCAGTCCCCATTCCGGGAGACGAGGTTTCGAGTCATCTTCGGTGATTTCTGGTAATTCTAGCAGTCTATCAAGTGTAATTCGTTCAATATCGTCCCGCTCGGCAAGTTCCTTTAACCCTGCTTCCGTTACGGTTGCCGAAACCCCGTTAATAATCCAGAATGCTTCGTTTTGCTTCCCTTGTCCCTTCGATTCTAAAGCTTCAAGGGCAGTTATTAACCCTTTTTGCGATGCTTCTGCTCTTGTTTGCAGTTGCTCTTGGACAAACCGAAGTCGTTCCGTGCGGTTCTGTTGCCCCCTCGCACGTTGAAACACCTCTTCGTTAGAGAGGCTTCTGGACGTATCTCTCACACGAATAATTACGTCTACTTCCTCCGATTTTTTGAGGGCTTCGTAAATCTCCGACTCTACCTTTTCCTGAGAAGCGTTTTCAGATCCTGATTTATTCGTGTCAAAATCAGGTTCTTCCCAGCCTAAGCCAGTTAAGATAGAAACTAAATCTCCTTCATCTTCATAACCACTTCCTGCGTCTGCTTCTGCCTGAAAAAATTGTTGTTCCCTTTCTTTCTCTAGTTCTTCATCCTTCACCTGTAAATCTACGATGCCATTGTTTTCAGCACCGACTACACCAGGAAGAAAGGATGAAAAAGTTAGTAGAAAGATCATGATGTAGATGAATCCCTTTCGCAAAACTCGTTTATGTCTCCTACGCAAATAAGCCACCTCCTTTACTGTGATGGGTAAATAGTTAAATAGAATTAGACTTATTTCCTGCTTGTTTTATGAATATTATTACTATTCAGACTAAAATGATTCATACGTCTATTGTTGCCTGTCGAGGGCTGTTGCATCTGATAGAAACCATAAGGTTAAAAGTAGTCATTAGACCTATACACTTTACCTCCTCTACCATATTTAGGCTTAAGTTAGGGAAAAAGTTTGATATAATTCATTTTGTTTATTCTAAGGAATATGTTTTGTGGGTCTATGGACTCAGTGGAATACCTGAACTACTGGAAGTTTAGGGACTGGAAAAGTATTTACGATCGCAAGTCGCTGTCGAAGTATATTTTTAAAATGTCGAAGGAAATCCATCGTTCAAATGGGAGGTAGTTGGAAATTTAAGGTAGAGTGGCTGGTTTATTTAGCATAATAATAAGTTATCGGTAGATAGGGGTGGCATAGTAAACGAACAGGAATCTAAAGGATGATGGCACTACAACTAGATGAATTTTATCTACTTAACTAGTTATAGAAAATGATAAAATATGGGGATAAGGAAGGAGTACACAGTTCATGATTTGTGAAAACATCGAAAAACACTTAAGCTTAGTGGTTATAATGGTTTTCCGTATCGTTTCTTTCCATTAATCACCTGTTCTCCTTTTGCAGTTCTACTTATTATACTTTTTTACATGTTTTTAAGAAGCCATTTGATAGAGGTGAGTGCGAGTGAGTGACTATAAGTTAAATCATGAAACTAGACAATGCCCCCTTTGTGGTGGTGATAACCGCTGTGACGTTCTAAATGCATGCTGGTGCAGTAAAGAGAGTTTTCCTGAAGGTCTTCTTGATCTTGTTCCTGAAGAATTGAAAAATAAAGCATGCATTTGTAAAAAGTGCCTTCAGCAATACAAAGAATCGACAAATTCCGGGTGGTGACAGGCACCTAGGTGGTGAGGGTGCTGCCACAGTATTCACATTCGCCGGTACTTCCCATGATAATATTATTTGCCCCACAGCCAGGACAAGTTACGGAAACTGGTCTATGGGGACCACCTGTTTTTGAGGCTACATTAGCTGACGTTGTTGTCTTCCCCCTATTGTCTTTCTCAGTCCCCTCCCCATCCTGTCCGGCAATTGTTTCGTCGGCAATCATAATTTCTAGACGGTCTGTTGTATGGTTTAATGTTGCATTTGGCAAGAAATCCTGATCAATGAGTTTCCTTAAATCTTCCCTTACTTTTGTTGGATTTGCTTGAAGGCTTCGGGCAATATCATCGACAGAACGTAAATGCTCATTTACAACTAATTGTATGTACTTTTTCGTTTTGCTGCTTTCGAGCCTTAGTTTGCGTCCGTACCGATACAAAAACAACCCTGGCAGCAAAAAGAACAAACAAAAGACAAAAAACACTTCCAGGCCTACCTCAGGATCCACAATTACCCCTATCGTAAGCAAACCAAAAAAAGCCAAAATTAAAATCCCCACAATCCGAATACCGTTGCCTGCTTTTAGCATCAGTCTCCTCGAACGGGTAATTCTCAAAATTAATAATAATATTCCAATTGGCCAAAACACAATAAAACCAAGAATAATTGCCCACCATTGCAAGTAAAAAGGAACCTTCATACCCCCAACTCCTCACCATTGTATTAAAGAAAGAAATGAAGACTTTTAATGTTTATATTGATCCAATCACCATAATACTGCCAACATATTCGACAATTTACGGGTGGTGACAGGCACCGCGAAACCGCGAAAGCTCATTCGACAAATTCCGGGTGGTGACAGGCACCAAGCTATTATCGGTAGTCGATGGTGTACCGGATCTGATCTACTGTCTTTGATAATTTGGCCATTTCCTCCTCTGACTCCGATGACATCTCCCCTTCAGCTACTAATTTTTCCACAATGACTTTTAAGTCTCCTAGCATTACTTCAATGGAATTGTCCACTTCCGACATCTCTTCCCTGCTTACAGGATTGCTGAATCGAATTGCCTCTTCGAGGGAATCAAGGTTAGCAAGGAGCTCCTTCCTTCCTGGTTCTCTCTCGAACGACCGAATTAGCATTTTTATATACTGCACCTCCCGCTGTAATTCCTTGATCCGCCCCACCCGTTCTTTCACTTCATCATCTCGTTTTTTCACAAACTGGGCAAATCCACCAACGACGGCCAGTGTAGCAACAAACGCTACTGCAAGGAGAAAATGCAAAGAAACGTAGACTCCCGAGGAGAACAATAAGCCCAATAAAATAAGACCTAAAACACCAACATCATAAACGAGGACTGTCGTTGTAACGGGTAATAAAAACGGAAAGCTCCCCTCTTCTCCCATTCTTACCTCTTTCACCTGAAGAACAATAATTCCAACTGTCACTAGGAACGCAAAAACAATCGCCAAAATGGAAGTGATCATATAGACAAAGCCTAAAGCAACCCCTACGACAGTAAACATGACAACCAATGTTATAAGCGCAACAATGTGTAAGACTGCAAAGGTCGCCGCTGTAAAAATACGAAATTGACCCATATTATTTCCCCCTTATTTGAGCAGAACCACACTCGGGACAAAACTTCTGACTTGGCATAAGGGTGTGCTGACAAGACGTACATTCCAACACCATGGATGTACCGCATTCAGGACAAAACTTCATCCCCGCAGCCACTTGATGTCCGCAGTTGGAACACGCCTCAGGAAATGCGTTACCACAACGGCGGCAGTTACTTGCACCAACTTCATTATCTTCACCGCAACTTCCACATGGATTGTATTGATCTCCGCACGAAGGACAAAATTTATACCCTTCTTGTATTTCACTGGCACACTTAACACAACTAGCTTCAATGGCATTTCCCTTCTGCTCAGTTTGTAAATCTGGCTTTGTAGAAGAAGTACCTTCCTGCTTTTTCGCCTCGTAAAAATCAAGACCACAAGAGCTACAGAATCTAGCATTCTCAGAACTGCGGCTCTGACATTTTGGACACTGAGTCTCATTCCCTGTCTGAATACTTCCCGTAATTCCAGACATACTGTTCCCGAATGCTCCACCAACGCGAACACCCATACCAAGACCAATACCAGCCCCCATCATATCCGACTGGCCAGCCCCTTCATTTTTGGCCGCCGCCTCCAAGGTATCAAAGGATCGTTCCTGTTGATAATTAAATCCGACAATATCCATTTCAGCCCGTCTTGCTAACGCATCCTTCAACCGCTTTACCGCTTCGTCTTCATCGGGAACATTGACGGAGTTCACGTAAAATTAAGAACTTCAATTCCATAGGTGTCAAAGATTGGCTTAAGTTTTTCTTTTAAATGCTTGGAAATCTCTGAAATATAAGCATTTATCTCAAGAATACTAATACCCTTATGGACTAAGTACGAAGAGATAAGATCTTTAATTTTTGTCATCATTAACCCGCGAAAGTACTCCGTTAATGTTTTTTGATCTAAGGTACTTAACGTTCCTACAAGTTTTATCAAGAATTTCCGTGAGTCCTTGATCTGAATTCCAAATTGGCCATAGGACCGCACTGGAACGAAAATTTTATATTTCGGATCTTTGAGCTGAATGGGCTGACGGGTTCCCCATTTAATATTGAGTGAATGTTTTTTATTAACGTACCAAACTTCCGCTGCAAAGGGAGATTGACCCCCAAAAGGCAGATTAATCAGATTATTTAAAATAGGGATATTTTCCGTACTCAGTGTATGACGGCCCGCCGTAAATAAATCAAGCGCTTGCCCTCCACGAAATAAGACTGCCTCCTGCGACTCATTAACAATCAATTGTGTCCAGTTACCCAACTCCGATGAAGGATATTTCCACGCGTATATGTCATCTTTCCCATCGTATTTTACAACATCGACAATTGCCACCTGTAACCACTCCTTTCTGTAAAATAGTATGCGTATGATGATGGAACATGTAATAATGTATACTGATTTATTAACGTCTGTGAAACTTTTAAACTTCCAAAATCTACCGACATTGATTTGTATTTATTATATCAGCGTTCTAGAGTCCCCTCAAGGGCAGTAGAATTGGATCCAACCGATGGAAATGGTATAGGAAAAACTGATATGTTCTTCCAAAAACTAACTATCGGGGCTATAGCTTCTCAACTGCTTGGAGTTTGCCTCTCAAATAATGCTGTCAATAAATAATGAAAGCGTACGCTCATGGTAGGTTTGGTTCAAACTAGTGGTACCTAATACGACTCTACGTTCGACAAAAACCGGGTGGTGACAGGCACCACCCGGTTCAATTAATTGTTTTTTCGTGTAAACGAAGCCATTCTTCAAATTCAAGTTTCGGTAAAGGGTGGCTGAGGTAGTAGCCTTGTATTTCATCACAGTCCATTTCCTTCAGGATTTCTTTCTGTCTCTCCAGTTCGACCCCTTCAGCAATAACCTTAAAGCTTAATGCTTTTGCCATCAAGACAATCATCTTTACAACTGCGTCATTTTTATCGTTCGAATTTAATTTATCAATAAAGGAACGATCAATTTTTAAGCGGTCAATTGGAAAATTACTCATGTATTGCAAAGAAGAATACCCTGTTCCAAAATCATCCATAGCAATGTGAAAACCTAGTTGCTTTAATTTATTCAATTGAAATAGAGTCGTCTCCATACTTCCCATAGAAATACTTTCAGTAATTTCTAATTCAATTAAGTTAGGATTCGCATTTGTTTCCTCAAGAATGGCTGCCAGTGTTTCCACGAAATCAAGTTGTTGAAATTGGATGGAAGAGATATTAACAGATACTCTTATCCCCTTTAATCCTAGCCTTTCCCATTCAACAGACTGCTTGCAAACTTCCTTAAAAACCCAATTCCCTAACGGAATGATCAGCCCTGTTTCTTCTGCCATAGGAATAAACTCTCCTGGGGAAACCACTCCATGAGAAGGTGAGTTCCAACGGATCAGTGCTTCTGCCCCAGTTACATGACCATCTTCCAACGATATTTGTGGCTGATAATATAAAATGAACTCTCCTTTTTCCAAACCTTTTCTTAACGAGTTTTCCAAAGTCAACATTGGCTCCATATCCATTGATTCGTTATATACCTGGAAATGATTTTTACCGTTGTCTTTCACTTTGTACATAGCCGTATCTGCTTTCATAAGAAGCGCTTCAAAGTTTTCCCCATGGTCAGGATAAATAGCAACACCAATACTAGGGGTTACATGAAGGTCAACCTTTGTAACATGATAAACTTCACCTAGTACCTGGAGAATCTTTTCTGCCTTTGCCGCAATTCTATCCATTGGAGCATTCTCCATCAGGATAGCAAATTCATCTCCGCCAATTCGGCAAACTAATTCATTTGGCTCCATTACTTCAGTTAACCTTTTCCCCACTTCCTTTAGAAGAAGGTCACCTGAGGAATGCCCAAGACTATCATTAATTTGTTTAAAGCGATCTAAGTCAAGTAATAGGAAAGCCAGTTTCTTCCCCCGGCCAGTACTTCCATTTTTTATGGCTTGCGCAAGCCTTTTTTTCCATATATCGGCGGTTAGGAATGTCCCGTAATCACATCATGGAAGGCAAGGTGCTCCATCTTATTTACCATCTCTACAAGACGATTGGTCCGCTCCTTGACCTTATTTTCCAATTCTTCATTCAAATTATTTAAATCAGCAACAAGTCTATCATTATCCAGCAAAGTAAATAATTGCCTTAGAATTACTAGCAGAATACAAACGAACAGGCCCAAAACGATTGGCGCAATATGAACTATCTGAGAAATTACAAAGATAGACAATAACACTATCCCAATATATGGCAAACTGTGTTTGAATAAACTTGTTCTTTTTTTGTTTATAGTTAAGACTCGCTTCTTTTCCTTCTTTAAGTTAGGCTCATGAAATACTCCTGCTAGTCCAATTAGTAATATTGAGAGGATCCACAAAGGATCAGATAAACTTCCCATAGCATACATTTCAGTCACATTTACATAAGAAAAATTTAAATCAGCGATTATTTGCACGGAAAACCCACTAATAAGCAAGTAAGATGTTTTACGACTAAAAATCGATTCACTAACAATTAATAGACTGAGCGCGCCCGCAAACACCCCTAAATCTAAAATAGGATAAAGGAAATTTATTATGTAAAAAGGATTGTCCATATTTTCTAAAAGTGGATTTAAAATAAGAAACCAAATAAATGTCGTTGCAACGGACATGACAATTAATATATCAAACAAAAACCGGAACGTTAGGAGATTATTTTTTTTCATCACATTCATCATTAGCAACAAGGCAACAATATAAAAACCATTTTGGAGTATAAAAAACACTTTCGGCAGAATTATTGAATCAGCATCTACACCCAAAATGAATTGGTAGAAAATCCAAATAAGGCCGCCCACCAAATAGGATAAAATCCCCAGTCCGAGAAACAGCCAAATATTCTTTGTCTTTGTTGTATCTTTCCTATATGTAAGTCCTAGCCAAATGATTGCTGTGGTGCAGGCAATGATTTGGAGGATCGTCCCACCCCAATCCAAATATGCTTGATTGGATTGAAAGAGAAGAATCCATCCTAAGAACAATGCGATAAAACTGGTTATAAAAATGTAAGCAAACTGTCGGTACCTCTTGTTGAACATACTTTTGCTCCCTTTATTTCTGATGTAAAGTTACTCTCTTAAACTTTGGTTTCGTGTTTACCAGCCAAGAATAACGTTCTTTGTAAGAATAAAGATGATTAACATAAATGATGACTGGAATAACATGATCCCCTTTATAATAAATGGGATCAGACATTGTTTCTAGGGGGACCTTATAAAAGTTTTTTAGGGCCTTATAAAAAAGTCTCTCTAATAAAACAACGCAATACTCCTTCTGATAGAATTCAGAATAGTAGACACATAGAGACAATAACCTTTCCAGGTTCTTTCCTCTATGCTGCCTTAAAATAGCAACCTTATCCACTTCAATTGCTTTTTCTGGGTTATGGGCAATATGTTCAATTTTATGAAAGGGGAACACTTGATTAATATTATTTTTTGGTGTAGCGAAGTATGGTTTAAATTCAACGGTACCAATATTCCGTTTTTCCAGATCCTGAATGATAAAGCGATCCACATTGTCATCAGACAAATCCAACATATACCCTTTCTCCAACCAACATTC
The DNA here is from genome assembly GCA_021208645.1 of Bacillus sp. (in: firmicutes). Lineage (GTDB taxonomy): Bacteria > Bacillota > Bacilli > Bacillales > Salisediminibacteriaceae > Evansella. The sequence goes on along the minus strand of JAJOJL010000060.1, from coordinate 27,124 downwards.
CATCCAAATTTGATTAAAAATATTCATATCTGCAACGGTTTCGACTTGATTGTACATAAAAAAACAAATCCCTTCATCAATATATTTATTATAACAATAGGATAAAGTTAATACTATAATTCCTTTTTACCATCGTATCATAATCGAATTAGAAGGATTTTTGTCGAATTTAAACTTTTTATGAAAACTTTCATGAAAATTCAGAGACTACTTTTTTCTAAATAAGAATTTGGGGATATCCGTAAATAATCCAGTTGTTGGTGGGGTTATTTCGCTCTGACATTATTTGCCCATTACGTAATCGGGTGGTGCCTGTCACGATGTTATGTTCGACAAAAACCGGGTGGTGACAGCAGGGGTATGTTATAATAAAAGGTACCTATTCTTTACCTAAATCCCTTAAAGGGGGGCAATAATGACCAAAAACCAAATTCATACAACAGCAGATGTATTTTTATCAGGAGATTTCTATGAATCAATGAAATTACTCAAGGAGTACATTGGAAAGGGTAGAGAACGGTTCGAAGTCTACCAATTCCTTACAGAAACCATGCGATACATTGGATTACTCTGGGAGAAACAAGAAATAACTGTTGCAGATGAGCATGTGGCTTCCAATGTTTGTAGATATTTAATCAACACGTATTGTCATGAATACATACAACAGCACCAACCTCTTTTTTCAGGAAAAAACAGGTTAAAGGGCATATTTCTTTGTGTGGAAAAGGAGCAGCATGATTTAGGAGTGACCATGGTCTCCAATATATTTCGAGAAAAGGGTTGGGAGACGAAGCTATTAGGAGCTAATACCCCTCTAGAATATGCTGAAAAGCTAGTGGTGGAGTGGAAACCCAATGTGATTGGCCTCTCTGCCAGCATGACCATTCACCTGCCGCAGCTGATTCAACACATAAAAGTAATGGAACAAATTCCTCATAAAGCGACGATTTTAGTAGGAGGAAGGCTTACTCAGTTAGAGGATTTATCACCATACTGCGCTTCTACAACTATCATTGTTAATGACATAGACGAACTCAAGTTTATGACTAATGAGTGGGATGGGTAGAAGGAGCAGGAAGGGGTTTGCCGGCTAAAACATTAGGAGGAAACCTTGGTCATGGGATGAGCATGAAAATGTCATAAAATATACATGCTTACTTTAACAATGCTAGCAACTAATCTATTAAAATATATTATGTCAATATGTTTAAAAAGGAAGTGCTAGCTATGATGAACACACGAAAATTCTTAGTATTATTCATGGTAATCTTTGGAGTCATTTTCTTGGCTGCCTGCTCAGATGGGGGATCTTCTCCAGATCCTGATGACCCATATGCAGTTGCCGAAAACATGTACCAACGCGCTTGCATCGCATGTCATGGCGGGGATTTGCAGGGAGCATCTGGCCCTGGACTCCTTAACACAGGGTTATCAAGACAAGAATTTATTGATGCTACACACGAAGGGATCGGTAGCATGCCTGGAGGTCTCGTCTCTGAAGAAGTTGCCGAACTCATTACGGATTGGATTTTTAAAGTAGAAGCTGAGCAGGAATAAAATAATAGAGTAGGAAAATCCTCACAGAGGCAATAAGAGACTGTGAGGATTTTTCATTGAAAAGATATTCTCATTCCTCTGAGAGAGGGGACGCCTTTCGACAAAAACCGGGTGGTGACAGGCACCGCTACCGGCACCGCTACTGGTATTTCTTCATATAATGACTTAGGGTTACGAGAGGCCAAATAAAATTATAGCTGTGGTAATAAAAATAAAAGCTGCCTGGCAGGCCTCCACCGTTCGGGTAAGAATAGGTCCAATTTCGTTTTTGTAGCAGATCGAGTAAACAAGCCACCCCGCGATTGATGGCGTCCGTCGGTTGATCAAATACTGCTATCAACGCATCTAACGCCCAGGCCGTCTGAACAGGAGTACTCTCTCGAAGGGAAACGTAACGTTTCTCCACATCACTCCCACAAGATTCCCCCCAGCCTCCGTCTTTATTTTGAATCTTCAACAGCCAGTTAGCCCCTTTTCCAATTGAAGGATCGTCACTCCTGACCCCCACCGCCTTCATCCCCGTAACGGCGGCCCATGTTCCATAAATATACGTAATTCCCCACCGTCCGTACCAAGAGCCGTCCTTCTCTTGATTTTCCTTTAACCAAGCTACGGCGTCTTTCACTTGATGATGCTCCACCGTCAACCCAATATCACGACCTAAAAACTCTAACGTACGTCCCGTCAAATCGGCACTGGACGGATCAATACTCACGTGCTCTGACCCTTCAATGGGAAGCCAAGTTAAGATTTCATTGTCCGTATTTTTCTCAAAAGCAGGCCAGCCCCCATCATCATTTTGCATGGACAAAACCCAGTTTACTCCTTTATACCAACTTCCTTTGTAGTCTGCCTGTTTTGCAGCAGATCGGCGAATTGCCCGTAAGGCGGCCGTTGTATCATCAACATCTGGATTTATGGTATTAATGTTTGAAAAACCCCATCCTCCTGGTAATACATTTGGATTGCGAATCTTCCAGTCCCCGTACTTTTCATGTTGTCGTTCCACTAAATATTCAAGGGATTTGCTGACTGTAGGATCATTATAGGAAACCCCTGCCGATTGCAGAGCATGTGACAGGAGAGCCGTATTCCATACACCTGCGGTAGTTAGTTGGAGCATCGTTTGATCGTGGCTTTCGCAAGCTAATGATTTTAACCCTTTAATCCCATTTTTTACCACCCTATCCTCTTTCGAATAGCCAAGGGCAATTAAGGCATATATCATTAGAAATGTTGGTATAAAGTAACTATAAAGGGTTCCGTCCTTTTCAATTCTTTTCAGCATGAATTTTTCGGCCCGCTTTAAACCCTTTTCATGTAGCTCCTTTGGCAAACCGATCAATTTTTTTACCGTATGCTCAATATATTCCACACACGATCGAGATTCATGGCTTCTTTTTTGAAAAAACCAATCCTCTCCCCCATCTCTTTGCAGGTTTAAATGGGAAAGATCCGCTGATTCTGGCATTTTCAAAACAAATTTCCTGTCAGCAACAACTAGCATTGGAGTGATATGAACCCTAGCATATCCTGAGAAATCATAAAAGCTGATGGGTGCAGTAGGAGGCAGCAGCAAAAATTCTATTGGTATTGGAATAAACTTCGGCCATGGTAATTGACCTGTAACTGCTAAAATGACCTTTGTGAGGGTAGTAGCCTCCTTAAGGCCACCTTTCCCCGTAATGAAAACTTCCGCTTTTTTCATATTCTCATCCGTTTTTTTCCGAACGCCAGAAGCAAGGAGGGCATAATAAGCTTCAATTGTTAAGGAAAGGTTTCCCCCTTGTTCATCAGGATACGCCTTCCACGAACCATGATTGGACTGCTTGTCTTCAATCCTCCTCACCAACTTCCTAATTAGATCATTATCATCCCACCGGAGTGATTTTAGCAAAATAATCATGTAAGCATCTATGGCCACTGAAGTTTCAAAGCAATGGGACCATGATCCATCTGGATTCTGGTCCTCTTTTATTTGTGAAACAAGTCTACTGATTTCAGCCTCAACAGCCTCTTTCATTTACACATCCCGCCCCCCATAATTGCTGTCAATCTACTATATTCACAGTAATTCTCGGGTATACATGGAAGGGCATGGGCCGAAACCTTAAGTTGGATGCAAAAAAGACCAAATAGTTCCATCTTTCCCTATAGTTTGGATTTCCTATAGCAAAAATCAGTTGAATTTGTCGTACAGATTTAATTGAAAAGATAGATTAAGAGAAATACAATTTATCCATAGACTCAAAGTTTTAAAATTTAAACTTTTCAGAAAAAGAGGTGTTTTATTTGGTAAAGCAAAAACGAAGTAGACAAGCATTGTTGGTAATGGTATCCCTTTTGTTATTGTTTTCGTTAGTTGCTCCTTCAGCGGTTGCAGCAAAAAATGTTAAACATGATACGTTACAGTTTGTGGCGCTGGGAGATTCACTAGCAGCCGGTTACACACCTGTGCCTGGCGGAAGTTTTCAACTTTTGGATGGTTACCCTGAGTACTTACAAGCCCGTCTTGAGCAATCCAACTACACTACAGAATTGACTAATTTTGCAGTACCAGGCTATACAACATGGAGTGTTTTGAGTCAGTTAAATAATGCTACAATAGTTGCGGAAGTTCAGCAAGCCGACATCCTTACACTAAACATTGGTGCCAACGATGCCCTACCTTTGCTTTTCCTTGGCTTACCCGATTCTTGGATTCAACCAGTCATTAATACAGCATTAGCTAATACTCGAACAATCCTTAATACAATCCAATCCGTTAACGATAATGACGTACAAATTTATGTCATGGGTTACTATAACCCCGTTCTTTTATATGACCAGCCCGACTCTTTTAAAAATCGTTTTGATCGAGTTGCTACTCAATTTAACAATTCACTAGAGCAGATGGCAACAGAAATGGACAACGTTCATTTTGTGGCAACCGCAAGTTTAGTAGAAAAAAATGCAGATACTTACCTTACTGACTTCGACATCCACCTTACCCAAGCAGGATATGAAGGCGTCGCAAAGGAATTCTGGAAGTCCTTGACGAGAACAAAAGGTTGGAGGCAGAGGTAAAACCTAACAAACCGGGTGGTGCCATCGGGTGGTGACAGTGGTCAAGCCCCCGATGTCACCATCCATGTGCACACCCGAACATGCTCGTCAGAAAAAGCTCCATCCTTCTATCCAAAAACACTCCGAGCAACCAACCACCTCAACATAAAGCAAGCCCTCTCCGCTTATGATAAAATTAACCTAAGTTGGATCATAGGTTTCCTTTCAGTTGTAGTTATTAAACCTAAAGACAAAGGAAACAATAACCAATACAAGTAGTATTCGACAAATTCCGGGTGGTGACAGGCACGATGAATTATAAGTTAAACATTCAGTATGATGGTAGTCGGTATAAGGGGTGGCAGCGCCTTGGTAATACGGAAAATACGATTCAAGGAAAAATTGAACATGTGTTATCTGAAATGATTGGGGAAAAAATAGAGATCATTGGCAGTAGCCGAACCGATGCGGGGGTACACGCCCTTGAGCAAGTAGCGAACTTCCATACAAAAGCACGGCTCAGCGAGGCAAAAATAAAATCTTATTTAAACCACTATTTGCCCCAGGACATTAGCATTGCTCACGTTTCGGAAGCACCAGAACGGTTTCATGCTAGGTATAATACGAAGGCAAAAACGTACCTTTACAAGATATGGAATAAGGATTACTTAAATCCCTTTTTACGAAAACACACCATGCACGTTAATAAACCCTTAAATATTACGGAAATGCGTAAGGCAAGCTCTCATTTTATCGGTGAGCATGACTTTACGGCTTTTACTAATGCCAAATCGAAGAAGAAGTCCAATGTTCGAATAATCTATTCCATAGACATAGAAGAAAACGAAGGGCTTATTGAAATACGAGTGAACGGAAACGGGTTTCTTTATAATATGGTGCGAAAAATGGTAGGGACGCTGATTGGTGTTGGCTTAGGGGACATAACGCAAGCTTCAATTCCTGACATCCTTGCTTCGAAACAACGAAATCAAACAGGAGACCGAATCGCTGAGCCTTACGGGTTGTACTTAGAAAAGGTTGAATTCTAGGAAGCAGGGGACTGTTCCCCCGCTTCCATTTCGACAAAAACCGGGTGGTGACAGGCACCACCCGGTTCCACGCTAGAACCCTAGATACTCCATTGCTTTTTGAATGAATAGAACGGTGATAAGGACTGGAATTACGAATTTCAGCAGGAAAATCCAAACTTGCCCAATCGTGCTTTGACCAAAGTCTGAATCCTTAAGCACTTCGTTTTTGCTCCATCCCCAGCCAACAAACAAGCTAATAATAAGTCCCCCAAGTGGCAGGAAGAAAGAAGCAGCAAGGCCATACACATTATCTACGTTGTACCAACCGAAAAGGTTGAAAGCAATCGGTAATCCTGTAACGAACATGATTCCACCAACTATCAACGTAGATAGTTTACGAGTAATCTGAAACTTATTCATGAAATAAGCTACCGGTACCTCTAACAGGGACACAGCTGAAGAAATGGCTGCAAATGCTAAAAGTACATAGAAGACTAATCCGAAAATAATTCCGCCAGTCATGGATTCAAAAACATTCGGCATCGTTACGAAAACAAGTCCTCCACCGCCTGCCGGGTCTAACCCAAATGCAAATACGGCTGGAAAAATCATTACCCCTGCCATAACAGCGATTAACGTATCTAACGTAACAACAGTTCCCGCTGCTTTTGGAAGTTGGTCTTCTTTCTTTAAATAACTTGCATACGTAATCAATGCGCCCATCCCTAAGCTAAGGGAGAAAAATGCTTGCCCCATAGCCGCCAACCAAACACCACTATTAGTAAAAGATGCCCATGTTGGTGAAAACATAAATGCCAATCCTTCAGATGCCCCATTTTGCGTTAAGGCAAAAACTGCTAAGCCTAAAATCATAATAGCTAAGGCAGGAAGTAAAATCTTATTGGCTTTCTCGATACCTGATTTCACGCCTAAAATAACAATTCCTAGAGTGAATCCCATAAATAACAAGTGCCATATGAATACTTCATTGGAAGTTGTAAAAGCCCCGAAGAAATCCCCGGAAGCAGTAGCCCCAATACCACCGAAAAGATAAACTTGAATATACTTTAAAACCCAAGCTCCGATAACAGGATAAAACGCCATGATTAGAAATGATGCTATTACACCAAATATACCTGCAAAAAACCATGGTTTTCCTGGTGCAAGCTTTTGGAATGATCCAACCGTGTCACTTTGCGCCTTACGTCCGATAGTGAATTCTGCCATCATTAATGGGTAACCAACAAAAACAATACAAATAAGATAAATAAGTAAAAATGCCGCTCCCCCTTGTGTACCAAGGGCGAAAGAAAAACCCCAGATGTTCCCTAATCCTACTGCCGAACCGACAGCCGCAAGGATAAAACCATTTCTCGATACCCATTGTTCACGATTAGACAAACCTGACCCCGAATCTTTTTGCTGTAACATCAACCATAACCTCCCTATTGTTTGAATTTTGAAAAAACTTTAACTAGATAAATCCTTCTCCTAGTCAAATAAATTCTACCATAACTATAGTAAAAATAAAGCTTTTTATTTTGCAAAATTCAAAATTTTTATACAAAGGCGGTTCCTCACTTCCTATCCGACAAAACCCGGGTGGTGACAGGCACCACCCGGGTTGCACACTACCTATTTCTCAACAAACAAAAAGCCGTTTATCATGGTTGAGTCTGGGCCGCCAAAGGCTGTGAAAGACACCATAATCGTCGTACCGTGGCCTTCCGCAGTCCAATCTCCCTCCCGCTCTCCTTCTGCACTTTCAGGAAGTCTCTCTTCAGTAATGGTCCAACCATTGGATGACAATCTTTCCGAATAAAATTCAACAAATTCAGTATAAGTGAGGTTAGGCCTAAACATAATCGCGTGGCTGTCATCATTATCAATCACCATCTGAATAGTCGCATCTGCAGGCATCGGTACAACATCTTCAACGCCACCTTCGAATTCTAAATCATGGTTCGCTGCAGTTTCTGATGCCCCTGAACCGCCGCAACCAGCCAACATCAGTGCAACAACGAAGACGAGTAAAAACAACTTTATTTTCAATAAAACCAACTCCCTTATTGTAGAAATTTTACAAGCTTTAAAAAGCAAAAAAATATTGATTAAATTATATACTGAAGAACCGCAAATACATATTATCCGAAAGTATAAAAAACACGGGGGAAGGTTCGAGACATGTGAAAGAAGGGGGCTTTTCCCTTTTCCACATGTCTCAGACGGTTCTACGCTGCTTCCTCTTCGACAAAAACCGGGTGGTGACAGGCACCACCCGGGGAACTATTCTATAAATATTGCGTATCTACTTCCATTTTTCCTTGGAATATGTTTGAATATAAATTGAGTCATCGTTTTCTCTCCTTTGGTGGGATAGTATGTTAGAAGTTCTGTGATAGGTGCTTCTATACTAGAAAACGGTGACCTTTTTTATTATCTTGATCTATTTACTAAACTAGGCACCACCCGGAAATTTATAATAAGGTTAAACATTAGTAGAATTTATACGAATGAGGTGCAAGCAATGACAAAAATTAAATTAACGGAATTAAAAAAAACAACTTAAAACATTAGACCAGAAAGAATTAATCCAATTGATCGGTGACATGTACAAGGTCAATAACGATATACAACAATTTTTATCCAATAAGTTTATGGGAGAAGAGGCAATCGACGCTTTCTTTGAGAAAACAAAACAAAGAATAAACGAGGAGTTTTTCCCGAATCGAGGCGACGCAAAATTACGACTTTCAGAAGCTAAAAAAGCGATTACTGAGTTCCAGAAGATGACGAGCAACGAAGTAAAAACGACAGATCTCATGCTTTATTATGTGGAATTAGGAACAGAGTTTACCAGCGCATATGGCGACATTGACGCACCATTTATAACAGCATGCTGACAATGTATAACAAAGTCGTGGAAGCTTGCATTAAAAATGCGAACTATTACGAACTATTTAGAGAACGACTCGATCACATTGCAGAAATGGCAAGTGGTATTGGTTGGGGCTATGGTGACACTCTAGCAGAATCGTATTTTACCCTTCGCGGGTATTATGAAGAGGAAGAAGAATTAGAGTAGCATTTTGCCATTTTTCAATGTTTCGTTCGTTGCTAATTCGACAATTTCCGGGTGGTGACAGGCACCACCCGTACAACCAAAAGGAGAAATTAGGATGAAAATATTCAAATCTATGCCTCTGTTGCTATTAATATTTATTGTGTTCGCTTCTCTCAATATCCCTTTTACTAGTCTTGCAAACTCTGGTCCTACCTATTGGTATCATCACCCTTCTTCAGACGTGTTGGTGATTGATGAGAATTCACCTATTGAGGTCCACCGAGAAGATCTGCTATTTGATTTTTCCAACAGCGAGAATTTTGCCCACACCATAAACGGGAACATTTCCGCCACGTATGCCATGTACAATCCGACCGACACAACTCAGTCGGTGCAAATGGTTTTCCCGTTTGTCAGTCACCTTAATGCCTTTTCAGCAGACACTATCTCTATATTGGTCGATGGCTCGGAAATTGACTTCGAATTATTCCTTGGCGGTGTTGTTAACAACTACGGCGGCATGGATCAAGAAGTAAACTATGATTTTGCAACAATCCTCAGTACCATTACAACGTTACCGTATGAAGCGAAGCATTTTTCCCCTGAGGAAATGGGCATCCTTCATGAAATTCAAATAGAATCTAAACCTGGAGAACAGATAAAAGTAGCAATTGATTTTGCCATTGATGAGGAGAAAACAAAGGTTTTTTCCAAAGGCTTTAACGGTTATGGCTATGATAACGGAAAAATTGACGTGTCCACCTGGTGCTTTGATGACCAGTGCACGCTGCACCTATTTGCTTTAGGGGAGGATATAGACTATACGGTGCTTGCTTTTTCTGAGGATGGACCAGACCAGCAAACAGAATCCGATGGGTACACCATCTCAAAAGAGGAAATTATGGTGAAGGAGTATCTCCAGCTTTTTATGGAAGAAAACAGCGAAGGCCGATACAGTAATGTCATGGCGCCTAATCAGCTGTACAACATTTTTGCCAGAGCCCTTGATGAGTCCTTTGAATACATGGGAGGCTTTAGCTCAGACTTCGAGCTTTTGGAAAAACAATATTATGAACGGATATTCTCGGTCGTTTATACAGTCGAGTTTCCGCCGGAGACAATGCAGGAAGTGAGTGTTCAGTATGAAGCGGCAGGGACGATGGATCAGACACAAACAGCAATGCCCCTTTATACCATTGAATATATTTTAAACCCGGCCAATAACTGGAGTAGTTTTGAAGATTTACATATTACGATAAAGACACCAGACGAAGCACCTTTTATTGTGGAAAGTAATTTTGAATTAGAGGAAGTGGGCAACCAGGAGTATTATGGATTTTTTCCGAAGCTGCCTGAAAAGGATTTATCCTTTTCCCTTTATGGGGATAGAACTGTGACAGTCTTAGATCGCTTTGGTGGTAGCTTAAACAATAGATACGGTTACTATGTACCATATCTCGTTGGAGCCACCCTCCTCTTCGTTACCATTGGCGGAATTGCCGGTACAGTTTTGTGGGGGAAACGAAGAAAATCATAGAAGCAAGGGGACGGTTCGAGACATGTGAAAAAGGGCGCTTTTCCTTTTTCACATGTCTCGATATGCAATGAACGAAGCCGTTGCATGTTTTTAAAAGCCTGATATGAGTGGGTTTCTCATATCAAGCGCGCAACGAGCGTAGTCATTGCAATTACTTTTTATACTATTTCACAGGTCCCGGACGGTTCCCTTGCTTCCTTTCCGACAAAAACCGGGTGGTGACAGGCACCACCCGGTTGCTTTTCTATTGGTTACTGCCTATCAATGATAAAGCTCGGCGATGTCCAAGTCTCCCAATGGTCTGGATTCCTTTCGTCACCCAATGCTTTAAGCACTGAAACTTCCAAAACATAATTGCCGTTCGGCACTTCAAGTGTCCTATTTCCATTTCCTGCAAACGTAGTTCCGTCAAATGGGAAAGCAAAGAATCCAGTTGAAGTACTATTACGTCCCATGTACCTCGTATCTAGAACTCGGTGCCAGTTTCTTCCTGTGTTTGCATCACGGACCTCAATACGAACTTTGCTCGCCTGATGACTTAAGTGAAGAAGTACATACGGAATATCATCATCAGTCAACGTGAATGTAGGACCATCTTCGGCCCTCACATACGAATCCCCTGATAAACTAGCTAACCATGGGAATCTATGTTCTGTAGGATTCATGGCTGTAATAGATTGATAATCTCCCTTAAACCCTGCATATGGCACTCTATATGTTTGGTCCCCGCCAGTTATCTTAATGTATCCACCATATTGAGAACCATCAGCCAACGAAGGATTCGCTGTCACCGTTACATCGACGGTAGCTCTTCGGCCTGCAGGTATAGTCACAGATGAACGACTAAATGAAACTTCCGCGAATCCTGTAGTGGCACCTACACTAAATGTATTTGGTCCCGTAGAAAGAGCCGGTGTGTGACTTAACTCATACGTTACTGCACTGGATCCATTGTTGCTTATAGTAATTCTATTTGTAACAGGTCCATTTTTACTATCTCCAAGGGACAGTTTTCCAGGTTCCACACGAGTGGTAGCTTCAATTGCCTTATCAATCTGTACCATCCCTGCACCTTGACGGTGTACTTGGTCAAGGAAGCCTAGACCAGGATTACCCCACCAAGGTTTTGGATCAGCAGAATTTTGCAAAATCGAACGTACTGCTTGAGGCGAAGTCCTTGGATGTGCCTCAAGTAATAGAGCGACAGCACCAGCCACATGTGGTGCGGACATGGACGTGCCACTTAATGTTGCATATCCCCCTTTTGCAAGTGGATACGGTGCATAAATCATCCCGCCAGGTGCTCCAATATCTGGTTTCAAAGTAAGATCTGGTGCTAAACCGTAGGAGCTAAAGGACGAGATTAACCCCCCTGTTGGATTCACAGCGTTCATCACTTCGTCTGTCCATGTTAAAGTTACAGGACCTTCATCCAATTTATTATTGATCAAAACCCCTTCCGTGTCACTAATGGCAACAACAGGAATCGTAATTTCAGGTGTACCTGAAACGGTAGGGCTGAATCTGCCTGGGGCATTGTTATAAATGATCACTCCAATAGCCCCTGCAATTTGGGCATTTAACGACTTTTGGTGGAATGTACAATCTCCTCTTTTTATAAGGGCAATTTTCCCACTTAAGTCCATATCGAGCGGTGAACATGCATCACCAGTCGAAGTAAGCGTACCTGTCCGTGCAATATCAGCGGAACCCTCAGTTGGAGGCGTTGGTGCACCTGTGGCAGGTCCATAGCCAATCGATTCATCCCCAGGCGAAACAGTAAAACTGCGGATGGTCGTATGGGAGTTATCGAAAGAAGCGACGCCAATTACTTTTTCCCCAAGGCCAGGGGCTCCAGCCGAATAAAGGCCACTTGCACCGCTGTTTCCAATGGAAGCAACAACGACCATTCCTCGATTCACTAAGCGAGAGCTAGCAACCGCCGTTGGATATTGGGGCCATTGGAACGCAGCACCAATCGACATGTTTAGGACATCCATCCCATCGGCAAAAGCCATTTCCATCGCAGCCATCATGATGTCTGCTGTCGTTGACCCCTCCGTCCCAAAAACTTTGTATGCTCCGAATGTTACGTCCGGTGCCACACCAGTTAGGACACCATTAGCACCTATAATCCCTGCAACGTGAGTACCGTGCCCATTAATATCCATAGGATCTGGGTTAGGTTGTGGTACACTACCAGGTATTTGTGCATTAAAATCATCCCCTACAAAGTCCCAACCAGTAATTACCCTATATCCTGGTCCGAAACCTCCCCCTAAGTCCGGGTGATTGTAGTCAATACCAGTATCCATAACCGCTACTTTAATGCCTTCTCCAGTAAACCCAAGCTCAGACTGGACATTATCTGCACCTGTCATGGCAAGGGCTGATATGAGTTCTGGCTCACTCATCTCAAAGGTAGCTGGTCGTTCCATTTCTACGACTGGCCAAATCGCCTTTACACCGTTCACACGAGTCAGGGCAGAAAGTTGGCCTTTGTCCAACTCAACGGAAAAACCATTAAACAGCGTATTGTAAGAAAATCTCTCTTTATAATTGATGCCTGCCTTTTTAGCGTTAGATCGAAATTGTGCTTGCTCTCGGTTCACCGCACTGATGGAAGACCCCTCTGCAGCCGGACGACCAGACAGCTCAACAAACCATAAGTTTGGTGTTTCATCAATCATAACATCATCATTTACCATAATAGGGGCAGGAGTTAACGGTTCGAGCTGTTGAACATCCCCTTGTAAACTACTAAAAACCTGTACGGGTAAAGCAATAGCCAAAATAAGTAAAAGAATGACCATCTTGAAATAGTTTCCCTTTTTCAAACCCATTGGTAGTCTTCCATCCTCTAAATAAAAACAATTTTTCATAACTGCTTTTTTGATGCCTTTTTCTAGATTGTGGGCAAGCTAAATTCAAAAACTACTAAACAAGAGAAATTCCAATTAAACTTACACCCGCTATCCCCTTTCATAGTAAATTTGCTAGAACTTTTTAATAGATTAAGTTCCAAATTTTATTATAGATTAAACATTCTGAAAATTTAGTCATATTGTGCTGTAGAAAAAAAAAAAATTTAGACTCATGGGGACGGTTCCCCCGCTTCCTTTTCGACAAATTCCGGGTGGTGACAGGCACCACCCGTGAAAAGTTTCATTCTCTTTTATCCGGGGAAACATCACTTATAACGTAGATGAAGGAGGTTATATTATGCCTTGGAGTATGGAGAATCACCCCGACTCTATGAAAAACTTAGTAGGACCAATAAAGAAAAAAAGCGATCGATATTGCAAATAGACTTGTAGAAGAGGGGTATGAAGAAGGTAGAGCCATTGCCATTGGTATTGCTCAAGCAAAAAAGTGGGTTGGGGAGGACACACCACCTCATCACGTCGTACCACATCATGACGGATGGGCAATCCGACGAGAACATACAGAAAGAGCTAGCTATGTTTTTGATCGAAAAGCAGATGCACTGAGGAAAGCCCAGTCCATAGCTAGTAACCAAGAGAGCGTATTGGTGATTCATAGACAAGACGGAACCATTGAACGACAACAGGATTTTACAAATAACTAGGTTCTGTTAGTGGATAATGTTGATTTTGGATATGCGTTGATTTTGCGAAAGGAGCGAGACTTCTCGAAAAGGTTCCCACGCTTCCTATCGACAAATTCCGGGTGGTGACAGGCCCCCCCCAAGAAAGGATGTGTTATTTCGTTGTGAGTGGAGAAGTAATTGGGTTAAGTATTATCATTATTGGATTCCTACTTCTTATTGGAAAGTGGATCCGAGTAAAATCTAAAATTCTGCAAAAAATTTTCTTGCCTAGCTCCGTCATTGCCGGATTCATCGCCCTATTACTGGGGCCAGAAGCATTGGGGCGAATACTAGGGGAACTGGGAATGCAACCTGACTTCCTTAGTCACGGGATTTTTACGGAAAATATCATTAATGTCTGGAGTGAATTTCCAGGCCTACTAATAAGTGTCATCTTTGCTACTTTATTTATTGGCAAGAAAATCCCTAACATAAAAAAGATTTGGAACATTGCCGGGCCGCAAATCTCATACGGCCAAACGGTCGCATGGGGCCAATATGTTTTCGGCCTCCTGCTCGCCATCACCATCCTCACCCCTATCTTTGGCATCAGTCCCATGGCTGGAGCCCTAATTGAGATCGGTTTTGAAGGTGGTCATGGTACTGCTGCCGGACTTGCAGATACGTTCGAAGAACTTGGCTTTGCAGAAGGTGCCGACCTTGCCGTTGGACTTGCCACAATCGGTGTCGTAACTGGGGTCATTATCGGTATTGTTTTGATTAACTTTGCCGTGCGAAGGTCCGAAACATCCGTGTTAGAAAACCCCACGGACATTCCTGAAGAAAAACTAAGTGGGATCGTTGAAGAAAAAGAGCGTGAACCTGCTGGGAAAATCACCACTTCGCCAGAATCCATTGAGCCTCTGGCCTTCCATATTGCCATCGTTGGTATTGCTGTTCTCATCGGTCAGGGGATTTTAGAAGGGCTGATTGCACTGGAGGAAGTGACTTGGGGAGCATGGGCAGATACGGAAATTATGACGTATGTCCCCCTATTTCCACTAGCCATGATTGGCGGAGTGGTCGTGCAAATCTTTTTACAAAAATACGATACTAAAAATCTCATCAATCGAAACCTTATCCAGCGGGTACAAGGGCTGGCATTGGATTTCCTAATCGTTGCTGCCGTAGCCACCTTGTCCCTTCAAGTACTTGGTGAAAACTTCATGCCGTTTCTCCTATTAGCAGTCGTTGGGATTGGTTGGAATTTACTGGCCTTTATTTTCCTAGCTCCTCGCATGATACCTGAGGATTGGTTCGAGAGAGGGATTCCTAACTTTGGTCAGTCCATGGGGATGACTGCAGCCGGTTTGTTGCTCGTACGAATTTCCGACCCGAAGCAACGGACCACCGCATTAGAAGGGTTTGGATACAAACAACTCATGTTTGAACCGGTCGTAGGTGGCGGACTATTTACTGCCGCATCAGTCCCCCTAATCTATCAATTTGGACCAGTACCCATTCTCATCCTTTGTTCCGTCCTCATGCTCATCTGGGCCTCCGTCGGACTGTTCCATTTCGGCAGAAAATAAGAAGCGGGGGTTCCCCCTGCTTCCTTTTCGACAAATTCCGAGTGGTGACAGGCACCCCACAACCACTACCTCCGTTTTTCATTCATATATTTCAACCATTTCTTTTGTTTGTAGCTACACCAGAAACTTCCCACCAACCCAATTCCAGCGGTTCCGGCAGCCATTTGCCACAGAAGTTCTTCACCAGCGTACAACCCAAACCAAACACCTACCCATCCTACTATCCCCAAGACAAACAACAACTTTTTCCAATTTTCATAGATAGTGAAATGAAACAACCTCCGCTGTTCCTGTTCCTTCAACTCCCCTAGCTTCTCTGGTAGTGTCAAAAACTCCGTTGCCGAATGCAACACCTTAAACACAGGTTGGGATTGCATCCAATTCCACAGAAACAACCACTTGTTTCTCCCTTGGTTGTCCAGCCACTCCATCACCATCGGTTTCACAAATTCCAGCAACTCTTTATTGGCTTCCGGGACAAGATTCCTCATCATCCCTTCCAACGTTGCCATGGAGCGTCCCAAAAACATAAATCGTATGGGGACTTGAATGGGCACTGGTGAATCATGTCTGCTAGTTCCATTTTCAATGCTGACATATCCATTTCCAGAAAATCTGCTGGCTTGTAAGAAGTCCATTCCACAAGGACCCGTTCGATTGTTCGCGGGTCCGCTTCAGGCAAAAGGAACCCTAGTTTTTTTAACCGTTCAATCGTTTTACTATAGTTTTTTGCTAAAAAACTCTCTACTAAACCTTGAAAATCTGTTGCGTCCTTATTGGAAATTTCCCCCACCATGCCGAAATCGAGCAAAATAATTTCCCCTTCTGGCGACACAAGCACATTACCTGAATGGGGATCCGCATGGAACACCCCTGCCTCCAACCATTGGGGTAAAAACAAGTGGACGAGGCGTCGCGCCAATTCCCTTCGGCTCACTTTGAGATTGTCCACAGCCTCCTGATCCGTCAGATTAATTCCCTTTACCCACTCCATCACCAACACTTTTTCGGTACACAGTTTTCGAAACGCCGGATCTTCACATATTCCAAGTCTTTGAATCGCTTTTTGAAAAATAAAAGGGCATTCTTTTCTTTCGTAAAATCTAACTCCCTTTCAATAACATACTTTGATTCATTGAAAAATACCTTTAAATCGACGAACCCTTTCGGCATTGGTACGAGGTGGCCGACGAACCAAATGATAATCTTTAACGTGCGAAAGTCCGTTTCAACGACCGAGTCAATGTTTGGACGCTGCACCTTCACTGCTACCTCTGTGCCATCTTTCAGAACCCCTTTATACACCTCACCAATAGAGGCAGAGGCCACAGCTTCTTTTTCGATATAGCTGAAATGTTCTTCAATAGAGCTACCCCATTCATTTTCCAAAATGGTTTCAATTTCTTCCCATTCCGAAGCCGGAACATTATCGGTCATATCCCGTATCTGTCCAATGAATGACTCTGGGAGCAAGTCGCTCCGTATACTGAGTAATTGCCCAATTTTAATAAGCAGCCCTTCAAGCTCAAACAACGTTTTCCGTATTCTTTTTCCAATGCTCTCCCACAGACCTTCCCACGCCTCTGGGGATTTCCTCGTGTATTTATACCAGTAAATTTGAATGATAATAACGAATGCTATGGATAATACTTTCCACATGCGGCGAAACTTACTATTTGATTTCATGGAATTCACTCTTTTCCGAAGCACCGGGGCGGCTCCCCTGCTTCCTTTTCGACAAATTCCGGGTGGTGACAGGCACCTTACCGGTCCACTCTCTCTAAACTCTTTTCTAACTGGTCAATCTTTACAATCAGGTCATCTATTTTCTTGTTTAATTCTATGACATCTATGTCTGTGTCACCTTTCAACTCCATCACCCGTCGTTTATGCCACAAGACCCCTAAAGTAATAACAATTGCTGTTAAAAACGGAGAGATAACAATTAATAAAATATAAAAACCATTCATCCTAGTGTCCCCCTCAATGAAAATAATTTTCATAACATAATAGAGCATGTCAACAGCCCTTAATCAACTAGAACAAGCTCTTATAAATTATTAATTCTCCTAGTTCCCCCAGAACTCCTTTGCTGAAATTGGAAATTATGTGAATTATGACAGATGCAAGGGTACGGTACAAAACCTGTAAAAAAGTCTATCAATTTGTTCCCATGGTGCTACTTATTCGACAAATTCCGGGTGGTGACAGGCACCTGTTAGGTCCCGAACCGTCCCTCTACTTCCCCCCACGCTCAGTAACACCATCCCTAACACTAAGATGGCTGCAGAGAAATACAGGGCGAAGTCATAATTACCGGACACTTCTATTAGAAACCCCGCTACGGAAGGACCTATCATTGTCCTATACCATACACAAACGTTAAATACCCAATCACTCTATTACTATTAGCAGGCGCTATCGCCCGAACCTCTGACACAAACAGCGTTGTAATCCCCATAAACGTTGCTCCAAATAAAATCGATGCTAACAACCCGCTAATCACATTGGAAACAAAAACGAGCAAAAGGACTCCTACTATTTGTAACGCAAAAAGGATTTGTAAAGTTACTATATTCCCGAGCGCCTTAGCTATTTTTGCCCAGAAAATGCACGAAGGAATGGCCGCTGCACCTACAACCACCCAACTGAGGGAAGGGTTGTTGGTAAAGCCAGGGAAATCAGACAGCATGGCGACAATGAACGTGCCCATGACAATATACCCTACCCCTTCGCAGCCATAGGATAAGATCAACCATTTCAACCGTGGGTCACGTTTGCTTCTCCCCTCCCTTGGAAAACTTCTTCACCGCCTCCACTACCTTGTTCTTTGAGCCACAAAATACAAACAATACTTAATAATAACGCAAGAACCCCTAATCCAATCCAAGCTCCTTGCCAATTGGCTTGGCCATGAAATAGTGGTACAAACAAACCTGTGAAAAAAAATGCCAATACCCACACCTGAATAGAAAATTCCCGACCAAGACAGGCGGTTTACCTTAGCAATGGCATCCATAACAATACTAGAAGCCAGTACAAAAACTACACCACTAGTTAATCCCGATATAAACCTTAAAAACAGCCATAACACCGGAGCAGATGTTAGTCCCATACCAACCGTAGTAGCGATATTTATTATCAAAACAATTTTTAAGGCAACACTTTTCCTTCTGTCTCTCCATTTAATCAGCCCCGCTAGCAATGCCCCTAACAAATAACCTAAAAAGTTACTGGAGGCCAGATACCCAGCAAAAATGTCACTAAAATCCGTTGCCTCTTGCATCATTGGCAAAATAGGAGTGTACCCAAACCGGCCAATTCCCATAACAATTATTAATGCAAAAACCCCACCAATCACAACTCGCAAGCGTCATCCCCCTCCCCTCCGAAGCAGGGGGACGGTTCCCATGCTTCCTATTCGACATATATCGGGTGGTGACAGGCACCCTTACCTAAATTATTAATTCTCTTGGTTACACCAGAACTCCTTTGCTGAAATTGAGAGTTATGTGAATTATGACAGGTGCAAGGGAACGGTAACAAAACCTATAAAAAAATCTATCAATTTGTTTCCATGGTGCTTGCGCTTCCTATTCGACAAATTCCGGGTGGTGACACTTGGCACCCTCACGCTTTAAATATCAAATTCGGTGATACGCCTAAGATTCTTACAGCTTGTCGCTGGGATATGCCTTCAATGGCCTTCACAATTTTCAACAATTCCGTTCTCGGAACTTTAGGCAAACTTTTTACTTGAGCAATCTCTACGGAACCTAGCACCTTTTTAATCTCTAAACGGGCCTCTTCATCTGATAACCTCATGGGATAAAAATCAATTTCCAGGCATTGATCACTATTCCCTTGCTCATTAAACTCCCGAAAACTCTCCTGCGCAATAGTTAAATCCCCCGAAAACATACTAAACAGAAAGGAAGTGTCCAACAATTCACTAGGATAAACATCATAACCATAATACCCAAGGCAACTGCTCCAAATCCAAGCATCCACCTGGGAAACCATCCCTGCCTTCACCGGATTTTGGTGAATATACCTAACCACCGTTTTAAAATACTGCCTCTTTTCCACAACCTCACTGTGAAATCGATCCTGAAACAAATGTCCCCTTGTTTTATACTTCCAGTTATAGTAAAAAACATAGCACACCGCCAACCGTTTCATGGTCTCAGAAACAGACTCATTTCCCTCTCGCAATAGCAAATGAACATGGTTACTCATTAAACACCAAGCATATACTTCCAATTCATTCTCCTGTTTATACTTTTGAAAAATATCCAGAAACTTGATCCGATCCCGATCATCATGAAAAATCTCTTGCCCATTAGCACCTCTCCACATAATATGGTAAATCCCGCTTCTACTTTTCACCCGCGCCCTCCTAGGCATAGCCACCATCCCTTTCAGGTGGAAGCATGGGGACGGTTCCCCTGCTTCCGTATTTTTATACGAAAACTGAAACAAATGGACACGATAATTAGCTTTACAACCAACTATACCAACACAATAAAATCTACTCACCGAAACGAAGGGGAGTACATGAGAAACTGACAGACTAATCCATCTTAGCGCGCGCCTGAACATCCCCCCTTAGGAAGTCAAAAACCAATACATAATATTTTGTAAATATAACTTACCTTCCTCCGTATTTTAGGTTTTCTTTTAGGAATTTAAATTAATGTGGATTCAGTGATAATTCGTGAAGTCTCTATAGAACGAGGGGCCTTTACATAAAAAGAGAAGGACATGAGATAATTAATTTTTTGAAACATAGTCATGATATGGGGTTCCGCCCCCAAAACAGAAAAGAGAGTCGACAATGAGGTTAGGGTATAACAGAAGTCGCAGCAAAATTAGTACAATGAAGAGTCAAAATGAAAATGCCATTCAATAAACCTATCATACCCCAACTTGCTCAATAATTCACTAATTTTATATTATATACGACTGCAACTGATCACTTTTAATTACCGACTGACAATGACCAGAAGTACCGTTACTAACACCACACAGTTTTTTCAAACACACCCCATTTTTAGAAACACCGGAACCTTCCGAGACTTGTGAAAAGGGGGGCTTTTCCCTTTTTCACAAGTCTCGAAATGCATTGACGAAGCCGTTGCATGTTTTGAAAGCCTGATATGAGTGGTTTTCTAATATCAGGCGCGAGACGAGCACAGTATTGCAAATACTTATTTATACTATTTCACAGGTTTCGAACCGTCCCCCCCGCTTCCGGAATTATGTTAAAACTACTGTTAATTCCATTAAAGGATATTTGCCTCCTGTTAGGTGGCAAAAAACTAGTTGTTGGGGTGGTAATGATGAAGTTTTGTCCTGATTGTGGTACGGAAAGGTATAATAATGCAAACTTTTGCTCTAATTGCTCATTTGACTTTCGAACCATAACAATTAAGTCTGAAAACGAAGGTCAGAGTCGAATAAAAGAAGAAGCGAATGATGCCAAAAAGACATCTGCACCCATACCGACGGAGGATTTAAGTGAAATAGAAGATTACTTACGTTTTCGACACAATACAACTTACAAAGAGATTAAAAGAACAAATGATCCAGGAACTTATATTATCTTAACTGAAAACAATCAAGTACATAAAATGTATATGGGCGGCACCCTTTCTGTAACTCACTCAAAAATAATAGATATGAGCCCACATGAGTTTTTCTCCTTAACCGAAAATGAATCTTCTAAAAAATGTTATTCCAGCAAAAAAAAGTGGATAATACTTATAAAGGAAATAACCCGCTACTCTTGTGGGGATTTATTGTAGGTATCGCTTCAACATTCTTATTTGAAATTGGTTTAATTCCTATCGCCGGCATTGTTTTAAATATAATCGGCCTTAGTAAATTTAATAGTGCGAAAGAGAAAAATAAGTGGATGGGTATAACGGGGTTAATCTTAAGTGGAGTCTATTTTATCGTCTATTTGTATCATTATGGCCATCTTGGTTAACATTTCACCCTGTTAAAAACAATAGACAGAATCGTATTGACGGAGATATAGTCTGTGAGGAAATTTCTCCTCTCAAAAGGCTTTCCTTTACATTGGTGCCTTTATGGGCATTATCATTACTTACTGATCACGTGACAAGGTCGTTTTTCCTAGCCGCCAACTCCAAGCGCTTTTTCTTGGAGTTGGCGGCTATCATTCTTTGAACCTTTGGTCTTGCAATCAAGTAACAAATCTACATACATTCCTTTCCCTATTCGACAAATTCCGGGTGGTGAAAGGCACCTGTTATCCGGCACCTGTTACACCCCATATTTGGAAGCACCGGAACCGTCCCCCCGCTTCATTGAAGCTGATAGTTATTTTTGCCTTTGTGTTTCGCTTCATATAGAGCGGCATCAGCTCGCTTCAACACGGCAGCTAACTCTGAGTCTTTTTCAGTAAATGTAGTAATTCCGATACTGGTAGAAAGATGCACATCCCCTGTGAATATATCCCAATTCTCCATCTTTCTTAAAATCTCTTTTGCTTTCTTAAAAATAATATCAGACTCCATTAAACTAGGAAATACGAGAATAAACTCATCTCCACCTAAACGAACCCCTATATCAGTAGAACGAAGAGTAGTATTTATACGGATGGCAACTTCTTTCAAAACAAGGTCACCCATCTCATGACCAAGAGTATCGTTCACTTTTTTAAAACCGTCTAAGTCCAGATAAAACAGAGCTCCATTTTTTAACTCATTAAAATGAGATTGTAAGTAATGGCGATTGTATAATCCTGTTAAAGAATCTTCATATGCTTGTTTTTCCATTCCAATAACGTACGAAAAAATGTTGATAATCTCTGTAATGTTTTAACATCATTTTGAGAAAAGTTAGCCGGTGTTGAAGATACTGCACAAATAGTCCCATATATTTCTCCACTTTGCCAAAAAATAGGAACACCTAAGTAAGCATGAATATTAGCAGTATAGGTAATCTGTAATTTCGATGTTATGGGGTTCTCATGTGAATTATTAATAATTAGTGGTTCCCGACCACATAAAACTTGGTGTCAATAAGAATCGTGGTAGTTTAAAATATCTCCCTTATTTAACTCAATTTCCCCGTCACTTTGTTGTAACTCAAGAACAGTCATAGTTGTGCTTGTTGTGCGAGTAAGGAAGAGTGTTTGATCTACAAAATATTCATTCGCTAATAATAGCAGCTCTTTTGCCGCTTCACTAAAATTTTTAAACAAAATTGGAACTCCCTTCGTTTCTTTCTAGTTCCCCCATTCAAGTCATTCGTAGTTCGAATTTTAACATAATATAGTGACAATCTCGACAAATGAAGCACGGGAACCGTCCCCGTGCTTCTGTCCCCGTGCTCCTAAGAAATTAAAGAAATAAAAGGAAGTTGGGGATAATTTGTAGAAACATTGTAATTATAAATTTAAAATAATCACCCTGATCTATCTTAACTCTACTTATATAAATAAGTTCAAAAATAACAGGAGGAGATTCTATGGGGTTAAAGTTCAGGCAAGACCCAGATTTAATATTTTTAAAGTATTGCGATAATGAAGATTTAGATGTACTTGTGGAATATTTAACTCAAAATAAAAAGGGAGAAAACAGGTTAAATGCTCAGTTAGTAAAAGAAGACAAATATAAAGAATTTCATCCAGATCACCAAAAATATTGGGACTTAATTGCAGCAGAACTTCAGACCTATGGTGGAAATAGCTTCGCAAACGCAATTAGAAGAAAAGGTGTTCCTTATAGGGAAATTTTGATTGATGTATGCAAAAAAATGAAAGTAAAGTTCAATAAAGATAGTAGTGTGGAAACTATGGAACAAAACTTACTTATAAAAATTTTAAAGGATTCCATAAATGAGATGAATCAAGAAGAATTAAACAAAGTGGTGGAAGAATTTAAATTAACACCAGATCTTTTAACTAATCAAGCTGTTTTAGCAGAGTTACAAAAAACTATTAAAAAAAGGAGGTATAAAGCCTTTTCAAATAGCGGCAATTGTCGCTAATGCCATTGCCAGACAATTACTTGGGCGTGGGATTGCCGTAGCAGGAAATGCAGCTCTCGCTAGAGTATTAGGGGTTTTTACGGGCCCAATTGGGATGATTGTTATTGGATTATGGACGGTAGTTGACCTTGCAGGACCCGCTTACCGTGTTACAATTCCATCTGTCGTACAAGTAGCTTATATGAGAGCCATTTTTAATGAGGATGAATGATAGAATTTTTTCATAGGAGAGGATTGAGGGAATGGAAGTCAAGTTTGATGAATTAACGGAAAAAATCGAAAAGGAATATGAAAAGATAAAGAAAAGCATTAAAAAGCCCAACATCTTAATAACGGGTGGGACAGGTGTGGGAAAGAGCACACTCGTAAATATTACATTCGGCACGGATTTTGCCGAAGTAGGGATTGGGAAGCCAGTCACTCCAAACACGGAAGCTTATGAAGATCCTGATGTTCCAGTCGTTTTATATGATACGAAAGGATATGAGATCGGAAGTAAGGAGCAAGAGGAATATCTAAAAGAGATAGTAGATTACGCCATTGAACATAAGGCAGACCCGAGTAAAAGCATCCATCTTGTTTGGTATTGTATTCAGGCGTCTAGTTCACGTTTCTTGGATTTCGATGAGTATGTAATCAACAAACTCCATGAGAGCGGTATCCCAGTAGCAGTCGGAATAACAAAATGTGATTTAGCTTCGAGGGATGATTTAGATACATTGACACAAACATTGGAAAAATATATTCCCGGTATTCCTATATTTGAACTAACCGATAACAAGCAGCTAGAATACTTAGATTTACAAAAATTAATAGAATGGTCTACATCACAACTACCAGAGGCTCTAGAATTAGCATTTATTTCAGCACAAAAAATTAGTCTTGAGCTGAAGAAAAAGGAAGCACGTAATGTAATTATTCAACATACATCAGGAGCTGGGTTTATAGGTTTTGTCCCAATTCCATTTAAAGATGCTCCTATATTACTAGCAAACCAAGCAGGATTATTTGCCAGAGTTATTTATATTTATGATATGAATTTTTTATATAAAAGAATAAAAGACTTTATTGTAACTCTCGGCTTACCAGCGCTCATATCTAAAGGGGGGGTATGGACTGCAGCCCAGTTAATGAAATTATTCCCTGGCGTAGGAACAGTTGTTGGTGGTGTTATTTCAGGATCTGTTGCTGCCTCCATCACTGCTGGAATTGGATTTGGTATTTCAGAGACTTGTTTTCGAATCAATGAAAAAGCAATTAAAGGAGAAATAAAAGACATAGAATCGTTCTTTGAAAATATAGATGAAGAATTTGTGGAAAATGTAAAGAAAGGCTTTGAAAGGGAATCACTTAAATTTAAAGAAAGAGGAGGGGAAGAGATAAATTGAGCATGAGATATAATATTGTAGTGGTGGGGATTACAGGTGTAGGGAAGAGTGCCCTAATTAATTATTTATATGGGGAGAAAATTCGTGAATCGGGAGTAGGAAAACCAGTTAGTACTCGAGGATTTCATCCAACAGAGCTTTACATTAATAATCTTCCAGTTACCATATATGACTCATGGGGTTTAGAGGTTGGGAAGGATAAAGAATGGATGGAAGATTTAAACGAGGAACTAGCGAAACGAGGACTGGATAAACCTGCAAACGAATGGTTTCATTCTGTTTTCTACTGTATTTCTGCAAGTGGGGCACGAGTCCAAGATACTGACAGAGAAATAATAAGGAAGTTTGTAAAAGAAAAGTACAATGTTACTATTATCTTTACTAAATCTGATACACTCTCTGAAGAAGAAGGACAACATTTAACGTGGGCCCTAGAAGAATTTGTTAATCTCGATAAAATATTTGTGTGTTCTGAAGCGAAAAAAAGGATGGACGGATCCGTTACGAAAACGTTTGGTAAAGAGGAAATTGAATACCATACACTCAAAGGTTTTTGGGATTCATTAATTTTAAGACTTCCTGCACGCTATGAAACAATTATGGAAAAAGAAATAAATGAATTTGTGACCTCCGTTAAAACAGTCCATTTAGCTAATTTGTCTTGGATAGGAATTAATAAGGAAGAGGTTTATCAATCTATTTATAAAGACTGTAAATTGTTCATAAGTAAGATACTTAACAAACAAACGATTGACTTTATTCAAGAAATGGCTAATACGTTAGAGAATTATGAAATTTTCGCAAGAGAACTTGAATTAAAGAAAGATGAATTTAAATTTAAAGTGGATGACTTTGTTGTTGACCCTTACACTGAAGATGGAGATTTCTTTCAGGCATTAAAAGAAGCTTTAACAGGAAAAGGGGGAACTACGATAAAAACAGAGATGGAAAAGTTACTCAGTAAATATAGAGCGAAATTGATTTTGGAGCAACGGTATAAAAGAGACGAAATAAAAAGGGTATTAACTCAAATGAGAGATTCTTCGTTGAAATCTGAAGGGTAAAGAGAAGCATGGGGACGGTTCGGGACCAGTGAAAAAGTCCCCTCGCTTCCTATTGTATAATGATGTTAAAAGGGAGTTGAATTTAGATGGAAAACAACGATCAGCAGCCAAACTTTGATGAGGTTTTTGCAGATTTGGTAGGAAAAGTCATCAGAAAATATCGAATCAAACAAGGAATGACCCCGGAAGAGCTTGCTAAAAGTAGTCGCCTCACTACAGAACAGATTAACCAAATAGAACAAGGTAAAGTAGATCTTGAGATTCTTACCTTTTATAGGATTATCCATGGGCTAGGTTATGAGTCACCTGAAACTATATTTAATGAAATTGATGAAATCATCGAGCCTCATCTAATAAAGGAAATAGAAATGAAGAAGAAGGGTTGACACTGCCCCCCCTTCTTCATTTTTGCCTAGGAATTTCACTAAATTCTAAAAAGACAATATATAATCCCCTTAAGAATTAGCATCCGGGTTTGCCTGATATCCCATACTCATTCTTTCTTTCTTCCCCCAGCAACCTCCTATAAACCTTCTCATTGCTCAACAAAATCCTCTCTATCTCCTATACCGAAGTCTTTTTCTTCAACTGTTCTCGTATCGGTGATTCCGAACCTCTTCATTACTTCCTCGCTAGTCAGTAACTTCGTATTACCAGCTTCCAATTCATCCATCCGCTCCGTTAATATTAATTTCTCTGCATTCACTCTTAAATTCCTATTTTAGTTATATAATAATGCATTACTTTTTCGAACTTTTCTAGCATTTGTTCTGGTGTGTAAGTAACGTTTCTTGAGAACTTTAAATTTCTTAGCCTTTTATGTGCGTGTCCATTGGCTGTATTTTTTATGTCATACATAGCTTCACGAATATGTGAAGGGAATTCGTTCCTTAATAGATTCATACGATCGGCCAGTACATTTCTTGTTGCATAGGTGTGACCTAATTTATCAAGGTGAGCTTCCGTTAGAATTTCCAATACCCTCCTCATCTTAATGAAAACGGCAATGGAGTCCGTATCTGTTAAATTTATTTTTGGAATGAAAAGGGGCTCTATATTTATTCTCCTTGAAGCAATGATTGGCCGCCTCGGAAAATACTTTTCCTCAATATCTAGCCATTCCTTTGAAACTTCAGCTTTAACACCTTTATCTCCAATTCCCTCTACTAAATGCTCCCTATTATCAATCCTCTTAAAAAACTTTTCTTTTTCATGAATTATTTGTTCTGGAACTTTAAACTGCTCATATTTACCATCATAAAAATCCAAGCAAC
>JAJOJL010000156.1 GCA_021208645.1 Bacillus sp. (in: firmicutes) | reverse complement strand
ATATAATGATCTGTTGAACTTCTTACGGCATCTTCCGTTCCTGCTCCAAATGTAGGGGAAACATGATCAATATTCCAATTTGTGATTCCTACCCGTGACAAATTCCGTTTTAATTCCCGGATTTCCTCACTGCTGTTCCCGCTTTGCATTGGACTAGACAATATCTCTTCAATTTTCCTTAATGTAACTTCATCGGCAATTCCATTTACCACTAAGCCATAATAACTTTGAACCGCTCGTACAGTAGCATCTGTTCCTACTCCAAAAACAGGAGAAACGTTGTTGATATTCCAACTTGCAAATCCAAGTCGAACTATATCTCTTTTCAATTCTTGAATGGCTATACTGCTATTCCCATTTTGCATTGGACTGAATAATATATCCTCAATTTTCTGCCTGGACACTCTATCCACTACACCGGTTACAGGCAGCCCATAATATTTTTGGAAATCTTTTACTGCTCTCTCAGTTCCTGCTCCAAATGTAGTTGAAATGTTATTTATATTCCATGTTGTAAATCCAATTCTGGTTAAGTCCCTTTTCATTTTTTGAACTGCAAAACTTCGATCTCCGGTTTTCATTGGCGTTTCGAGAAGTTCTTCAATTTTTCTTAAGGTAACTTCGTCTGTGATTCCATTTTCTATTAATCCATAATATCGTTGGAAGTTCCTTACTGCTTCTTCTGTCCCAGCGCCAAATACGGGAGAAATGTTAAGGATGTTCCAGTTTGAAAATCCAAGTCTAGTAAGATTTCTTTTCATTTCTTGAATTTCTACATTGCTGTTACCTATTTGCATCGGACTTGATAATACATCTTTTATTTTGCCAAACGTGGCTTCATCAGCTTTTCCTGTAACTTCAATTTCAAAGTAATTTTGAAACTCTATCACTGCCTCTTCAGTTGCAGAATCAAATATTGAAGAAGTATCAGTAATATTCCAATCTGCGAATCCTAATTTTACCAAGTTGATTTTCAATTCATATATTTTTGTATTACTGTCTCCCAATTGATATGTAGAATGATTGGTTGCTGATATTGTCGATGCAGATACAAAAGGAATAGATAGAATGAAAAATAAAGTAAATAATTTTAATATTAGTTTTTTCATAGTTTTCTCCCCAATAAGTACTAATTCTTTTCATATTAAATCATTAATTTTTAAATAAACTAATGCTATTAAATTTAGATTGGCAATATAGAAGTACTAATCTATTATTCCACAAAATACTACACTCTTCAATACAATAAAATACCCTCTTTTTTGTAAATAAGGATATTCAATATACCTTTTAATCCCCAAATCTCGACAAGTAGTATCGAGTAATTAAATGAGCATTTTTTTACTCCTCTCACTAGGTCCAATGTATTTTATAGCAACAAATTACTTTTTTGGTTACAAGGTAGGTATTCTATGTGCGAATTACCAATGGCCATTGCCATTATAGTAAAAGGAAGTTAGCCTTATTCAGACTCACTTTCGCTACTGTCTTTTTCTAAATATTAAATCATGTAAAATATCGCAACCCAATAATAAAAAAAAATTTATATAAGGTAAATATTTTAAGTTTCCTGGCAAACTATATCTGTCCATATATTACAAAACTTTAACATTCTCTTTAAAAAGTAATGATCTTGTAGAATTATGTTGACTATAGTAAAAAAATTTAAGATAATAAGTCTTTGAATAAAAGTAAATACATTAACAAAAATTAAAGTATGTCATTTAAGCCAATAAAAGGAGGTTAATCAATGGACGTAATAAAATTTATGTCTCAAATAAAAAACTTAGGAAGTGAATTTTATACTGGAGTACCAGATTCATTACTTAAGCCCTTAAACACGTATCTGATGAATACATATGGGATATCAGACAACCATATCATTGCTGCAAATGAAGGTAATGCCGTGGCAATTGCAGCAGGGCATCACTTATCAACAGGGGAAGTACCTTATGTTTATCTTCAGAACAGTGGTTTAGGAAACATTGTGAACCCTGTAACATCTCTTTTAAGTGAAAAAGTATATGGTATCCCTTGTATTTTTATGATTGGTTGGAGAGGCGAACCTGGAGTAAAAGATGAACCACAGCATGTTTTTCAGGGAGAAATTACTTTAGAAATGCTAGACTCCATGGATATCGCCTACATGGTTTTAGACAAAAACACATCAGAAAACGACCTAGAAGATAAGGTCGCTACTTTCAAGGCTTTACTTGAAGAGGGGAAGAGTGTTGCTTTTGTTGTAAAGAAAGGCGCTTTAAGTTATGACGAAAAAGCAAGTTACAAAAATGAATATCCATCTTCTCGTGAAGAAATCATTGCTGAAATAACAGACGCAGCAAAAGAAGATATTATAGTTTCCACAACTGGTAAAACATCTAGAGAATTATTTGAAATCAGAGAACAAAAAGGACAGTCTCACAAGTATGATTTTTTAACTGTTGGCTCTATGGGACACAGTTCTTCCATTGCTTTAGGAATTGCAATCAATAAGCCAAACACTAAGGTATGGTGTATTGACGGTGACGGTGCTGCCTTAATGCATTTGGGCGGAATGGCTCTTATTGGAGAAAAATCACTAAATAATTTCGTTCATGTAATTATTAATAATGAAGCACACGAATCAGTTGGTGGACAACCTACTGTAGCAGGAAAAATTAATTTCGGGCAAATTGCATTAGGTTGTGGCTATAAGGAAGCACTTCATGCAGCTAATCTCGCTGAACTAAAAGCTGTATTAGCCGAGGCAGAAGGAAAGCAAGGCCCAATTTTTATTGAAGTTAAATCTGCCATAGGGTCTAGAGACGACCTAGGGCGTCCAACAACAACACCAATTGAAAATAAAAATGCCTTCATGGACTTCCTAACGGAGTGCGAATAATGAAAGCATTAATTCTTAATTCCGGCATGGGGAAAAGAATGGGAGATATTACGAAAGTACATCCTAAATCGATGACGGAGATTGGAGAGGGAGAAACTATACTCAGTCGCCAATTGCGACTACTTGAACAGTCTGGAGTAACTGAAGTTGTAATGACTACAGGGCTATTTGATAAAATACTTGTTGATTACTGTAAATCGTTAAATTTATCGATCCAACTCACATTCGTAAACAACCCTGTCTATGATGAAACAAACTATATTTACTCCATCTATCTTGCGAGAGAACATCTGGTGGATGATATCGTCTTAATGCATGGTGACTTAGTGTTTGATCAAACGGTATTAGAAGGTGTGTTAGAGAAAGAAGATAGCTGTATGACAGTTAGTACAACCCTCCCATTACCTGATAAAGACTTTAAAGCAGTTATAAAAGACAAAGTTATCGAAAAAGTAGGTATTGAATTTTTTGAGCATGCCGTAGCCGCACAACCTTTATATAAACTCCATCAAAAAGACTGGCAGTTATGGTTAAAGGAAATCTCTAGATTTTGTGAAAAGGGAGAAGTAAACTGCTATGCTGAAAATGCATTAAATGAAGTATCCCATCAATGCAAAATTTATCCTTATGATTTTCAGGAGAAATTATGTGCTGAAATAGATACACCTGAAGATTTAATTGAAATTACAAAAAAAGTAGCAAACATTAAATAACAATAGTAAAGGAAAGAGGATTATTATGAGTGAAACTAAAAAGACAGTTTATATGAGCTTTAGTACTGATGTAATTCATGCAGGCCATACTTCTATTATTCAAAAAGCAGCTCAGCTGGGTGAACTAACAATCGGAATGTTAACAGATGATGTAGTATCTAGTTACAAACGTTTTCCAGTTTTAAAATTTGAAGAGCGTGTGAAAATCCTTGAAAGTATTAAAGGTGTCAGCAAGGTAATTCCACAAAAATCATTAAGTTATGCTGAGAACTTAAGAGCCCTTAAGCCAGATTTTGTTGTGCATGGTGATAACTGGAAAACAGGC
This sequence comes from Bacillus sp. (in: firmicutes), assembly GCA_021208645.1. Classification (GTDB taxonomy): domain Bacteria; phylum Bacillota; class Bacilli; order Bacillales; family Salisediminibacteriaceae; genus Evansella. The sequence continues at coordinate 31,364 of JAJOJL010000156.1, read as the reverse complement.
TTTCAACAACCGATTCGAATTGAAGTTTTAGAAGTATTGAATGAATACGGTGGACAACTCGTTGAATACCCATATTCTGACAACAACGAAGATTATGAAGCCCTTGAGTTAAGCCAACGTGAGCAACTTTCTATGCCTGATATTCGCAGAGGCCGTCTGAAAAGATTATTAGAAATGAAGCCACTTGTAAGTGTTATTGAAGCTCACAGCGGTATTACTGGTTTAATTGCTGAAAAAACTACGATTTTAAAAGATGGAGAAACTCGCCAATTTGATGCAATGTGGTCATCCAGTCTTTGTGATTCAACATCTAAAGGTAAGCCAGATATCGAGTTATTGGATATGTCCAAACGTTTGCAAATTATTGATGAAATTATGGATGTAACAACAAAGCCGATTATTGTAGATGCCGATACAGGCGGATTAACAGAGCACTTTGTCTACAATATACGTACATTAGAAAGAATGGGTGTCTCAGCTGTAATTATTGAAGACAAAACTGGTTTGAAGAAAAACTCCTTATTTGGAACAGAAGTAGAACAAACACAAGATTCAATCGAAAACTTTTCCGCTAAGATTGCAGCTGGGAAAGCAGCATTAAAAACAAAAGACTTCTTCTTAATTGCTAGAATCGAAAGCTTAATTCTTGAAAGAGGAATGGATGATGCATTAGAAAGAGCATTTGCATATGTTAAAGCAGGTGCAAACGGAATCATGATTCATTCAAGAAGAAAGGATCCAAATGAGATCTTTGAATTCTGTGAAAAGTTTAGGGCAGAAGATAAGTCTACACCACTAGTAGTAGTTCCATCTTCATTTAATACAGTAACAGAAGAAGAATTTGCGAAGCGTGGTGTAAACATTGTTATCTATGCTAACCAACTTACACGTAGTGGATTCCCTGCGATGCAAAAGGTTGCTGAATCTATATTAACAAATCAAAGAGCAAAAGAAGCAGATGACATGTGCATGTCTATTAAGGAAATTCTTACTTTAATTCCGGAAGATTATTAAAAATATTACACGAAATTCACCCACAATAGCACTCGAACTATCCCTTATGGGAGGGTGCAATTGTGGGTTTTTTGAAAAGGAGAATGTGGGACATGGAATTCAAACCATTTTGCCAAACAGAAATAACATTTTCATCAAAAACAGACCTTGAACAAACTCTACTATCCTTAAGGACTAAAAACATTGCACTTATAATGAGCGAATCTTCATCTAAACGATGGGGAATGACCTCATTTATCAATACATTAAAATTCGATTGCGAGCATTATAGAGGGTCTTTTACTTGGATAAAGAAAGTGGCTGCAAATCCTACTCAAAGGGATATAATTAATTCACTAGAGCAAATTTCTACTAAAAATGCAGATGTAATCATTGCATTGGGAGGTGGAAGTGCAATAGATCTTGCAAAAGGTATTAGTGCTTTTTATCAATGGAAAGACCGACCAATATCAATTGAAGAGATTACAGAGAGTATTAAGAATAAGCAGTATATGGAACATAAATTTGTCGATATTATCGGAATACCAACAACATCAGGAACGGGGTCTGAAGTAACACAGTGGGCTACTGTGTGGGATGAAAATAAAAATGCTAAATTTTCCATAGATGCGCCTGGTCTAAAACCTAAAAAAGCAATTATTGTTCCTGAATTAACTGTTACAGTTCCTCAAATGATGACATTAACAACAGGACTTGATGCTATGTGTCAAGCAATTGAAGCTTACTGGTCAAAGCATACAAACCCAATCGTCCAAGAAATTGCCTATAGGTCAGTAGAATTAATCACTCAAAATCTTAGAAAGGCTGTTGATTCACCTGATGATATAATTAGCCGTGAAAAGCTTTGTAAAGGGTCTGTTTTAGCAGGACTTGCTTTCTCGCAAACAAGGACTACAGCTTGTCACTCAATTTCATATCCATTAACTATGTTATATGGTGTACCACATGGTATTGCCGTTTCTCTTACGTTAGACCCTGTTGCCCAAATTAACCGGGGTTCTTTTCCAAATGATAATGAAATTTTTGAGTTATTCCATGAGTTTGGTGGAATAAAGGAATGGATGAAAATTACTACTGATGGTTATATAGAAATGAACTTAAGTTCATTCGGTGTAACCGACAAGGACATTCCTATAATTGTAGAAAATGCTTTTACAGGTGGCAGAATGGATAATAACCCTGTAGACTTAACAAAAGAAGATGTGACTAATATTCTTAAAACTGTTATGAAGTAAAGGGTGGAGCCTAATTCCATCCTTTTTTAGCAAAGAAAACACGTAGGAGTGTAGTGAGTTGGGAATATGGAAAAATAAGTTTCTAAAGCCCGTGACAACTGTCTCAATTGTTACAGCATTGTGTCTCTTAGGGGATTCCATGCTTTATATTGTCCTACCTATATACTATAAAGAAGTGGGTTTAAATTCACTTTGGGAAGTGGGTCTCATCCTATCTATTAACCGGCTAGTACGCATTCCGTTAAACCCCTTCATCGGTTGGGTGTATCATCACCTTTCCTTAAAAACAGGAATATTAATATCTGTCATTTTAGCAGTAATTACAACTATCGGCTATGGAGTTGCCCAAGGTTTCTTTATTTGGATTATTTTAAGGCTCCTTTGGGGGGTAGCATGGTCCTTTCTTCGGCTCGGGGGAGTTTTCACTGTCGTCCAAAATTCTTCTGAAAATAATAGAGGGGAAAAAATGGGCTTCTATAATGGAATTTACAGGCTTGGCAGCTTGTTCGGAATGGCCGCAGGAGGCGTCTTGGTAAGTATATTTGGAATAAGTATAGTGTCTATCAGTTTTGGTGTAATAATGATTGTCGGAATTCCATTGATATTATATACAATGTCTGGTGACACTATTTCAGAAAGTCAGAATAAGGCTTCTACAAATATCCGAGCTATTATATCAAATAAGCTTATAATTAAAGTCATATCGAGCGGATTCCTCTTGTCATTAGTTATTCAAGGAATATTTGTATCAACATTAAGTTTACTTTTAAGTTTCCACTTCAGCGAGCAAATTTCTATCCTTACGATAACATTTGGAGTGACGGCATTGGCAGGAATCATTCAAGGTATCAGATGGGCTTGGGAGCCTTTCTTAGCAGTAAAATTTGGCATGCTTTCTGATAGAGCACAAAGCCGATACCCCTTATTTATTGGATTTTTGTTACTTTCCGGCATTTGTTTATTGATAATTCCTATTTCCATGTCCATCTACCTTTGGCTGATAATTGTTTTACTATTTATGGTGACAGCTACTGCTTTAACAACCTTTGTTGATACAATAATCGCCGACTTAACTACTAATTCTAATTCTAAAACAGTTATGACATATCATGTTGTTTTTTTAGATTTAGGAGCTACACTCGGTCCACTTATAGCCTATCTTATTATAAGCATTGAGAACGGAGTTGTATATACTTACGCTCTTGCTGGAATAATTTTATTGACTTTAGCTCTTTTATGGTTAAGGGAAGCCTTTATGGAAAAAGTACGTACGACTGTATGATTAAAAAATGATTATTTTACCAGTGATGGTTTCTACTTAAGAAGGAAGTTAAAGGAGCACATCCTGTTCCTCATTAATAGAGGTTCAGTGGTAACCACTAGAACCTTAATAAAAACCCTATAAAGGGACAAAAGATGTCCCTTTATAGGGTTTATAAATTCTATTAGTTTTCTTTGCCTTTCCATAAATATGGCCCAAGGATCTTTTCATAAACATCCCTTGATAATCCATACTTTGATGAGATCCTACCAACTGTTTTAAACTGTCCGATATTTTTTGCTGAATCAGCAGATTTAAAACGAGCATTTGGTGCATTTTCATCTGGAGCCTTTGCATCCGGACCTAGCAATTCTTTTAATAGATCCTCCCGCCACTCTTTTCCTTTGAGAACTAAGTCTTCAAAAAAGATTGCATATGGCCTGATTCCATCTTCTTGTTCCTTTAGATAATTGGCACCATTTGTAAATGCGTTAATCTTTTCATATTGCATTGATACAAAAGTTTCAGGACTCCTAGTTACATAAATATTTTCATTTTGCATGGATATATATTGGTCGTCGGGATCCCTAGATATAACAATACAAGTAGCATCGCCAATCATTTCTAGCCTGCTTATGTTTTGGGCTTTAATGGCATTATCAAATAATAATATATCTGCTTCTTCCTCTATAGCAACCAAATTAATGAGTCGTGTTGAAAAACGCTTAAAGCTTTCCTTCTTCTCCTCTAATGACGCCTCTGGACGTCCTAACAATTCGTACAAAAACTCATCTACAAGCTTATAATAGGATTTACCATATTTTTTTACAAAGGCTCTTGTCCAAAAACACGCTTTCATTTCTAGGGCCCTTTTTGGCAAAACCCCTAACACATGAATCCGAATAAAGTCACTTAAGGCCGTTGGTTTTCTTTCATCAAGAATAAAGCGATCCCATAATGCTTCCAAGGAGCCAGTTTGTTCAAAAATAGTGGTTTCGTCTTCTGCCCCTAAATTGATTAGTGGATGTTTTCCAGGACCAGGCATTACAGATACACCTGGACAATCTTTAATGATATCCGATAATGCACTGGAACCAGACCACCCGAACCCTGAAATAAAAAGTTTTGTAACAGGCTTTTTCAACGATTCCAATTTCAATAACTCTTCATCTTGGTTATAGTTTGGTGGAACAGGATATATTCCCTTATCTTGGTACATATGAACTTTAGTAACAATCTCTTTTACCAATTCATCTGTTTCCTTATCATTACCCTCTAGTAATGGTGTTTCCTCAAATTCCTCCGACAAGCTTTCATACAAATACACAAAGTCATTCGGTTTTGCTCTAAGGGTTAAAAATAACAACTCCGCTCTCCCTAGAGTTCTATTTTTTAGACTTTTCAAACGTACTTTTACCATTATATCCTTGCATAAGGTGACGCAAGGATCGGGGAACGGCAGCTAAGCCAAATGCAAATGGTACGTATGTCCATCCGTTTTGCAGAACCATCTAATGGATTTAGAATTTTAATGCAATTTGTCGGAAACCACTTGCATATAATAACGATCCAGTTAGTTCATAGATATCTGTGTCATCAATTAACTGTTCTTCATCTTTATTATATACAGCCTCCAGAATATCGTTTATTGCTTCTGAGAAAAAAGAGGTTTGAATACGAGTATAAAGAGAAAATCCTGGATATTTAAGTGCCATACGCAAATTAGCTTTTGTCGCTTCCACATCTTTATTTATTAAGTGATATGCCAATAAAAGATGCATTAGTTTAAACTGAGCTTGTGGCTCTCTGTTCAAGCCTTTAAAAAAATTCTTTAAAAGACCTAGAAAACTTAACATTTAAGTTTTCTAAATTATTTAAAATCAATTCTAATTCAAACAGTATCGATGCCTTCATGTCGTCAAAGCTTTCATAATTATCAATTCTAGTTGGGTATATTAGTACCGGTACAGTACTGTTTACTTCATTTAATGTACTCTCGATATATTCCCAATGTTCATCTGCTTGTTGAAAAATATCGTTTTCTTTTATAGTACTTAAATATTGATTCAGTTTATCTGGATTAATACATAATAATAGCCTAATATTCCTAAACTGTCTATTTACATCGGGAATTTGCTGGAGAAAATAATCTTATTTGAAAAAAACTTGACCCGGCTACATCATCCGCAATAACAGGATAATTTAAAAGCTCTTCAGTTTCCATAGATAAAACTAAATTCTCTTTTCTATGGGAATTTTTCTTTTTTGTATATCCTTTCTTTCCAAAGGAAAATACTTGTTTAACAAAGTCCAAAATCTTCCTTACAGGGTATGTTAATCGCCAAGAACGACTTTGTTCAATATAGGACAATTTCCGCTGATAATAATCCCTTTCTCTTTTCATCAATTCATATTGAGAAGTAACATATAAAAGTTCTCTTTCCAACTCCTGAATTTTTGTATGACCCAACTCAACATCAGGGATCGGCAGATTATTATCTATATTTGTGTTACCGCTAGTCTCTCCATTCCTAATTTTTTCTTCGTAATCAAGCATTAAGTTCAGTCCCTTCGAAAATTTATATTAGAAAAATACAAGTATCAATTCAAAAACAGAATCAGTATGAAGGAGGTCTTTAATAATTTTACTATAGGTTTCAATCTTTGAGGAAACAAATTTTTTAGTACCTTCAACATTACAATCTAAACATATTAGGTGTTTTCTTTCTGTAAAAATTTACTGATCCGAGAAAGATGCATAGAATAACCAAAATTACTTTCTACATATTCATTTGCTTTCTTGACTCGAGAACGATAATAGTCCTCATCACTTACCAACTGATCTATAGTCATTAGAACGTCCTTTGGCTCCGCAAAAATTGCTGCCTCCTGAAACAGTTCCTTATATATAGGGGGTAATACAACAGGAACTCCAGCAGCCATAGCTTCGATTATTACACGACCAAACGATTCAACCCAATCAGGATGTGTATAATATACAAATACATCTAATTCTGCCAAGAAATCCTTTGGACTTACCTCACCAAACTGATAAATTTTCCAATTTTTCGGCTTATATCCGGCAACTCTAATGGGATTAATTCCCCCTCCTAGAATATATACTTCAAATTTATCAGAGTCAGGATATATGGATAACAATTCCTGTTTATTATTAGGCCACTTCACTTCATGATCTCTAGAATGTCGTCCTATTCTAATTTTTGTTTTGTTAGGTAGCTTTTCAGCGCGCTTATATTCAGAAATATTTACAATATTGGACCAATCTTCATCACTAAGATTTATGGCTGACAAGTCTTGATAATGGTGCTTATATAAAGCATCTCTAACTAAGGGTCCAATAGGATGCCATACACCGTCTTTTCCAGTATAATCCCGTATATTTTTTTGACTCTGCTCAGGTCATAACGAAGGGTTGCATTTGGTCCATAGTCACTCATAGGTGGCTGATTAATAATTATTTTAACTTCCTTTGCATCTACATTAGGGACAAGCTTTTGCCATTCATGAAGAATAGGAGGGTATCTAAAAATGAGTAAATCACAAGATACCTTTTCACCATGTACTATCATTTTAACCGTCTCACCATCAATTTGCTCTCTGACCTTTTCATTTATCATTTTCGTTGGATCTACATCGTAACGCGCCATTTGAACCAAACCAGTTTTCAAACCAAACTGCCTTTGTGCTTTTATTTCTTCTATATTAGACATGGTACTGCCACCTACAAGTCTAAAATCAGATACTAAAATTACATCATAATGTCTCGAGTTTATCTCTTCATGTATTTTAGTCTGTAACATTATTTGTGGAGCAGGAAATTTTCTATGTTTTTGATCTATTTCAACATAATGTGAAATAGCCGTCTTATGAAAAATAGCTGTAGCTTTCCCAGTATTCCTTCAAAGGGCCAATCATGAATCCATTAGAACTTGACAATTCGAACTCATTAACATATCCATTAAATTTTGTTTTAAAAGTTAAAGGAGCTTGTCTAAGGTTTACAACAGATTGTTCCCCGAATTTCAATTTAATCCTATCAATAAATTCATAATCAGCACCAAACAAAACGTTGTCCCAATAGCCAATTGAATCCAAAACCTTTTTCCGTCTGAACATGAATGAAGTTAAATTATCACATATAAATTCTGATGCATCTTTTTGACGATAAAAGTCCAGTTCACTACTTACCCAAACATACTGGGAAGTATTACCAATAATCTCAGGACTCTCGATTAATTGTTTAACTTGCCTTTCAATTTTTTGTGGATGAGACCATTCATTAGTAGTGGATACTGTTATAAAATCACCTAACGCCTGCTTTAATGCTTCATTTCGAGAATAATACGGTCCTTGTTTAGAATTTATTAACTTTATTCTTTTATCCTTTTGTTCAAAATCCTTTAATATTTCTGTAGTGGAATCTGTACTTCCCCCATCCGCAACTAACACTTCCATATTCGACCATGTTTGTGTTAATAGCGAGTCCAAGGCTGTTTTAATTCCATCTTCAGCATTGTATGTTGTAAGTATTACGGAAACTTTATGTTGATTAGCTTCTATATTGTTGTTTACGGTAGCAGAATCCCTATTTCCTTGTAGTCGGTGAATTGGCTTTACATCCGTTCCTGTTTTATAGGAAATTAGAGAAAGCTTCAAACTGTTTAACATTTCATTAATGATACTAATACGCCTATCCGGCATTTCTTCCAAATTAGCCAAACAAAAATAAAGCTCTACGTTTAATTCACTCTGTTTTATATTTTTTACTACTGCTTTGGCCTCTGATATTTTACCTAACCTTTGTAAACACTCTGCTTCTAGAATTACTACTTTAAATAGAGGGATGTTGCCGCGGTTTCTTCTTAGCTCCGTAATTAACTTTAGACCTTTAACTGCACTTTCTTTTGTGGATTGATTAACATACCATTTAATCAATCGCCACGTAGCCATTCTTCTTTTAAATGAATCTTTACTTCGCTGAAACTCCTCTAACTCCTGTAATTCCTTTTTAATGAATCCAATACTGTATAAACGAACATCAGACTTGTGAAAACGTTCAATTATATGCTTTTTTGAAGGTGATAATAGTTTTTTCAAAAAATCTTTCTGTTTTGGAGTAAGTTTTTCTGAAATTATCTTTTTATGACGAGCACTTATTTGCTTTTCGAACCAAGACAGTAAATTTGCTGCTTTCCTGCCTATAAAACTTCCCCTTAAAAATTTTAGTATCAATTTGAAAATATTCCTTAACATTATTAAGGTGCCTCCTACTTTAATTCACTTAAACTATTTATACTGGAAAGAAATTATTCTTTACTGTCAACTTCCATCATATATTGATTTACCGCTTCTTTTGGATCGCCATCAAATTTGATTTGACCCCTTTCAAACCAAATTGCTCGGGTACATACTTTCTCCACAAAGCTCATACTATGAGATACAATAATAACGGCTTTCGCCTTTTCCATCATATCTTGTATTTTTTCACTCGCTTTTTGTTTAAAAGCTGCATCCCCTGTCGATAACGCTTCATCTATAATAAAAATATCTGGTTGCAAAGTTGCAGCAATGCTAAAACCTAATCGGGCCTTCATACCACTAGAATACTCCTTAACAGGTTTATCAATAAATTTTTCTAATCCAGAAAAATTAACTATTTCTGAATAGTCCTTTTCAACTCTTTGTTTTGGGATTCCTAACAGCATTCCATTTAAAAAGATGTTGTCTGATCCAGTTAATTGAGCATTAAAACCAGTTCCATAGCCCAATAAGGAAGTTGTTTCTCCATTAACGGTTATTTTTCCCTCATCAACAGCTAGAATATTAGTAAGTACTTTGCATAATGTACTTTTTCCTGCACCATTATGCCCGATGATTCCAATTACTTCGCCTTCATTAATCTGGAAACTTACATTTTTTAATGCTAAAAAAGTCTCTTTTTTTATATTGTAAGCAACACTAATATTCTCTGCTTTGATAACAATTGCATCCTTAATTTCTGCGTTAGTTCTATTAAGATCTAATTTCTTTTTTCTTCTTTTTTTTCTTTTTTGGGAGCGTAGCTTGATATTGTTCGATAATATCTTCAGGTTCACCAATATTCCTGATCTCCCCTTTTTCTAACCACATTAATCGGTTGCAATGTTTTTTCGCATATTTTAAGCTATGGGTTACAAGAATAACCATCTTAGCCTTTTTTACTAGTTGCTTAATTTTTTTAGCAGCTTTTTTACTAAACTCCTTATCACCAGTATTTAAAGCCTCGTCTAAAATCAAAATTTCTGGTTCTAAATAGGCTGCCACACTAAAACCTAATCTTGCTTTCATTCCACTTGAATAATGCTTCATCGGTTGATCCATAAATTTATCAATCCCTGAAAATTCATGAATTTCATCAATAAACATATTAATTTTTTCCTTACTAATCCCTAGCATCATACCATTTAAATATACATTCTCACGTCCAGTAAGTTCCTTGTTAAATCCCATTCCTAATGAGAAGAGGGCAGAAACCTTACCATCAACAAATAGTTCCCCTTCATTCGGTTGAAGAATTCCAGAAATAAGTTTACATAATGTGGTTTTACCAGAACCATTTGAACCTATAATGCCAAGGACTTCTCCCTTGTAACCAACAAAATCTAAATTTTTAATAGGCCATATTAATTTATTATCTTGAACCTTATTTTGTTTCTTTTTATCAAGATAATTTATATATGAGATTTATAATCATCCTTTTTGTCTGTCCGGAAAGAAACACCTAAGTTTTCTGAACGAATTACAACTTCCTTTGAATCATCTATTTTTACAACTGATTTATTCTCATTATTGGACATAGTTAAAACCTCTTTTAAAGTGCTTTAATAATTTTGTGTTCATTACGTTGATAATGGTAAAACATAAAAATGATAAAAAGTAATGAAGCTACTCCGATAATATATAAGCTTGCAAAATTAGGCGAAGATTGAAACATGAGTACATCTCGATAAGAATTAACAATGATTGCTACAGGATTTTATTTCTACAAACCAATCATATTTTTCTGGCAATCTGCTCGCTTCCCAAATAATAGGTGATGTATAAAAAAACAAACGTAATATGTGTGACAAGATATTATCGATATCACGAACGAATACACAAGAATAAGCTACAAACATACTGATTGCCAGCAAAAATATTAATTGAATTATGATGATTATTGGTAAGTAGATTATATGCCAACTAGGAAAGACTTGGTAAATTACCATAAAAACAGCTATAACAATGAATCCAAAAGCAAAATTAAATGTTTGAGTTGCTGTTGTTGCTAATGGAAATAGTGATTTAGGTAAATACACCTGATTAATTATTGATGAATATTTCGTAATCGCTTTTGCAGATGTTCTTACAGTTGTATTTATCCAACGCCACACTATCAATCCAATCACTAAATAGACAGAGTAATTAAAGTCATTTTCAGAACCTCTTCCAATTACTATAACCATTAAAAACCAATACACAACAAAGTTTAGTAAGGGATCTAAAAGCCACCAAAAGTATCCTAAGTAACTATTTCGATTTTTCAGCTTTTAGCCCTGATTTTAACAAGATAAATTAATAAATCTTTCCTTTTAATAATTTCATTAATATAATCACGCATTCTAATTTGCACCGCCATTCTACTCATTACGAATACTGTTTGGATAGAAGCCAATAAACCCCACCAGTACATAATATCAAAATATTCACTATAACAAATATGTTTTATATTCAATAGCCTGTTAAAGTCAAACAAAGAGTTAATTCTTTGTGCTATATTTTTTCAACTTAAAAAACACATAAAACATAAAATACCAGGAGCTTTTTAGTAAATTCAGCTTTTCTATCTCCCGATACACTTTCCAGTTTTGTTTTGCCATTTTTACCTTGTTACTGGAGAGGGAGTTTCCTACAACGCGGTATTTAGCCAGAACTTCCTGAAGTCCGTAGGCTGGGAATCCACGTTTGCAAACATCCAACCAAAGGACATAATCTTGTCGGGAACGGATATTTACCATCTCCACCTCACCGACCAGTTCTTTATCTAGGATTACTGTCAAACAACCAATCACATTTTGCTTTAATAAATCTTTATAGTTTACCTTTTCAGGTACCTTTACGGTGTTGCCAGTTTCTGTTCCGCCTTCTGTCATTGTGGCGTATTCCGTAAAGGAAAAGGCAATTTGCTTCTCGTCCATAAATTGCAATTGCTTTTCAAGCTTTTCAGGGAGCCACTGATCATCCCCATCCAAGAATGCCAAATACCTTCCATTGGCATTGTTAATGGCTGTATTTCTGGCAACGGCTGGACCTTGGTTTTCCTCCAGTTGTATCAGCCTGATCCGCTCGTCTTGCTCCACATATTCCTTAATGATCTCAACTGTGCTATCCTTGGAGCAATCATCCACAATAATCATTTCCCAGTTTGTGTATGATTGGGCTAGGACCGATTCAATTGTATCAGCTATAAACTTTTCTGAATTAAATGTAGGGGTAATTATGGATACTAACGAATTACTATTCCTTTTTACATGCACCATTATATCACCATCATCTTTTGCTGCTATTTTAATGTTATCCATTAGTACTGTTACTGATTGAACTATACCACTCCAACAGCTTTTTTTCTTCCTGTGCCCAGTTTAATTTTTCCATTATGGCTGTTCTGCCATTCTTGCCCATTTCAGCTGCATCAGCATTGTTTTCCCTCAAGTAGTCAATTGCGCCTTTAATGGCTTCCTTATTATAAGGATCAACAGCAATGCCACACTGGTGTTGTTCAACAAATTCCTTCCATTTAGGGAAATCAGAGCAAATAATGGGAATCCCTGCTGTCATGTATTCAAAAAACTTCGTTAGCTCTTTTTTCTTGTAATGTTCCGTTGGTGGAAAAAGGGCAATACCTGCTAACCAATGGCCGTTGGCATACTGCTCATCAATGATAGCCTTTGGTACATAGCTGTCGATTCCTTCTATATAAAGCTGACGTTTTCTTTCGCCAGCAGTATCAAACATTTTGTCCACTAATGTACTTGGACACCGACCAAAAAAAGTGAACAGTTACGTTTGGATCAATATTAGGGAGGTCAGCATGGATCAAAGCCCCCCTCTCCACTGTAACATTCCCCGTATAAATTAATTTATTTTCCTCATTAGCCTCTTCCTCTATACGGTTGACCTGCTTCACATCCACGATTGGGTAATTTAAGATACAAGTCCCCCGTGGATACTTCTCTTTATAATATTTTTCCGCCAAGGACAATTCCATTCTTCGGGAAATGGTTTTTTCAAAAAAACGGTATGCTTTGGCGATAAAACGCCTTATGGGCTTCGGAATATATTCCTTCTGCATCATGGCCGTTTCATAATCTTCATGAATGTCATAAATGACCACATTGGATTTCTTCTTTAACAACCAGCCAACAGGCAGCAGCTCTGGATCATGGATCGTATAGTAATCTGCCTTCAAGGCCTTTGCTTTCCTGTATGCTTCGGCCGTAGACAGGATCATTCGCATAAATCGATTTCCATGCTTTTTAATAGGAACAATCTTAACATGGTTATCATTTAACTCATCTTCAACCTTCGGGGCAATTAGGGTTACATCGTAGCCCCCATTGGCAAGTGACTGACATTGCTTATAAAAGATTCGCGGATCTAATGAATGGTGAACTGTCGTAAGATGCACCACCTTTTTATTCACGGTATCTCCCACCGGAAACACCCCCTTGCTTAAGGACTAATTAGTTTTTTTGGATCTATAAAAGGCATTGTTGATTTTGCGAAAGGAGCGAGACTCCAGCGACGAGCGATGCTTCACGAATAAGCTACGAGTTGTCTCGACGGATTTAGCAACGAAGCGATGCTAGAAGAGGAAGAGACAGGATTAACAGCCGAAGACCCCGCAGGAACGAGGAGGCTGAAGCGTTGCCCGCGGAAAGCGAGCATCCTGTAGCTAAAAATCAACATCAAGGTTTAACAGAGTTTAATGTGTCTAAAAACAGAGCTTCGTACTTCTTCACAATTTCCCTTGCATCAAAATCATTTGCCCGTCCTAAACCATCATTTATGACTTTCTTCTTCTGCTCTTCGTCTAAAGTGAGAACCTGATACATTTTCTTGGCCATATCCTCTGCGTCCCCTACAGGACATAGGAGGCCGTATTTGCCTTTATCCAGTACTTCCTCTGGGCCTGACTTGCAGTTCGTCGATACAATGGGCGTTCCCGTCGCTAACGCCTCTGCAAGAACGTGGCTGAAGCCTTCATGCTTCGACGAGAGGACGAACAGGTCAGAATGCTTAAAATAAACATACGGATTACTTTGAAAGCCAATAAAATGGACTCTCTCCCCTACTCCCAATTGCTCTGCCTGCTGCTGGAGTTCAGCTTTCAGTTGGCCCTCCCCAAGAATAACGAGTCTGCTCTTTACTTTTTCATTTACTTTGGAAAAAGCGGTCAGTAACGTTTTCTGATCCTTTTGTTCCACAAGCCTACCTGCTGTAATCACCACTTTTTCCTCCGTATCAAATAAATCCTTATACTGAGGATCTAGTTGACCCGATGCCATCTTTTCTTCAATGGCGTTCAAATCCACCGGGTTATAAATAACTTCCACATCTTTCGCCTTCACTTTATATCTTTTGACCAGATTTTCCTTCACCCCTTCAGAAAGGGATACAATTTGATTGGAAAACTTATAAGCGAAGCCAAACCCGAGGAGCTGTAAGTTCTCCTTCGTGGTGCCACCTAGGTTATCTGCTTCCCGAATCACGCATTTCGCCTTCGTAAAGGACAGCTTTGTTGCTAATATGGCAATCGTATTGACCCTAGGAATGGTACTGAATACGAGATCGATTTTTTCAGAACGGATAATGTTTGCTATTTTAAAAATGGACCTGCTAAGCCTTTTCGTATCCAACTTAAAGAATTTTACATCATCCTTCAGTTCCTGCTCATAAGAACCGTCAAAAATTGAGGGTAACGAGCATGGGCTGGAATTTCTGCCTGTCCAAATTATTTATGATATTCAATAATGTCCTGGCGGCACCTCCGCCACCCATTTGGTATATAAAAAACAAAACTTTTATTTTTTTTCATTTTTATACAGCCTTTTCCATCCATGATAGGATTTTTTAGCGCTAATTCTATGAAACTAATAGTCGTTATTCTTATTGTTGCTTAAATAGGAATAAATTAAACCTCAATAGAAGATTATAACACAATACTTGATGACAATTATTATCATTTTTTTTACAAAATAATAGATTTTACTTTTAAAATATGAAAAACCCCTCAACTGCTTTATCATTGAGGGGAGATAATCTATAGTCTTGCTAGCCTTTTGGCCACTTCCTCCAACAGGGAATCAATTTCCGTTAACTGCGGGTCATGGAGGCCGTTAAAGTCTGCCAGTTCCTTTTCGTATTTGTACATTTTATCTGTCAGTTGCTCTGTAATAATATCCTTCTTGTCTTTTCTTAAGGAGTTTGCAATTTCGAGGCGCAATTGGAGCTTGGCAATTCGCTCTTTGATCATATGCTTCCTTCGTAAAATATCATCCCGCTTACTCTCCAACTCCGTCTGCCACTTTTCCAACTCTTCTTTTTTGTTAATATCCATAAGGTCGTTCCTCCTACGTTCTATGTCTATCTCTTATTACTTGCACTTGTTTATGCTTTAAAAAATTGTTGACTGTAATATTTTTAGGAATATCGGATTTTCTCTTTTTGTAATTTATAGATATTTGTTACAACTTAGTTGGAGGGAGCGGAAGTCTACGAGACTCCTGCGGGAACAGAGGTTAAGTGAGGCACCTCAGGCATTAGCCGAGGTGGCTCCACAACCTCCCGCGGAAAGCGAGTAGACTGAAGCGAGCTCCAACGGAGCCACGTAGTTTTTCAAATATAGTACTTAATAAAAATTGGGTGAAAACTGATATTCTCTCTGTAAACTGTTACTATAATAATAGCATATGTTACGGAAGTAATTAATGGTGGAGGAAAAGCAATGAATCAGAAGCGAAAAATTGCCTTACTGGTAGCAATACTGCCCATAATCCTGCTTCTTTGGGCCGGAGCCTTTCTACTAACTGGAAATGAGCAATCAAATATACAAGAAAGACAAGAATCCGTTAGTGATGTGGATAAAACCTTAGAAGAAATAGTTATCCACATTCCTGACCCTGCATTAGAAACGGCATTACGAGAAACGCTGATGCTGTTTAGTGGCAGCATTACGAATCTAGATGCTGACAACGTCGAAAGCCTTTCCCTTCGTAACCAGGGCATTACAGACTTAACAGGATTAGAGTATTTTACCGAGCTACAGGAGCTGGACCTGCGGGATAACAAGATTACGGAACTAGCCTCACTGGCACAGCTTGCGCAATTAACAACCTTAAACGTAAGGGGTAATTTAATAGAAGATATCACCCCTCTGCAGCAGTTAACATCCTTGGAGCGACTTAACGTGAGGGAAAACCTGATTACAGATATTAACCCATTAAAGGAACTTCCTTTGTTAGTGGACATCAACCTTCGATATAATCAAATTTCTGATGTAAGCCCTTTACAGGAGCTTGAAAGCTTAACGGAGCGCCTGTATATAAACGGCAATCCCATTGTGGATAACAGCGTCCTTGCCCATCAGTATCCCGTGATTAGGGATAAAGATTTTACTATTGGCCCTCGTTTTTCCCATTATGGTGGTTTCTATGAAGAGGCATTCCAGCTGGAGCTTGCTTCTTATGATAGCGGGACCATCTATTACACCATTGACGGCTCGGAACCGGATCCTGTGAATAATCCAGAAAACACCTATACATATACAGAGCCCATAGAGATTCATGACCGCTCCAGGGATGCTAATGAGCATTCGGCGATCCGAACTGCCAATGACAGCATATACACGTTCTGGCAGGCGCCTGCGGAACCTGTTTTTAAAGGAACCGTTATTCGTGCCAAGCTGGAAAAACCTGATGGCCGCTGGTCTGATACGGTAACCCATACTTATTTTGTCCACGAAAATGGGGAGGCGCGGTACTCCTTTCCGGTCCTTTCCATTGCAACGGAGACCGACTCTTTTTTTCACGAAGAAAATGGTTTGTTTGTGAATGGAAATTGGGATAACCGGGGCAGAGACTCGGAACGGGAAGCAAGCATTGAATTCTATGGGGAAGATGGGCGTTTAGGTTTTTCCCAACAAGCTGGTGTAAGAATTCACGGCGGTTGGTCCAGGGAAGCTCCGCAAAAGTCCCTTCGCCTGTACGCGCGAGATGACTATGGAACGAATTTGTTTTACTACGACTTCTTTGGTAATGTGGATAACCTTGTTCATAAACGACTGATCTTAAGGAACTCGGGGAATGATTTTCACCGCACCATGTTTCGGGATGGGTTGATCCAAGGGCTCGTTAGCCATATGAACATGGATACGCAAGGTTTTCGGCCGGCGGTGGTCTTTATTAACGGTGAATACTGGGGGATTCAAAACATCCGTGAGCGCTACGACCATTGGTATGTGGAAAACCAGTATGGGGTGGACAGGGACCATGTGACGATTGTGGAGAACGACGGTATTTTAGACAGTGGTTCCCCGGCAGGTGTGGATCATTTCCAGAGGATGATGGAATTTGTAGACAACAACGACCTGCGTGATGATGAGAATTATCAACATGTGAATACGATGATGGATGTGGAAAACTTCATTGATTACACAATTGCGCAAGTTTATATGGCCAACACGGACTGGCCTGGTCATAATGTAAGACTTTGGCGTTATAATCCACTTGGTGTACCTGATGGGGATGCTCCGGTAGGGCACGACGGCCGCTGGCGCTGGATGCTGTTTGATACGGATTATGGCTTTGGTGTTCAGCCGGGGTTAGGCTTCGCTGGCGGAAGCAGTGTAGATACGAATGGTTTGGCACGACTGGCGGGGGATGGAAGCTACCAGAGGCTGTTTAGGAAGCTTATGGCGAACGAAGAAGTAAAGGTGGCGTTTGTGCAGAGGTTTTCTGATATGCTGAATACGGCATTCCTGCCTGAACGTGTAGTTAGTGAGGTGGATCGACTGGAGGAAATTTATAGAGCGGAGATTTCGGAGCATATGGAGCGTTGGAATATCCCTGCTTCTATGGACGTGTGGGAAGTAGAAGTGGATGTGATGCGCCGATTTGCTGAAGGTCGACCATTCCATCAATGGCAGCATTTGCAAGATTTCTTCTTGTTGGGGACAAGACATTCTGTGACTGTGGAAAACTCTAGTACTGTAGCTGGCACGGTTAGGGTTAATTCGGTGGTGATCGTGGATGAGACACATGGAGTGATAAATGGTAGCAGTTGGACTGGAGAGTATTTTGAAGGGCTACCAGTCGTGTTTAAAGCCGTCCCTAATGAAGGATATACGTTTGTTGGCTGGGAAGGCATAGAAGGCACGGGAGAACGGGTAGAAGTTATGTTAGATGGGGATATGGTTGTTGAACCTATATTTGAAGAGATTGAATAGGATGAATTCCGGAAGCTGCAGTTTATCGCTGGAGCTTTTTCTTTTCCACAAAGGGTGGGGATAAGGGGTTGGTGTCAGTTGTGGGCAGGCAAATTTAGTGGTCTTTATTAACAACGCTGTTAAATGCGGTTAGATTTAACTGCCCTTATCCACAAAGTAGTGTCTTTATGATGTTAAATCAGGATGCTTTTACTAACATGTTGATAAAAAACTCGTTGTGGATAAAGTTGTGATGATATTTCAAGAAATTGGAACTAATTTTCAGGTAGATGAAGGAAGGATTAGTTGGAGTAGTTTTTGAGTTAGACGTTAGTAGGAGATATTCACAGGGCATATTTTTTTCAAAAAAAAATTAGCCTGAAAATCATTTTACTTTTTTCGACAAGGTTGGATGTAAAACCACATTTTCACCTATCTAAAAAAGCTTTTCAAAAATAGTATCATAGGTTTACTGAAACCTTATGGTGGAAACTGTCGGAAGTTCAAAAATTCTAAAATCAAGGGAGACGATTTAATTATGATAATGTAAAGGTGCAATGAGACATACTGATGAGGGGGAAATCAAAATGTTAGAAGATTTAATCCAAAAATTCATCCAGTTAAAAAAACATAAGCCAAACCACGCCAATGAATTATTAGATCTACTGAAGAGGGAGTACCTTCAAGGACAGATTTCGATTACAGAATACCGGGAGACATACCGCCAGTTAAATGAGCGGGGTGCGGAGAGCCATGATAAAACACTTCAGAACAGCTAAAAGGATTTATATATAGCAGATATAAAATTAAGAAGGGATGTACCAACGGTGTCTGCCGTTGATACATCCCCTTTTCTTAATCGTTAGGATCAATCCCTTTTGTTGGTGAATGGACTGCTCTTCTAAATCTTTCTTGCTGGTCGTTACTTTCTCCACCGTGGCAGCTTGCACATGAAACATTCGGATCACTATGTTCACTATAGAATAATGTAATTCCGTACATTTCTGTCGGCAAGATTGCCTCATCACCTATTGTATCTGATATAGGCGTATGGCAACTTAAGCAGAACTCCCTCTGTCCTTCAACACTATCTCTCGAATTATTCCAAGTAAATGTAAACCTATTACCTTCATCGTCTATAGCGCCATTGTGACCTAAGACTGATTTAATCAACATTTCATTTTCCGATCCATGCCTGCTATGGCAGTCATCACATGCTAAATATCCATTAATTAGACTACCGTCTTTCACTCTATCTTCTGAAATGAAGTGGCCATAAAACATCTCTTCTGAATCATCTTCACTTTCCACAGGATCGATGAGATAGTACTGCTTAATATCTACTACGTTCGGATACAAGTCTCTGTATTCAGCATTATGACAACGTAGGCAGAGAGAATAGCTATCGGCTGTTCCAAAAGTAACTGGAGTATTACTATCATCTAATTCATAAGTGTTACGATCTTTATAACTAAACAGGTTAAAGGACGTTAAGCTACTTGTGTAGGCTTCCCAACTAGTCGTTGTTCCATCAACACTTTCACTATTGCTTATATGGCAGGTCTCACAAAGGGTAATTTTGCTGTCTTGGAAACCTACAAGCTCGCCATCTTCATCTGTTATTTCTTCATGGTCAAAAGTAAAATGACTTTGTAAGTGATGAGTATTTTGATTGCCGTCAGCAGTCTGCACATGAGGATCATGGCACGCTGCACAGGAGCGGGATTGTTCCACACCATTTTCATCAATTAAACCTACACTATGCGTGTGTTCTGCATCCATATGATCAGCCCTCGAAGCAGAAGTACCATCGTGACAGGCTAGACAATAGGACTGGATAGGATCAGTAATTACCTCTCCACCATTAGTATCCCCATTTTCTCCGTTTTCCTCTGTTCCTTCTTGATCTGGCAGATCAATAGTACCCTTTAATAGGTTTCTATATTCTGCCGTATGAGGACTGTGGCAAATTGCACAAGTATTTGTGTTGTTTTGTACCATTTCATGCGCAGAGCGGGAACCTTCTACCACCGCTGTTGTGAAAGCCCAGATCCTCGGGTGTACATAGTTACCAGCCTGGTCCTTAAAAAGCGGATTAATCATTACATCATATCTAGAATTCGCTTCTAAGTTTTGCTCTGGGGTAAAAGTTATTGTTGTGATATGGTCATTTGTATCCCAACTAATACTACCGGGAACTTCCACCTTACCAGTTTTCACGACTAAAAGTTCATCAAAGAAAGTTTCGTCTGTATCATCTACTGGGATTTCGCTAATGTATTTAAACTGGACTGTTGTATTTAACGGAACTTGCGTTGCTTTATGAACCGGTGTTACATTTGGTGAAATGTATGGCCGAGATGAACTGTAAGTAAACATGAAAGGCTCGATAACTTGATTAGTTTCTTCGTCAATCTCATTGGCTGCAATTGTAACATTCCCCGCTGCATCCTCTGTTTTCATGTAAAAAATATATTTTCCATTTTCGAATTCAGACTCTAACTCTAATTGTTCGAAAATATCTTCCTCGGTAATTTCCCAATTCCAAACACCTTCGTCATCGAAAAAACCAGATTCTTCTGCAGTAATTGTAACTGGGTCCGCATCTTCCAAATCATCTTCTACTGTTGTTAAATATAGCTCAATATATGGGATGAAGGTACTTTCTTCTTCTGTATCTAATTGGAAAGAAGACTCCCATGTCCCAGCGAAATACATTTTATTTGCATACCCCTCATGTTCGTGGGTTTCGACGAGCAGTTCTGGAGGGGAGGTATGAATAATAAGACCTCTTATTTCACTTTGACTATTTTCTATAGGCTCTTCATTATTATCAAAAGCCTGAACGTAGTATTCGTAGGAGCCATCATCTAGATTATCTATAATGATTTGCCAGTTTCCATTGGAAAGGTCTGTGATACTTTCCTCTCGCACAATTGTGTTATCAGATTCAATTATTAGTTTAAACTTGGTCCTGCCCTAGATTTTCATACGTTCCCTCGAAACTTACGGTGGACTCGTTAACAAGATAAGTATCTTCTTCAGGTCCCGTAACCGTAATCACAACTTCCTCTTTACTATCAACTTGGGAAGTCGATTCATCAATTCCTTCTTGATCTTGTTCAGTTGTCTGGTTATTATCATTTAACGTTTCATCTGAACTTTCTTCTGAGCCTAAACCTGATTCACCAATATCCCCAGTCTGGCCAGTATCTACCTCTGCAAACGTTCCAGACATGGGTGAGGTAAAGGGTGCTAATAATAGAACAAAAATCAAGAAGAAAGACGAAACTTTTTTATATGCTGGCTTCACCACGGTGACTCCCCCTTTTACACAAAAACACATACTTTTACATCATTAAACTACTTACTTAACAATTATTTATGTTATATACTTATATAATAAAGGGAATCCTTGTAAGAACTCCCTCTATATATTGACAAATTTGAAACACTTCACGAAAACTTCATGGACTAAAGTATGAAACTATGAAAGTTCCATACTTTAGCGATAGATTCTTTCTAGGCTAACTATTAGTTGCAGCTAATATGTTAGTTTTTTTATTAACGTCCAGTTGGCATTCCGGAAGGAGTACCTCTTTGTCTGAACTTTTCATAGTCTACGTTCTTAAGCTCAACAGCTTTTGAGCTGTTGTGACAAGCCCAACAAGAAGACATATTAGTAAACTTCTTCAACGCAGAAGATTCATTTCTATCTAACATGAAGCTTGTAGCTGCAGCTAACTGAGTTTCATTTTCACCTAAACTTGTTCTGTTTACATAGGATAAGAACTCAGCTTGTGGCATAGCATTTAAACTCCATATTGTATGGCCACTTGCATCAATCATAATAGTAACATCCGTACCGTGTGCATAGTGACAACGGGCACAAGTGTATGAATTGTTGTTAGTTGTATGTCTGTAATACTTTGGATTTCCTTCACTACCAGTTTTACTTCCTGAACTAGCCATGTAATCTGTATGACAAGATGCACAGAATTTAGAGTAAGCTACTCCAGAACCATCTCGATGCCAAAGTGGGACTGGATCGTCTTTCCATTGCACTTTATAAACTCTAGCAAGGTTTCCTGTTGTTGCACTATTAATTGCTTGTGCACCAGCATCATTTGTAGCAACCGCGAATGCTTTTCCATGGTCAACTTTAACACCAGGAGTTTCATATTCAACAACTCTGACACCTTCACCATTTGTGAAGTTTGCCCAATATTGTTTTTTTCCTTGGATCACAAGTTGGCGGCAAGCACCAGTCGTAATCATATAACCAAGGATTTTTATCAATTCTTCCATTGTGGTATAACCGTAATGCAATTGCGTCTCCGTAACCTGGAATATCTAGCTCTGAAGCAGGACCTCGAACTACAGCATAACCAGTTGAAGGAATGTTATCCATACCAACCACAGGAGCATTAAATACAGCATTTCCACCCTCTGTAACAGAAACTTTTGCCATGTTATTCGGGTTAAACGCTAAGTAAGCATCACTGTAAGAACCGTGGGCACTATGACAACTTACACAAGAGAAAGTATCATCCCAGTCACCATCATTCCCCTGGAAAGATCCAGGTGCAGCACTTACTTGTAATGCTGAATTTACCGAGTGCATACTCATATTTCCGCTATGAGTTCCAGCAAATGTCCCTGCTCCATTAAGGTTTACACCACTTGCATTAGTTGCGACTCTTAATACGTTTCGACTTGGTCCACCTGCTGTACCATCATGACAAGCTAGACAAACTTGTGTTGCTTCATTTGCAAATAACAAACTTTGTCCTTCAGCAGTATGCGTTTGGTGACAACTTGCACAAGCATTTGTATTAAAATTATAATTGTAGTGAATAGAGTTCCCATGACCACCAGCGTCTTTTCTGACAGGAACAGACCCTGTATTATTGGCGTTTGGAGCTGTATTATAGTTAGCATCCCCGCCTCTCATTTGCCATTCATAAACTCCTTCTGGGTCATTATTCCCACCTGTACCTGTAGTTTTATAACTTTCGTTAGTAAGTGGGAACCATGTTTCAGGTGGTTCAGGTTCAGGGGTTGGATCATCAGGTTCTGCTGAAACTGTTAACCCCATACTTAAAACAAAAGCAATTGCTACCATTAATGTAACTAACCAACGTGTTTTCAACTCTTTCCCCTCCAGTACTTCGTTATATATCAAACTAACTTTAACACCTTATGTTCATTATCACCTCCCAAAAAAATGTTTTTATACTTAAAGTAACCGTTATTCATAAGAGTTTTCCAATAACTTTATATAGTTTCAATTGACTAACGGTTACTACAGTAACAATTTAACGATACATGGCAACTCGTTGATTAAACGTATCTGTAACATAATGGTATTTCGGTTATCTATAAACAAACCGTTTGGCAAGAAAAACTCATTAGTTCCTTGCCCCATCCTTCCAAAAGTAAATAATGGATTCCCTTCTAAATCCATGCTATGAACATTGTGTGTCATATTATCCACTACGAACAATCTGTTGCTGGCATCTATGGCAATACCTCTCGGATTTACAAATATTGGATCTCCGTCATTACCCGTTCCAGTAATTATCCGAACGAACTCTCCATCCTGATCAAACACCTGAATTCTACTATTTCCTGTATCTGATACGTACATATTACCTGCTGAATCAACTGCAATTGCATTTGGTGCTATAAGTTGCCCGGCGTCAGTTCCGGTTTCACCAAAAGTTAGTAATAATTCCTCTTCTAAATTAAATACTAAAATTTGATTACTATTAATATCTGTCAAATATAATTTTTCATCAACAATCCGCAGACCACCCGGTCCATCAATTGTAAAATTCTCTGTTAAATCTTCAGCAAAATACCCTAAGAATTCCCCTCTATCTGAGAACATAGATATTTTCCCAGTATATAGGTCCGCAACATATAATTTATTGTTGTTGTTATCAAAATCAATACCATAAGGAAATTGTAATTGTCCAGGCTCTAAACCTCGTTCTCCGAATGTATGAATTACAATTCCTCCGTTATCGATCATCTTAATTTGATGGTTTTCAGGATCTGTAACATAGATAAACTGGCCGTTATTCGTTACATCCATTGGTTTAGCTAACGGATTATTAAAGTCTCCGTATAAAAATCCTGAATGGTTTGGTATTTGATTTAAGTCTGTAAGAGCAGGCATTACAGGAATACCACGAGCTTGATTCAAAAAGAATGTAATCCCTATAGTGATTAAAACGATTGCTGTCATCCCTAAGTAAACATTTCTCCGCTTCATTTCACAGATGCCTCCTCTGCCACTTTTTCTTCTATCCTTCGTAATCCCTCTAGAGCTCTTTCATACATAGGATTGTACCTTAAGGCATCCCGATAAACTTCGTCAGCCATACTATACTCTCCTAATCTTTCGGCAAGCAAACCAATGTAATATATAATATCAGAGTTTCTTTGACTTAAATTGTTTGCTATAGTTAGTTTTTCCATGGCTTCATCAAACATTTCTAATTCGATGTATACTCTTCCTAAATTCATGTAGCCTTTAAAATCCTGAGGACCGAGCCTTATCGTTTCATTAAAAGAAAACATGGCATCATGATACTGGCCCCTATTTAAATTTATTAAGCCTAAATTTAGATGGGCGTTATAATAGTCTGGATCTTGATTTAATACCCAATTCAATTCCTTAATTGCATCAGATTCATTTCCTAATAAATAGTTTGTATATGCATATGCTACTCGGCTCTCTAAATTATTTGGGTTTAATTGGATTTGCTGTTCGTAGAAAGCTAGTTGATCCCTCACTCGTTTCATATCAAGATTGGAATCTCCATACATATTGCTGTAGGTAATACCCCCACCAACTGATAATAGTAATGTTAATATTAGTAACAGTGCTGCCTGCCATTTATTAAAGACTTTTGGCGGCTTTTTTTTCCTTCTTTGGCTCACCCTCTTCTGATTTCTCAACCTCCTCTATTTGAGAAATCAGCTTTTCTTCCTCGTTATGCTCCATCTCCGTATTCGTCTTCCGATTCTTCTTCTCGTCCATTGATGTCTTCCTCCTTTGCATTATCTCGTTTTTCCTGTGGCGATATGTGGCAACTTACACACTTCTGTTCTACATGGCACGAGTAACATGTTTTATCTACTGTAGTTACATTAGAAACGTCTGTTGGGTGTCCTCTTCTCCAATTTTCATCGTGATTACTAGGATGACAACTGGAACAATAGGCAGCAACTTCCATCTTCGGGTTGTACCCTGGCCTTAAATCGTGACATGCTAAACAATTGGCATCTTCTTCATCAAAATTCGCCCCGTGCATTTGGAAAAACGCTGGTTCTTCGTGAGAAGGGGGTCTTATATTATGACAATCTACACAATATTGATTGTTTTTGGCATACCTGAAACTATTTAGATTCGATCTTCGCTCTTGATCACGTAGTAAGAGCAACTGGTACGTTGGTGTGTTATCTTCAAACTCGTCTAATGGATCTGGGTCCATCCAACCGTGACAGTAAAGACATCCATCAGGCTCCGTTTCCATTAGCTTTCCGTGATTTTCCATAAAATCAGGTTGTTCATGTGACTCTGGATATTGTCCTGTCGTGTGACAGGAGGCACAGTCGTTAGAAACGCCTTTTAATTCGTGACAGTCGATACATAACCTTTTTTGCGGGCTTACTAATGGACCATCCATGATGTAACGTCCTAAGTCTGCCGTCCACCTTTGCCAATCAGTCTTATAAGCGGCACCTTGTTCTACGACTTTCCCGTGAGCAACTCCATCGTGACAGGTAACACAGGATACGTTTTCCTCATCGTGAAGGACGTGGTCGAAAATCAAGTCACCAGTAATGTTGCTTCCCGGTTATTCATGTTATGACAGCGCTCACATGCCTCATTGGAAATGGGATATGGACTATGAATGATCGGTCGCTCTGAGTTGGTTACTGTAACATAAAGCTCATATAGACCAAATATTTTCGCCTCTACATAATTCACAACTCCCGGTTCAATATGACATGCTACACAGTCAATATTACTGTGGGAGGACGCCTCAAAAGTGTAGACTTGAGGCGCCATGCTATGACAACTTGCGCAAAACTCATTCGTTGATGTTGCTTTCATGCTCCCGTAAGTTGCAAAAAATGCAATTAAGATAAATATGAGAGCCATTGTCAGAAATCGGTATTTTTTTTAGTTGATTTACTATCTGTTCCCCCATCTGCCAATACCCCCCTATGCAGTATTACTCAACAGTAGCTAAACCCGTTCGGTGGCAGTACGTACAATATACATCTGTTGGTGCCGTTATATTTAAATCCCTAAATTGTTCTTCCGTAATCATTACTGCTTCATCATAGTCGTGACAGACTAAGCAGCGATTCAAATCGTCCCTCGTTTGAACTGGGTCTGCATGTGCAGTTAACCATATATCACTCGTCAAGTGACCTTCTGGGCGTTCTTCGTGACAAGAAGCACAGAATTTAGTTTCCTTCGCCATTTCCGAAACTACGAAAATGTCTGGTTTATAGTGTGCTAAGTCTCGACGCGGATCAAGGTTTTCTTCAAAATCTTCTTGCGGTAAATCTTTTACCCATTTCGCATCTTCATGACAGTTAATACAACTTGCCAGTTCATTTAAGGCATCATCGCCGTGATCATTCACGAAGTTTCTGCGATTGTGATTTTCAGGTATATCCCAGTGCGTATGACACGTTGCACATGTGTGGGAAATTTGGCCTTCTTCTAAGTTTTCTTCTTGTTTTTTCATAATCTCGAAAGTTTCATATAATCCGAACGACTGAGATTCATATTTTCCTGGTGGATAAGACAAGGAGTAGTACTTCACTTCCCAAGGTCTCTCTCCGTAGTTATAACGAATGTGACAGTCGATACAAGTACCCATATTTGTTCTTACATTGGCATCACTTACTAGGTGCTCTCCATTTTCCATCGTCCAGTATTCCAGGTCCTCATGGAAGTTCAAGCCCCGCTCTACTATTTTCGCATGGGCAACCCCTGAGTGACAGGTTACACAGAGAATATCTTCTGCAATGTGACCTTGGTGGTTTACGATTAAATCCCCTCTTGGTGTAACTTCCCGGTGGTCGGAGTGACATTTCTGACACACACCGTTAGAGACAGGTGCTTTCGCCATATAAATCGGATTTCTTAAGTCACCAAGGGTGACATACCATGCTTTCGGTGCAGCACCGATTGTTTTCGCTTTGTAGTACTCCATTTTCCCAGGCTCGATGTGACAGTCAATGCATTTAAACTCTGCATGAACTGTTAAATCGTGGGTAACGTTTTCCGGTGTCATGATATGACAGGCAGAACAGAACGCCCTTGTACTGGTTGCTTGCAAGCTAGTTGTAAATGCAAAGTAGCCAACAACTATAAATAATACTGCGAAGAAAAGGAATTGCCATCTGTGAATTGGGTTCTTCCAACTGAAACTCTTCCACGCACTGATAAGTTTATCTTTAAGTCTTCCTATTAATCTTTTCTTTTTTTCTTTTTCTTCCATGATGTTCACCGCCCCTTACTTTAGGGATTTTCCCTTAAGTGTTTTCTTATTTTCATTATGTATTTTAATTATGGGAAAATCTATATGGTAAATGGCAAAAAATCTAAACAATATGTGAAAATGTGTTATTTATCACACATGAAGGTTTGTGCCTAAAATCATTTTTTTCACCTTAAGTGTTGTAATATAAGGGTTTTCGTTAAATTTACTACTGACTTTAGTTTAAAAAGTTTTTGTAAATAACGGTTAAATTATGGGATTCCATTACACAATTTTGTGGTTTTGGGCTGGATCTAGTTACACAATTGGGGTTTTCGGCATTTTATGAGGTTGGTTAATTGTCATCCTGTTGGTTTATGGGGGAATACTTATTAATGGAATAGAATATTGTGATCAGCATTTTTTAAATGGATGGAGAAGGAAATTCCGCTGCCATTCCCAAGGCAGCGGATTATTTAATCATTAGCTTATAATACGTTGTCTAGTTTAGAGAAATCTAAATACCTTGCTTTAAATAACTTGATCCACTCCATATCACCAACATCATCTTCAATTAGGTATACTAATTCCTCTATTGTCTTATCGTAAAATCCATTCACATCATCACTTTCACTTTTTAAAGTCTTTTTTATATTCTTGAACCGCGTTTGCACAATCAGTATTTAACTCTGGGTATAAGAAAACATATTTTCCTTTTTTATAATTCATTACTTTCCTATTTTTCTTTTTTGTCTTATCATTTCCATCAGCATTTCCCTTAACTTTATACATTGTCAAACTCAAAAGGTGGTCTCTCCAGATTTGCTGAATTGGCTTTTCTTTCAGTTTATCAAAAGTACTTCTCGACACATGAAATAATTGACTATTTATTGTAATATCCTCATATCTTTTTTTGTGTTCAGATGGTTTATCTTTCATGTCTTCAGAATACTTTGTTTCTATACCTATGAAACAAAGCTCATCTTCATCAGAAACATATTCTACAAAAACATCAAATGCTGTATTATCTCCTGTGAATCTTAAATCTCTTCTTCCTGGAGAGTATTCAAATTTTATTTCTTTTACACACTTTACCTCATTCGGAAATAGTTTTTTAAATACAGATGTTGCTAATTCAAGGTTTTCTGCTAATTCTCCGAACAAGTTAATACTCATTGGTTGACTCGAAAGTAAATTACACCACAACCTATGGTTACTTTTTGTCGCATTGTTAACATTAAATCTTCCCTGAGCAACCTTGAAAATATTATCACTCAAAAAATTTATCCCTTCAGCCTTCGCCCTATCTAAGGGGACGTAATTCCCATATGTATACCCTTTATCAACTTTTAATACATCTTTTCTCCACATACTTTGCAAAACCCTAGCCTTCGCTCCAAAGCAAGAATCCTTCTTACAAAATGAATCCAAGTTAATCCTTAAATCAATTGGTGGATAAGACATTATACTACCCTACTTTCTATTTTAATAATTTTTACTTAATTGCCACCCTCGCCCTATATACCTCCTCCCCAGTTCTTGATATATAACCATCCCTTTTTAGGAAAAGAGTGTTGGCTATTCCGTTTTCAAATTCATAAGCATTTTCATAAATGGGTTTAATTTGCATGCAGCCTGTTTCATCTATGTATCCCCACTTCCCGTCTATTTTAACGGGGGCAAGTCTTTCGTTAAATAAGCCAACCTCCTCAAAACAAAAATCTGTGATCTGGCTAAAGGTTTTATCAATAAATGCCCATTTCCCGTTCTGTTTTACAGCAGCATAACCGTTATGAAAGGCCTCTGCATCTTCATATTGAAAATCTAAGGGATTATTTCCGTAAAAATCTACGAAACTAAATTTTCCACCCTTACACAAAATAACGTAACCTTCGGAAAATTTCGTGTGTAAATAAAGCCAATCAAAGTCTTCAAAAATAGGTCCAGTCATCTGCTCGCCCGTATTTTTGATAATGCCCCAGCTGTCATTATATTTGTACATGGCATAGCCCTCATTAAAATCATTTATTAACTGAAATGCAGGAAGGATTACAAGTTCTCCCTCCCTGTTAATAGCACCGTCTCTTCTATTAATCGTAACAACGGCTAGTCCTTTGTGAAAATTGCCTACATACTCATACTTTAAAGGGACTATCACTTTTCCTTCTTTGTTTACAAATCCAAACTTTTGATCGTTAGTATTTGGTGTACCTACCCTTGCAAGTCCCTCTTGAAAAAAACTATGTATAAAACCACCATACTTCGGTCGGATCACTAAATTAAATTCCTTATCTATAAATCCAGTAAGTCCATACACATTGATATACGCCATGCCATCCCTGAACACATCCATTTCCATAGCTTGATATTCATGTGCTATGGCACCGGTATCTGAGATGTATTGCCATTTTCCAGATTTGTAGCCTAAGGCATATCCTTCAAAACTCTTATAAGATAGTTCGTGATATTCAGGTTTTACAACTACTTGCCCTTTTTCATTAATCATTCCTTTGTAATGTCCGTCTTGGTAGCTGAATAGCATCGGCATCACCTCTGCTTAATGGTTTTATAGTCTGCAACTGCTCAGGTTAATTTTGTTACGAATTTCACATAATACTACTTATTTACGTATGTGATGGCTTTTATCCTGTATATAAACGTGGAGAATTTGTGAACTATTTTTCAAGAGAGGTGTTGGGTGGGAGTCAAATTTAAAAAGAGCAATTAGGTTTTAACCTAAGTCGCCCTTATTTGTGAGGTTATTTATTAATGAAAAATTGCAATGGCTATTACTCCACAGTTCATGCCCTTCCTGTGTCGGCATTCGGTGGTCTTCGTGCAAATAGGTGAGTAGTTCCTCGTCGTTGATGTCTGGCCAATCAGGCCAATGGTCAAGGTATGTTAGACCAGATGCTTCGACGGCTTCCTTCAATTCTTCTACATATTGGGGATAGAACAGCGTCTGATACATGGGTGGTGCTGGCTGAACAAATATAAACGTATTCTCCAGTTCTGTTTCAAAGAATTCCACCATTAATTCCAGGCTAATGATCGTATCTTGGACGTTCACTTCGCCGTTATCGTTCCAAATAAACGGTTCAATAATAAGTACGTCTGGTTGTTGTTCGAGTTCCAATACTTCCTTGTACCTTTCCTCATGTAAAACTTGTAAACTTGTTAAATGGCCGTAAGACATGGTCTCTACATGAAATAGGGTTTTGGTTTCGTAAGTATCGTTTAATGTTAGTTCTAATAGCTCCGGCCAAGGAATAAGTCCTTCATTCTGTGAATCATTTATTACACGTGAGCCAAATGCAACAATATGTATTTCTTCATTATCCATGATCTTATTCGTTATAAGACTGCCAATTTCAGGTGAGAGCCCCTTGGTTAATTGATCAATCCTCATTTTCTTTTCAGCTTCTTTAAAAGCTCTTGCTTCTGCCTCCCGTTCTTGCTGCTCTTCCACCATTTGCTGGTGGTTTTTTTGCGCAGAAGTCGCTATGTCCTCTAACTTATTTTGATAATATGAATTTCCAAGTATGACAAAAATAATAGCTATGACCACACTAGCAATTGCTGCCCATTTCTGCATCGTTTTTCACCGCTCCTTGCCTAATCTTATGTTTTGTCTTGAAGTAAAATCTGGTAATTAACTCTCTTTCCATTATACAGGAAGGAACATATTGTGACAGGCTTTTCTCTATTATTAATTGGAAAAAATTGTGGGTTTATCTTAGCTTTAGTTAGCCAAGACTGCTTCTTATAGATGGGGTGGTTTTGTATGAAAGAGAGAGCAGATTTTTTTGTAGGAT
>JAJOJL010000028.1 GCA_021208645.1 Bacillus sp. (in: firmicutes) | reverse complement strand
AAGTTTTAGTAGGATTAGGATTATTACTTGGCGTTTTAACAACTGCTGCTGCATTCTTTGGTATCATGATGAACTTCGCATTCTTGTTTGCAGGCACAATTTCGTCTAACCCTTGGATGGTATTGATTACCATCTTCATCTTAGCTGCTGGTTACAACGCTGGTCGTATCGGTGGAGACCGTTGGGTGATTCCTTATCTAAAGGCAACATTGCTAAAAGGCAAATTTAGCTATACTACAAAACAAGCTGCATAATAATATCAGAAGAAAGACTGTTGATTGCTTCCCATAGGGAATTGCAAACAGTCTTTTTTCGTGTTTTAGGAGTTATCCATCTTTTTGCTTCGTTTTTTTAGGAGCCAATTTCCATAAGCAATATCAATGGTTTTGTACCTGTACCTTTAGTTTTTTTAGAAAAATCACCTAATAAAATTAACAAAAATTTCAACTTCCATCTGCAATAATCTCATGGTATACTGATTAAGCGATGAGCTCAATTGCATAAGACGAGATTGACGCGCCTTTAGGCAGGCACAATGTGGAGTGCTGTCTCTCGCCGCAATACGAACCGGAAGACGCCCACCAGGATGGGCGTCTTTTCTTATATGTTCTATAAATCGCTCCTACATTTTCTACTTATTTTCAATCAAAATATGATAATATTGTTTAGAACATAATACCCTTCCCTTGGAGGTAGACAGCTATGAAGAAAGTCTTTATTGTATTAATCGCCTTGAGTATTCTTGGTGGCACGGGATATATGGGTTACAATTTTGCAATAAGTTATCTATCAGATCAATGGTAGATTCCATGATGGAAAATATGCTTAATGACGAAGAAATCGAGAAATTTCTTGAGGACCCGGAAATTAATGCGTGGATAAACAGCATAGAAATGAACGACTATGACTCTGACAGTTCCAGTACAAACGAATACTCGATGGCTCCATCGAGTTCCATGCCGTTTACTACAAAGGAAGATGCGTTAAAAACAGTATTACGGGAGTTTTCATTAGGTGAAGTAAGCGAGTTGTCTGATCAAGCAATGGCAGGTAACATGACAATAGAAGAAGCAGAAGCATATTTGGGAGAGCGCCTGACTGAAGAAGAAATCCAAGCGTTAAAAATTGTCCTGATTAAAGAATTTCAAAACCGCTAAGAAAAGCATCACCTCGTTTTGAGATGATGCTTTTTTTGTTGACTGTGTCCTCTTAGGAAAATCGACCGACTCTTCATTCAAAAACTTTATTTGCCGCTGACTGTGCCTCTCTCTAGCTCTAAAACTTCCCTAAACTTCTCCACGGCTGCTCCAATATCTGCATCCAAGCCCATTTCAATAAGGACCTCACCAACTGCAGTCACTGCTGTTTCCAGCATTTCCTCCGTCGTATTCCCCATGTGACCAATCCGGAACGCTTTACCAGCTAAGTGAGCCAATGCGCCAGCCACAACCACTTTCTTTTTTAACAAAGCGGCACGGAACTCTCCATCGTTAACTCCTTCAGGATATAAAATACAGCTTAATGTTGGTGCAGCTGCCTGTTCTGAAGCAAGGGCCTCCATACCATATTCCCGTAATGCTGCACGAACAGCGCGACCAAAAGCCACATGACGAACGACTCGATTTTCCATGCCTTCCTCTAACACTAAACGCATTCCCTCGTCATAACCATAGATAAGGTTAACTGGAGGCGTCGCAAAATATTTCGTCGGCTCATGCATGATCGGTATCCAGTTGTAAATATCACAATAATACGCCGGAACTTTGTCAATTGCGGCCCTTGCATCCATTGCTGTCTGATTGAAGGCAACTACTGCAAGACCAGGTGGTACTCCAATAGCCTTTTGGGACCCCGTTAACACCACATCCAATTTCCCAGCTGTTTCTCCTTCACCATATACCTTGCTCATATCCTCATCCATGGCAGCTGTAGCACAAACTCCGTCCACAATCACCATAGCACCGTACTTTTTTATTATAGGCACAAGGGTTTCTAAGTCTGCGGCTACCCCTGTAGATGTATCGGCGTGTGTTACTGTTACGGCCTTGTATCCTCTAGGGCCTGCGGACGCTAACTTTTCCTCAAGGACAGCAGGGTCCACTTGCTTGCCCCACTCCGACTGAATCACATCGGCCTCGATTCCAAACGCTTTTGCCAGTGGAATAAATCTGTCTCCAAAGAAGCCCTGACTAACAATGAGTAGCCTTTCCCCAGCTGCCACCGTATTCACTAACGCCATTTCCATGGCAATCGTTCCTGATCCAGAAATAACAAATACTTCACCATCCGGTTTCAGCATCTCTTGCGTGCGCTCGATCGCCCGCTTGTAGACCGCAGCAAACCGCGGATCTGTATGTCCCCTCGTCTCCTGATCCATCGCCTCATACACACTATCCACTACCGGCGTCGGTCCCGGTATCAACAATAACTCTTCATTTCGCATAAACATCCCCACTCCCCTGTAAATTGTCTATGGTAAACACCATTAAATACTTCGACACCACTTGTAAAAACCCTCTTTATTCTTTCTTCCCAAAAATTTCATCGTATCCAAAGCACCTATCCATGTAGTATGTCGCCCATACATATTCGACAAATTCCGGGTGGTGACAGGCACCTAGTAGGTTAGAATGTAAATTAGTCCTGCTATGGGGAGGAGGATCAGGACGTAGTCAAACCAGCGAAAGGGGGATAGGTTCACCTTCCATTTATTTTTATATAGGTAGTAGCCATTACCGATCAATCCAACTGCAATCAATAGATAGCCACCTATCACAAAGTAAACGATCGCTCCAAGCAGTTCCATTTCAAATGCCGTTTCGAAGAGATAGATAGTATAAAGGAAGTGGACAATAACAACGGAGAAAAAAATCCGGTTAAACCTATTCATAACTGTAAACACCCTTCCAACCATAAGAATGTATTGTTATATCACCCTTGTATTTGCCTACACGATTCCCTTTCTCCATTTGAAGTAAACGATTTCTGGGTCCCCTTCATCAAGATTTTCAATGATCCCACTTTTCGTATAGCCATTTTCCGCAAAGACGTGCTGCATTGGTAAATTGGATTCATTCGTTGAAGAAAAGATTTTTTCCGTCGGTGCAATTCCTTCAAAAAAACGTAATAATGAGGACGCATGGCCTTCTCTTCTTTCACTCTCTGAGACAATCACTAAAGAGATAAAACTTAATTGAAAAAAGCTTCTGTCATAACAAAGAAATCCAGCGACCCTACTGTATCTTCCTTTCTTGCAACAAGGCAGCGATTTAACTCGATTGCCTCCTTTATGTACTCTCGGCGGTTGTCATTGCCAATGACACTTGCATCTACAGCAACGATCTCTTCCAAATCTTTTAAGCTAGCTAATTGAACTCTCCCCATCATCCAATTCCTCTCCAATCCAATCACTAATTTTAAAAAACGTTTGTCTTACACCATTTTACTATAGGGAGACAGGGATAATTTATTATTTTTGTTTCAGACTAAATGGACAGAATTATTCCGTTTTGTTTTGTCTCTCATTGCCATTTTTTTGTCATAGAGAGAAGCGAATAGCCTTATAAACGGTAAAAGCTAGCTCACCCATGAAGGAAGCTAGCTTTTTAGATCTCTTACCTTTTTTTCGCTTCATCTGCGAGTTTTTTTAAGGACTTTACTTTCCCGTGGGGATTTTGCGCTTCCTTTCGCGCACGAAACTGACGATCTTCTTGTGATTTAGATTGTGTCATTGTATCCCTGCTTCCATTTTTAAGTATGTTGCATTCTTATTTTTCTAAAAACAAAAGTAGATTATGCACGACAATGGAGACAAAAAATCATGCTGCGTTTAGTTATAATTTTTTCCAACAGTTTAAGTGGTTGGTTTAGAAACTCTCGTATTTGACTATACTAGTTTCATAGATTAAATAGGACAAAGGATGTGTTTAAGGATGAATCGAAACTCCATGGTACCATTTGAAAATATTTTAGATCTTTTTTTCCAGGCAAATGCAGAAGAGTCCAGTGAGGAACCTTTACAGCCATTCGAAGAAGCATACGAACGGGGAATGGTGGAGGTCATTATTGAAGTGGCCAAAACAAAACTATTGGAGTATGAACAGGCAATAGAGCCTACCTCCCCGAAAAAACGGCAAGCCGTGGACAAAGCTATTGCAGCCTTTCAGCAAGGTATGGAGCAAGCTTCAACACAGGAACAAAAAAGTAACTTAATGGAAATCGATGCAACTTATAGCCGTTGCGCTGCCATTGAAGCAGAGGAGCATTTCATTGCAGGGTTTGTAATGGGGTATCGCTTTTTAAAGGAAGGGAAGGGAGACTAGCTCTTCCCTTACCAGGTACTGAAAAAGTGGAAAAGAACCACTTTTTGAGTACCTTCTCCCTTACGGTTCGGTAGCTAATTTTTCTCATAACCATCCCTTTATTCAAATGCACATTAGCATACCCTGAATAGGCCAAGCCCCCCCTTACATAACTATAAAAGTAGGAAGTCGTAACTTAAGGGGGAAGGATGAATACTATTCAGAAAAGCATTCGGCGACCTTTAAAATCCGTATCTCTCATGTACTGGCTCAATCTGCCCACCGAAAAAACAGGGGAGAAAAATAAACAGTGGAATGAAGGAAACAACAGAAAGAAACTTATTGTTTATGAGACAAAGCAAGGGGAACTATTACTGATTGAGGGCTATGAAAAATATTTTTACTTATTAAAGAAAAATCCATACACCATAGCCACTTTTATGATTGGAGACTTTGAATCGAATCTAGAAGCAAGGTATGCAGCAGTAAGGGAACTGTTCACCTACCAGCACTCCGCATGGGTGACGAAAATGCAGCAAATTCGCATATTGCATTATACTTTTAAGCAGGAAAAAAAATTCTCTTTCTTCCAAATTAGGAATTCCCCTAAGAACCAGTGGAACAATACTTAATAGATGAAAAAGTTCCAATTAAAAATTAGGGCTGAAAGCTGACGGAATACGATCAAGCCAAACTGACAAATGCCATCTGCCGCTTTGATATGAGCGATCGTTTCAAGCAAATCATGTATGAATTCGTAACTTATCCCTCGGACCATAACCTACGATTGACAGACGAATCGTGGGAACTTGCGAGAACAATGATTCGTGCCAACTGGAAATCTCTACTAAATCTGTCTGATCGGAATATTCGCTTTCTTATTGTGCGGCATGCTATCGAATTTCGAAAGAGAAGCTTGGAAAACTTCACTTCAGAAATCGATCAAATTAAAAATAAAGCACCTACTAAGTTGTTTGAAAGAAAATACTTATTAGGGGAGGAAAAATCAAAGAAGGACGAACGTTTGTTACAAACGATCCCTTACTAAGGTTGGTCCTGCTAATCATAAGCAACATCAATAGTTGAAAAAGAGCAGCATCGCTGGGTGACTGCTCTTTTTTCGTAGTTATTAATCTAGCTTTCGTTGCATTTCTAGTCATTCACCTGCAGGCCTATCCTATCTTGTGTTGATTGATCTGTGTAGTAAAGGACACCATCTGTCAAGGCTAAATCCTTCGAGTAAGTTGAATTGAGTCCAGTTAAACTGCTGCCGTCTCGTTTTACTTTAAATAAATAGCCACCATGAGAGTAGTTACTGAAATAGATCCATTGATTACCAATCGCAATATCATATGCCCTCACATCTACCAGCTTTTGAAGGCCTGTTCCATCAATATGGGTACGGAAAAGACTGTTATCATCTGTAAAAAACAGGATATTGCCATCCTTTACACCATGTTCCATTTTCGTAAAGTGAGCAAACCTTTCACTTGTTGCCCTTGGATACGCTGATTTTTCCCAAGTATGTGTCATCTCTAGTTGTCTGTCTGACAAAAGGAAATACTTGTAGCCCACTTGCCCTGGCCTGTCTGGCACAGGATCATTCCAAGTTGCATCCATATGATACCATTCATTATCCAGTTTTACTAAGTTCCAAGAGTGAGCATTTCCACCTGCTTCTCCCACAACATATTTAGACTCAATCCCCACTTGTCTTAATAGTAAGTTCATAGCCTTCGTGTAGCCGTCACAAACTGCTATCCCATTCACAAGAGCTCCATAGGCAGTATACGATAAATGGGGGACCGTATTGTTGACGAAATTGTCGTAATCGTACGCCGTTGTCAGTACAACATAATCATGGAGTGCCATAACCTTTTCAAGGGAGCTCATCCCTGGTAATATGGCCGTTTGAAGGGCCACCTCCACCTTTTCTTCCAACTTGACCGTCATCTGGGAAATTTCTTTTGGGGAAAATTTATATTGAAATTCTAATTTTCCATCTGTCCAAAAATAGCTGCCTTCATGATCAAAGTAAAAGATCTCCGGAAAGTCTTGCAATACTTCTTCTCTAACTTGGAAAACCTCATTGCTGTCTAAAGTGAATAAGGAAACATTTATTTGTGATTTTTGCTGTGAAAAAGCATCCATTATTGCTTCATACAAGTTGGCATGACTTTTAGAAAGATGCTGTTCGGAGGAGGTCTGTGTTTTTTCAATAATTTGAGCGTTTTTGTTTTGTTCTTTCCCCTCTTGTGTAGATGAAGTTTTACTTTCTTCCATGGATAAATCATTTGGAGTCTGATTTAAACTATTGAAAGAAATACTAGTAAACTCCTCTAACTGCACCATAAAAAAAGCAACGACCGCAAGAATAACCAGTGAAGCTAGAAACTTACCATTGCCCATAATAAATACCCCCTCTTCCA
The DNA here is from genome assembly GCA_021208645.1 of Bacillus sp. (in: firmicutes). Lineage (GTDB taxonomy): Bacteria > Bacillota > Bacilli > Bacillales > Salisediminibacteriaceae > Evansella. Next base: position 441 of record JAJOJL010000028.1, on the reverse strand, counting down.
TAAATTTGTCTATACTATTAAGGTTTTAAATTCTTTTGTGTTTAAGCGAAGTTAAAATTGCTGAGGCTGTAGCGTTAATAGCTACATGACTTTTAGTAGCTAGTTTCGTAACTGATGTATTCTTTTTTTTTCAATGAATGTAAGTATATTATTCTACCTTTGCATTGTATCAAGTAATAGTTGAATTGTCCTTGATTTGCTGTATAGCTTAAGAAAAAATATTCCGGCACCCTTACATGCTGAAGTTTTCAACTGCGAGGAACTTATATAGCTAATGGGATTTAATTCATTTTCTTACCCCAATTACCTGTTACGGCAGCACCTACGGACAGGTTACCTAATTTTACTGCTCCACCTGTCCGTTCCTGCTTCCACTACGGACACGTCACCTCGTTTTTCCGCTCCACCTGTCCGTTCCTTCCTTCGCTACGGACACGTCAG